>NZ_CM001976.1:2711336-3011336 GCF_000406145.1 Dickeya dadantii NCPPB 898 | reverse complement strand
GCGCCAGGGGATCGGGCTGCCGTCGTCTTTATGACCTTCAATGATAAAGCGCATCTGTTAAAAAATACCGGAAACCTGAAACACCATCTGGTGGTGAGCCACTCTTTTCTGGGGAAAGAGCAATGAAAAGCATAACAAACAACGGTGGGGCATTAAAAATCGGGTTCATCGGCGGAGGCATTAATTCGGCAATCGGTGAAACGCATAAGATTGCTTCGCAGATGGATGGCCAGTTCGAACTGGTATCGGGATTTTTCAGCCGCCATGATGACATCAATCAGCAAACCGCCGCCAGTTGGGGAATTCATGAAGACCGCGTGTACCGCGATTTGACCGGTTTTTTGCACGCGGAAGCCAGTAAACTGGATGCGGTCGTCATTCTAACGCCGACGCCGACGCATAAAGAGATTGTGATTGCCTGCATTGAGCATCAGTTGCCGGTGATTTGTGAGAAATCGCTGGCGACCAGCGTGGAGGAAGTGGCCGAGATTCAGCATGCACTGGAAAAAATGAACGGGACTCTGCTGGTCACCTTCAATTATTCCGGTTACCCAATGGTCAGGGAGCTGAAACAGCGGATCGCCGATGGTGAGCTGGGCCAGATCAGGCAGGTTATGGTTGAAATGCCTCAGGAAGGCTTTTTGCGCCATGTGAAAAGCGGGGCGGTGCCGCGTCCGCAGGACTGGCGCCAGCATGACGGCGTGATCCCCACCGTGTCGCTGGATCTGGGCGTGCATGCCCACCAGATGGTGGATTACATCATTGGTGAGCTGGCGCAGGATGTATATGCGGTGCACCATCGGTTCGGCGAGATCCCGGATGTGGTGGATACGGTTCACTGCATTTCCGGTTACACCAATCAGGTCGTGTGCAATTACTGGTACACCAAGGCGGCGCTGGGTTATCGCAATGGGTTGCGTATCCGGGTTTATGGCAGCAAAGGATCGGCAGAGTGGCTACAGATGGACCCTGAGCATTTGAAACTCAGCAATATCAACGGTGTCTCTTCTGTGATCGACAGAACGCACCCGGATAACCTGATCGCATCCCAGCCTCGATACAACCGTTTTAAAGCCGGCCATCCCGCCGGATTTATTGAAGCGTTCGCCAATTACTACGAGGACATTGCTTCTTATCTGAAAGAAGGCGCGTGCGAGTATGTGTTTGGCGCCGATGTTGCGATGCGCGGTATTCGTTATCTCCAGGCCGCCGCAGCCAGCGCGCATAGAGGAGAGAAGGTTCGGATTACGGAGTAAATCCGTGATTTGATAAATATATAAATCAATGTGTTGCTGATTTTGTACTGTATCGGTTTAGAGATCACCCGGTGTTACTGTCACTAAACTTTTACTGGTAAAGCCGCGTTTGCCGACAACAGCCTGTCGGAGCGGTGCATGATGAGGGTGATGACTCATTGCGATATCAGAAGGTATTGGAGAGAAGACGAATGAATACAGCCAGTAAGCCTGCGGCAGCGAACAGCGCAACAGCTGACTTTTTTGAGCGGTTTACCCGTGCCGATGGTGTTAAACACTACGTACTGGGCGTTAACCAGTACGCGGAGGCCGTCGCCAACGTCGCGCCGGTCGACGGTTTTATTGATGAATACACCGACCTGACGACATGGTTGGGCAAGCCGGTGCTGCGCCTGAATCAAATCGAGAAGGACTGCATGGTGGTATCTGCAGTGACCAATTCCCGCCCCAGAACCGGCGTGGAAAAACTGAAGGCGGCAGGCGTCAACGAGGTGATGGACTATTTCGCGTTTGCCGATTTGAGCCACGGCACGGTGCCCCAGCTTGAATGCATTACCGAGATGCGTAAAGAGTATGCGACCAACACCGCAAAATTCGAGTGGATCCGCGGGCTGCTGGTCGATGATGAGTCCCGCCAGGTATTTGACGACATTTTGCGTTTTCGCCTGGAAGCCAACCTGACCGCGATCGATAAATACGATTTTTGTGTCGACAGGCAGTATTTCGAGCCGTTCGTTACGTTTTCCGATGGCGAGGTTTTTGTCGATGGCGGCGGGTTTGATGGCTTTACCAGCCTGGAATTCGCCAAACGTTGCCCTGGTTATGGCGGCATCCATTTCTTCGAGCCGGGCAGCGATACGCTGGTGTTGGCTAAAAAGAATATGCAGCATCTGCATGGCGTTACCTATCACCCGCTTGGATTGTTCGACCGGAATACGACGCTGAGCTTTTCCTCGGGCGATGGTTCCGCCAGCCATATTTCGGAGGAAGGGAACGTAAAAATTGAAGTGGCGACGCTGGATAGCGTAGTCAATGAGCCCGTTACCTTTATCAAGCTGGATCTGGAAGGGGCGGAAATCGCCGCACTGACCGGAATGAAACAGCATATTCAGGATGATCACCCGAAACTGGCGGTGGCGGTTTATCATTATCCGAGCGACTTCTGGAAGATTCCTGAATATATCCTGAGCCTGCGGAATGATTATCGCATTTATCTGCGCCACTATACCGAAGGGTGGGCAGAGACCATCATGTTCTTTATCCCGGCGGCCGACTGATAAGTCACTTTCCGGGTGGTTGTGCCGATCACCCGGAAAGGCATGATGTAATATGCCTGATCATGTTGCCGTAACAGTAAATACAATGAATTGAAGGTTGCTTATGGCGGACTACACGCATGTAAAATCGACACATCAATATTATCGGGATGTGTTCAGCCGGGAGTTGATGATTGGCGATATTGGCGACCTGCCGAAAGAAATTATCGTTGATGTGATTGTCAATAGAAGCTGCGATATTTATACCCTGAACAAAAAACTGGCCGCCAGTCAGAGCAATTTGCCGGAGGCGCAGGATCGCGCACTGAAATTGCTGCTGAATGCGATTGCCTTGTCTAATCTGGCGCTGGATGAAAAATGGAACGGTCAGCAGGTACATATGCCGGCCGAATATATTGACAGTGTTGTCAGTTATCTTAGCGATGTATTAGAGCTGGCGCCGAATCTTGAATATCTGGTTGCCTCTATCCAGCTGTTGTTCCGGATTGGCGCGATAGAACATGCTGTCGCTCTGATCGAGAACAACCTGGATGCTCTGCAGGATGTCCCTGTTATCTTTAAGATTCTGCTGCTCACCTGTATTCTGGAAGACGATTATGAGTATGCGTTGTTGCTCGTCAAAAGAATGACCGCCAACTCCTATCTTATTGGTGAAGACCCGCTGACTTTGCTGATGATCGTCTCGACCATATTCAAGAGCGGTGGTTATCCTGACTCATATATTGATTTCAGTTCACTGGTATCGAAAAAAGAGAATATCAGTTATGAGCATTATCAATGGTTACATAAAAGAGATCATGATAATGACAAACCCACCATACTTATCGCGTGTGATGTGAAGTATTATCATCAGCATGCCGTACATCTGATTTATTCACTCTATGAAACCAACCGTGAAAAATTCAATGTACACCTTCACGTCTATAATATTGACGAGGTGACGGCTGATGATATTAAAGCGAAACGGATGCGGTTTCCTGAACTGAATATTTCCTGTACGGTTGAATCGATTGCTGATGTGCCCGGCATTAATGTGCACTATGCTTGCAGGCGATTTGTGGCGGCTAATTATCTGTTGTCTGCCGTTAAAGGGCCGCTGATTATTGTCGATGCGGATTGCCTGATGAAAAATGGCTGGCAATTTGTCGAGCATACTGTCGCGTCAGCGGATATTGCTTTGACGAAAAGCGAAAGTTCACCGTTCTGGGAAAAAGCCATTGCCGGATTTGTCTACCTTAACGGCGGCGAGGAATCCAGACGTTTCATCAAAAAAGTTGCTTTGTTTATATGGAATAATTTGATGAAGAATAATGCTGTCTGGTTTTTGGATCAGGTTGCATTGTCTGCCGTTCTGGATAGGGTGGGAGAATCAACCCATATTGCGCGGATTGATGCGTCTTTTGTCTGTGACGTCAATCACAGAGAAAGCTCATTCGCCTGGGTGGTGACGACGATCAAGGATGCGCAAAACCGCTATTCCGAATATAAAGATTATCTTGTTGAAAAATATGGTAATAAGCTTAATAGCTAAAATTGGCTGAGCAACAGGAATAAGGCGCCGGTGGGATGGGGCCTTATTTCTCAATCATATTTTATTATGTTGATTATCCGGTAATGACGGTTTATCACCGTAGGCGTTTGCAAGTAGCCTGATTTCCCTTCTGCCATCAATGACTATTATTGTATTAATAGTTTCTTGCATTATCAGTCAATAACTGTACATCACAAAAAATGGCTTACTCTACTGGGGCAGGTACCCACCTTACGCTATAGCGGCTACAATATTCAGAAATGGGAATCCGGCTGCATATCTGAAAAAAGCCTTTTTTCTACACCTATTCTGCCGATTGCCATAGTATGCTAAACGCATAATGTTACTGAGCACCTTAATTTTATAGGTATTTATCACTGTGAGCGAACTGTATACCGCTGAAGGCACAATGGATAAAAATTCATTATGGAAGCGCTATGTTCCCCTGGTGCGCCATGAAGCCTTACGCTTACAGGTTCGTCTCCCGGCAAGCGTCGAGCTCGATGATCTCCTGCAAGCAGGGGGGATCGGGCTGCTCAGTGCCGTAGAACGTTATGATTCGTTGCAGGGCACGGCATTCACCACCTATGCCGTGCAACGTATTCGTGGCGCGATGCTGGATGAGCTGCGCAGCCGGGACTGGGCGCCACGCAGTGTCAGGCGTAACGCCCGGGAAGTCGCGCAGGCAATGCAGCAGGCTGAACAGTCACTCGGCCGGGCACCTACCGAACAGGAAGTGGCCCAAACCCTGAATATCTCGCTGGAGGAGTATCGCCAGATTCTTCTGGATACCAACAATAGCCAGTTGTTTTCTTACGATGAATGGCGGGAAGAGCATGGGGATAGCGCTGAGGCGTTACTGGAAGGAAATGAGGAAGCCAATCCGTTAAATCAACTGATGGACGTGAATTTACGCCAGCGAGTGATGGACGCGATTGAAAGCCTACCAGAGCGAGAGAAAATGGTGTTGACCCTCTATTATCAGGAAGAACTGAACCTAAAGGAGATTGGGGCGGTTCTGGAGGTCGGAGAGTCTCGCGTTAGTCAGTTGCATAGCCAGGCGATAAAGCGTCTGCGTGCGAAATTAATGAGTGACGTTTAATTTTGGAGCACGCAGATATGTAGTTGTACCCACACTACTGTCAGGAATGGACTCATGCCTCAAGCAACCAGGAAGAAGCAGCTTCTGAGCCGTTATTTGAAAGACTTCAAACACAGGCAAACACACTGCGCCAATTGTGCCAAGGAACTGGATCGTGTTTCGCTGGTATTTCGCGATCAGCTCATCAATAAAAAGTCGATAGCCATGATGGACCGGCTGATTGACAACACTATCTGGGAATCTGTGCAGGAAGAACTCATCCCCTTATGTCGTTTTTGCAGTGAAGTGTCCTGCAATACACACGCCAATTATTTCGATATCAAAGCGTTCACGCACTATCTGATCGAGCAGACTGAGGTGCGCCATAGCACGATGCGGGAATATGTCATCCGCTTGCGACGCCTGGATGAATTGCTGTTGTCGAAGAATTACCCGCAGGAAAGCTTCTCCTCGGATGGCAATATTCAGCAGCGTATTTGCGATTATTTGCCTGATATAGAGCAGAATACATACCGCAGCGCTCTGCGGAAGTACGATCAATATCTGCACTGGCAGAAGCATTACTAACCTTCGCGCTCCTCCGCTGACCGGCGGAGGAAATCCAGCTCATAGTTTTATGTTATGGTGATGTGAAAATACTTGCCATGCCGGGGCAAAATATAGCACTGTCATCTTAATGACATCTGTGGGCGGTAATTTCATCCTCAGATGTCGGGTGCCTGATACGGTCAATCATTATTCACCCGAATAGTTATTGTCACAGTGAGGAGCGCGAATGGTAGAGTCCTTCCCTGGACGGAATAGTCAGCAAATTCGCCCGTATTTACCGCCTCATCGATGCGGAGGCTCTCCCTCCCGCTTCATTTTCTCACTGTCCCCTGTTTGTTGCGATATGGTCCTCGGAGTGATTCCCGCTCCATGCCTCAAAGCCGATGCCGAATGCGCCGTCATGCCAGTAAAGGCGACAGCGCCAACTTCGCGTCGGCTTTTTTCATTCCACTTGTGTTACGGCTTAATAAGGAAGCCAACCTCATTTGTGAACAAAACACCGTCGACCCAGGGTCGTACGGTCAGTGAAACAAACTGTAAGGTGCCACTATGGGAAGACAAAAAGCAGTGATCAAAGCGCGTCGTGAAGCCAAACGTGTTATCAGACGCGAATCGCGCAGTCATCGTCAGCGTGAAGAAGATTCGGTCACTTCTCTGGTTCAGTTGGGAGGAATTGAAGCTATCGGTATGGCGCGTGAAAGCCGTGACACCTCAATGATTGAGGCCCGAACCCCAGCTCAGGAACACTACTTGTCTGCAATAGAAAATAAACAGTTAATCTTTGCCACCGGTGAGGCGGGTTGTGGCAAAACGTTTCTCAGTGCGGCCAAAGCGGCTGAAGCACTGCTTCATAAAGAGGTTGAACGTATTATCGTTACGCGGCCGGTATTGCAGGCGGAGGAAGATCTCGGCTTCCTGCCGGGCGACATCGCGGAGAAATTCGCACCTTATTTTCGGCCGGTGTATGACGTGTTGCAGCGTCGGCTCGGCTCTTCCTTCCTGCAATACTGCCTGCGGCCGGAAATCGCCAAGGTAGAGATCTCTCCATTCGCCTATATGCGCGGGCGGACGTTCGAAAACGCGGTGGTGATTCTGGACGAAGCGCAGAACGTTACCGTCAATCAGATGAAGATGTTCCTGACGCGTCTGGGCGAGAATGTTACGGTGATCGTCAATGGCGATATTACGCAGTGTGACTTGCCAGCCGGCGTGAAATCGGGTCTGCGCGACGCGCTGGAGCGATTTACGGAAGATGGCATGGTGGGCATTGTCACCTTTGGCAAGGAGGACTGTGTTCGCTCAGAGCTGTGTCAACGTACGCTGGTGGCGTATTCCTGATTCCTGGTTGACGTAAAAGCGAAAGGGCTGCGCGAGCAGCCCTTTTTTTCACCGTAACCTCCGGTCAATCAGTGATTGCCGAGGCGCAAAGGGTGTATGTCGTTCATGGTATGGGCGTCAATAAAATGCGCGTTCCCGTTTAGTTTGAAGGTTTCCACCGACTGGCGCAATTTGGTGGCCTGCTCGTTAAGCGAATCGGCCGCCGAGGAGGCTTGTTCCACCATCGCGGCATTCTGCTGTGTGACAGCCTCCATCTGGTTGATGGCGGTGTTAATCTGGGATATGCCGCGGCTTTGTTCTTCCGATGCCAGCGACACTTCGTTGACCAGGCTGGATACGTTCTGAATCACGCCTTTCACGTTGCTGATGGCATCGCGGACTTCATCAGCCTGTAGCGCGCCATGTTTTACGGCGGCAATCGCACTGTCGATTAGGGTCTTGATCTCTTTGGCGGCGGATGAGGAGCGCTGGGACAGCGTGCGGACCTCGCCGGCCACCACCGCGAAGCCACGGCCATGTTCACCCGCCCGGGCGGCTTCCACGGCGGCATTCAGCGCCAGAATGTTGGTCTGGAAGGCGATACCCTCAATCAGGTTGGTGATATCGGCTACTTTTGCGGACCCGTTAGCGATCTCGTCCATTGCGTGCATCATACGCTGCACCGCTTCATCGCCATGCTGGACCGCGACGCTTGCTTGCTGACCCAGCCGATTGGCTTGGGAAGTATTGTCAACGTTGCTTTCGATGGTGGACGAGATTTCATGCATACTGGCGGCGGTCTGCGCCAGCGAAGAGGCTTGCTCTTCCGTTCTGGATGAGAGGTCTTCATTGGCGGCGGCGATTTCGCCGGATGCCGTTGAAACGCTTTCGCTGGCGGAACGCACGTCGGTCAGAACGGTGGCGAATCGCTGAATCAGGTTGTTAAAGGCGCTGGCGGTTTGGCCGATTTCATCATTCTTTCTGGTGTCGGCTTGCAGGGTCAAATCCAGATTTTCACTGACGGAAATCAGCGTCTGACGCAGGGCGTTCAGGCTGGCACGCACATAGCTGATAATCACCGTGGACAAGGTACCGGCGGCGAGCAGGGCGACCACAATCAACCCGACCAGCCCGAAGAAAGCCTGTTTGAAACTGGTGTTATTTTGTTCCTGCAGTCCACCAGCCAGATCTACGTTGTAGTCGTACTGAGCCTGAAAGCCTTTTACCAGTTTCTCCTGAGCCAGCGTGACATAGCCCTGAGAGGCGAAGGCTTTCTCCGCGGCCTGAGTATCGGTTTGGGACTGCTGAAACAGCTTATCTTTGGCGGCACGGAAGTCGCTCAGATATTGCAGATTATCACTGGCCATCTGCGCATCTTTGCTATCAGAAACCAGATCCTTTTTATATGTAGCATTCAGTTTTTCAACGCTGCTCAGAGAATCATCAAGCGCGCGTTTTAAGGTATTACGTTGCTGATCTTCCCGGGTGAGAAAAATAAGCGCCAGATCGCTACGTGCATCGTTTAATGCGTTATTCGATTTCACCAGATTATCAAGGCTGGGTAATGTGTTAGTCATCACATATTCCAGACGATCTTTTGACTGGCTAAGTGAATGAAGACCAAAACCGCCTACGCTAATCAGCGCCAGCGAAAAAATACTGATTGCGATAGCTAATTTTTTCACAATGGTCATGTTGGAATGCTCCGCCAGAAATGAGGATGGAGATAAAAAAGTATAATTATCTTACAACGATGAATTTATTTTATTTAGATTAAGTGAACATTAATGGCAATAAAAAAGCGATTTTTATTTACGTCTCGCAAGCAAATATAAGCTGGGTGATTAATAGGGGGGTTCGATTGTTTTATTTTTATATCAAAGAGTTGTTTAGTATCTGGCTAATATAGCCGTTGTATCCTAAGGAGGGTAGTGTCAAAGAGAGCGGATTGGCAGTTCGTTATATAAAGGAATGCGAATATTTCCTATTTTTAACGGATGGTTCATCTTTTTCGTGAACATCAACTGCCACAATATTGTCGGGTCTTACCGACCTCTTAATGGCTCTCGTCCGTCCCGTCATCGGTTTAAAAACAAAAACCCCAGACTTGCGTCGTGGGGTTTTTGTTTTTAATCTGGCGGTGAGGGAGGGATTCGAACCCTCGATACGTTTTCACGTATACACACTTTCCAGGCGTGCTCCTTCAGCCACTCGGACACCTCACCGGATCGTCGCCGTAAGGGGCAACGGGGCGCTACTATAGGGAGTCGCCCAGTTATGGTCAAGCAGTATTTCAGGCTTTTGAAACGTCTGGCTAACTGTTGTTCGACCCAGTCGAAAGTCGGCAGAATCACCGGCAAAAAAAAAACCACCGCCGGAGCGGTGGTCGCAATAAACGAGTACCCGGCGAATTAGTTCAGCAGGGATTTAATGTAGCTGGTCAGCTCAGCGTTGGTGCTGTTAGCGAAGAAGTATTCCTGGAATTTCGGACCGGCGATAGCGCCTTTGACCAGATCCTGATCCAGACCTTTCAGAATGGTGATCAGATCCCGATAGGTCACTTCTTTCACAGCATCCAGGATTTTCTTGTTACGCTGCTGCGGGACTACGCGATCGCTCGGGTAGCCGCGGCCGCCTTCTTCTTTGAACAGCTGAGTGAACAGGTTTTCCAGATTCAGCTCGGCGCCCCAGCCAAAGCCTTTGGCGTAAGGCAGGGAAACCGCGTTACCGTTGTTGATCTGGGAGAACAGGTAAGCGTCAGACGGGTCAACAACCAGACCACAGATCACACCCGGGAAAGAGTTACAGGCCAGCATGGCACCCTGACCGGTACCGCAACCCGTGACCACGAAATCAGCGGCACCGGAGTTCAGCAGGATGGCAGTCAGAATACCGTTCTGGATGTAGGTCAGCTGCGCGGCGTCTTCAACAGCATATTGACCGTAGTTGTATACGGTGTGACCTTGCGGTTCAACGGCTTTGGACAGGGCAGCGGCGATGATCGCGTTCTTTGCGGCCTGGCTGTTCTCGTTAATCAGTGCAATTTTCATGTTCGTTCCTTTATATGTGCGGACAACTGCATTTTTTAAAACACTATTTCATTTCGATAGCCCAGTATACCTTGCTCGCCGGAAACCGCAAACCACCAGAATCCGGAATTGATCGCAAAAACGTGACCTGATCGATCTCTCGCGGTCGTCGTCACTTCTGCGATTACTCGCCGGTCGATTTATTTTTGATTGATCGTTCAATTAAAAAAAGTTTCAATGGACCCTGATAACCAGACAACAATTCGGCGGACGTAGCCGTACTGCGTCCGCGGCAGGAGGTGTTTATGCCCAAAGTCGGGATGCAACCGATCAGGCGACAGCAATTGATTGACGCCACGTTGATGGCGATTGACGAAGTCGGGCTACATGAGGCGTCCATTGCGCAGATTGCCCGGCGGGCAGGCGTTTCTAACGGCATCATCAGCCACTATTTTCAGGACAAGAATGGCCTGCTTGACGCCACCATGCGTCATCTGCTGCGCCTACTGGGTACCGCCGTCAGGACGCGCCTGACCGCACTGACCTCCGACGATCCCAAATTACGTTTGCGGGCGATGGTGGCGGGTAATTTCGATGCGAGCCAGACCAACGCGGCTGCGATGAAAACCTGGCTGGCCTTTTGGGCCAGCAGCATGCATTCCCCCAATCTTTACCGGCTACAGCGCGTCAGTAGTCGCAGGCTCTATTCCAACCTGTGTGTCGAATTTCGTCGCTGCTTGCCGCGTGAAGAGGCACGCCGCGCGGCAAGAGGTCTGGCGGGGTTGATTGACGGATTATGGCTGCGCAGTGCGTTGAGCGACAACGGGGGAAGTCGGGAGGAGCCTTTGGCGGTGGCCTGCCACTTTATCGACTGTCTGCTGAAGACGGCGCCTTGCGCCGTACCTGAACAGGAGAACTGATCATGTCACTTTATGGTTTACAGCCGTTGTTTATCCACGGAGAGCGGGTCAATAGCGACGGCCGCGACAGATTTCCTGCCGTCAACCCGGCGACGGGCGAGGTTATTGCCCAGTTACAGGAAGCCACGGCCGGCGACATTGAGCGGGCGGTTACATCTGCGCAGCATGGACAGCAGCTGTGGGCGGCGATGACCGCGATGCAACGGGCGCGAGTATTGCAGCGCGCCGTGGCGATACTGCGCGAACGTAATGATGAACTGGCGCTGATGGAAACCCACGATACCGGCAAACCGCTGGCGGGAACCCGAACGGTAGACATCGCCACCGGGGCTGATGTGCTGGAGTATTACGCCGGGCTGGCGCCGTCGCTGGAAGGACAGCAGATCCCGCTGCGCGACTTGTCCTTTGTCTATACCCGGCGAGAACCGTTGGGCGTGGTGGCGGCGATTGGCGCCTGGAATTACCCGATTCAGATCGCGCTCTGGAAATCCGCCCCTGCGCTGGCGGCGGGCAATGCCATGATCTTTAAACCCAGCGAGGTGACCTCACTGACAACTTTGCAACTGGCGGAGATCTACCATGAAGCGGGGCTACCGGCGGGTGTATTTAATGTGCTGACCGGCAGCGGAAAGCGCGTTGGTCAGGCGCTGACGCGCCATCCCGGCATCGCCAAAGTGTCTTTTACCGGCGGCGTGGTTAGCGGCAAAACGGTGATGGCGAATGCCGCCGAGTCCAGCCTTAAAGCGGTGACCCTGGAACTGGGCGGCAAATCGCCGCTGATCATTTTTGATGACGCCGATCTGGATCGGGCTGCCGATATCGCCATGGCGGCCAATTTTTTCAGTAGCGGACAGGTGTGCACCAATGGTACGCGGGTATTTATCCCGACGGCGCTGAAGCCGGCTTTTGAACGCAAAATTCTTGAGCGCGTAGCCCGTATCCGTATGGGTGAGCCGACCGACCCGGCGGTGAATTTTGGTCCGCTGGCGAGCGCTGCCCATCGGGAGTCGGTGCTGCGTTACATCGAACTTGGCAAAGCTCAAGGCGCCAGATTGTTGACCGGAGGCGGCGTGCCGGAAGGCGAGGCATTCGCGCGTGGCGCCTGGGTGGCTCCGACGGTGTTCACCGATTGCCGGGATGACATGATTATCGTACGCGAAGAGATTTTCGGGCCGGTGATGAGCATCCTCACATATAGCGATGAGGACGAGGTGATTCGACGCGCTAATGCTAGCGATTATGGGCTGGCGGCTGGCGTGGTGACGCGAGACATCAGTCGGGCGCATCGGGTTATCCAGCAGCTGCAGGCCGGGATCGGCTGGATCAACACCTGGGGGGAATCGCCGGTGCAAATGCCGGTCGGCGGTTACAAGCACTCGGGCATCGGGCGTGAAAATGGCATCGTCACGCTGCAAAGCTACACCCAAACCAAATCCATTCAGGTCGAACTGGGAGATTTCAAGCCGATTTTTTAATGCTGACGGAGGATGACATGGATTATGACTACATCATTATTGGCGCCGGCTCTGCCGGTAACGTACTGGCCGCCCGATTGACGGAAGACCCGGATGTCAGCGTTCTGCTGCTGGAGGCGGGCGGACCGGACTACCGGCTGGATTTTCGGACTCAGATGCCGGCCGCGTTGGCCTGGCCATTAAAGGGGCGGCGTTATAACTGGGCCTATGAAACCGATCCGGAACCGCATATGGATAACCGGCGCATGGAGTGCGGCCGAGGTAAAGGATTGGGCGGTTCGTCGCTGATTAATGGCATGTGCTACATTCGCGGCAACGCCATGGATTTTGAACACTGGGCGAGCATGCCCGGTCTGGCGGACTGGCACTACCGCGACTGCCTGCCGTATTTTCGCCTGGCGGAACGGCGCGACAGCGGCGCCGATGCTTATCATGGCGATCAAGGTCCGTTGTGTGTGACGACACCCAAAGCGGGAAACAACGAGCTTTTTCATGCGATGGTCGCCGCAGGCGTACAGGCTGGTTATCCGTGTACGGATGACCTGAACGGCTATCAGCAGGAAGGGTTTGGCCCCATGGATCGCACGGTAACCCCTGACGGACGCCGCTCCAGCACCGCACGCGGTTATCTGGACATGGCGCGGGGGCGCCCGAACCTGACCATTGTGACCCATGCGCTGACCGATCGCCTCCTGTTCGACGGCAAGCAGGCCATCGGCGTCAGTTATCTGCGTGGCGACGGCAATCAGCCGCAACAGGTTTTCGCCCGGCGAGAAGTCCTGCTGTGCGCGGGAGCGATCGCCTCGCCGCAGATATTGCAGCGTTCCGGCGTCGGGCCGGCGGATGTGTTGCGCAGTCTGGATATTCCGTTGGTGCAGCATTTGCCGGGTGTCGGGCAGAATCTCCATGATCATCTGGAAATGTATCTGCAGTACCGCTGTAAACAGCCGGTTTCGCTTTATCCGGCGTTGAAGTGGATCAATCAGCCGAAGATCGGCGCCGAATGGTTATTTCTCGGCACCGGCATCGGCGCCAGCAATCAGTTTGAAGCCGGCGGGTTTATCCGCAGCAGCGCGGCCGTTGACTGGCCCAATCTGCAATTCCATTTTTTACCGGTGGCGATCAATTACAACGGTTCTCAGGCCGTGCGTGAGCATGGGTTCCAGGCGCATGTCGGATCGATGCGTTCGCCAAGCCGCGGCCGCATCCATTTGCGATCCCGCGACCCGCGTCAGCATCCGAGTATTCTGTTCAACTATATGTCGACCGAACAGGACTGGCAGGAATTTCGCGCGGCGATTCGCATTACCCGGGAAATCATGTCGCAACCGGCATTGGATCGTTATCGGGGAAGTGAAATTAGCCCGGGGCCGCAGGCGCAGAGCGACAGGGAACTGGATGCCTTTATTCGCCGGCAGGCGGAAACCGCCTATCATCCTTGCTGTTCCTGCAAAATGGGGCAGGATGCAATGGCAGTGGTGGATGGTCAGGGACGAGTGCACGGGCTTTCCGGATTGCGGGTGGTGGATGCATCGATCATGCCGCAGATTATCACCGGCAACCTCAACGCCACCACGATCATGATGGCGGAGAAGATCGCCGATCGGATTCGCGGATGTACGCCGTTACCACCCAGCGAGGCGGATTTTTATGTTGCGAGTTCCGCATTGGCTCATCCGGCATAAACCATCAACAGAAATCATCCGCTACGCGGCATGTAGTCATAAGGAAAGTCGTCGTGGAGGGAACAATCATACGGCGAATGGTCGCGCCGGAAAATCGCAGATAAAAAAGCAGCTGGCGTGTCGAGAGGTGGGGCATCAACCCGCGCAGGAATCGCCCTTCATAGCAAAACGCGGCGTTATAGCCGCGTTTTATCTGCTATCAGAAGGTACTGGTGTCTTTAAACAGACCCACTTTTAGGTCGGTTGCGGTATAGATGAGACGACCGTCCACCAGAACTTCACCATCAGCGATACCCATGATCAGCCTACGGTTGATAACGCGTTTAAAGTGAATGCGATAAGTCACTTTTTTCGCTTCTGGCAGCACCTGACCGGTGAATTTCACTTCGCCTACGCCCAGCGCGCGGCCTTTTCCTTCGCCACCCAGCCAGCCGAGATAGAAGCCTACCAACTGCCACATGGCATCCAGACCCAGGCAGCCTGGCATCACCGGATCGCCGATAAAGTGGCAACCGAAAAACCACAGATCCGGACGGATATCCAGTTCTGCTTCCACATAGCCTTTTCCATGCAGACCGCCTTCTTCGGTCATCGAAATGACACGATCCATCATCAGCATGTTGCCAGCCGGCAGTTGTGGCCCCAGCGGCCCAAACAGTTCACCGCGTCCGCTGGCGAAAAGGTCTTCTTTGGAATAGGAATCGCGTTTGTCTACCATGTTTCTATAAGCCCTGTTTTTGTGGAGCACGCAGGTTAGCGTACAGATGTACGCTGAGCAAGTCTGTTGCTTCTGGCCCAACCAGTTTCCTCAACGGAAAAACCACGGGAAGCGACGGCGTTCCGGAGGCGCCAACTGCGCGATTCGCTCGCGGATAGCCGCCAATAGACTGGGTTGCCGATCGTCATCGTACGGCATTTGGGTTAACAGCATTAGCGCTTCGGCCACTGAATCTACAACATAGATATGGAATTGTCCTTCGCGTACCGCGTCGACCACTTCCGGCTGCAAACACAAATGACGCTGATTGGTCGCAGGAATGATCACACCCTGTTTGCCGGTCAGACCACGGCGCTGGCATACTTCGAAAAATCCTTCGATCTTTTCGTTAACGCCGCCGATCGGTTGCACGTGCCCAAACTGGTCGACAGAACCGGTCACGGCCAGTTGTTGATTGATGGGGAGCAGCGATAGCGCGCTGACCAGCGCGCTGAGCTCAGCCAGCGAGGCGCTGTCGCCATCGACTTCGCTGTAGGACTGTTCAAATACAATCGATGCGGAGAATGGCAACTGCTGTTCCAGTTCCAGCTCGGAAATCAGGAACGCCTGCATAATCATCATGCCTTTGGCATGCAGATTGCCGCCCAGTTCGGCTTTGCGCTCGACGTCGGTCAGTTCGCCGTCGCCGGGATGCACCACGCAACTGATGCGGGTCGGTTCGCCGAACATCAGCGGATAACCGGGATACTCCAGCACCGACAGACCGTTAACCTGACCGATCATGTCGCCTTCGGTTTCGATCAAGATTTGACCAAGCTCGATTTCGTCCTGCATCCGTTCGGACAAGTAACCTTCACGCCAGCGGCGCGCGGTCACGGCATCAATAATAGCCTGTCCGGTGATGTCTTCCTCACGGGCATAGAGCGCGGCGTGTTTGAGTTGATGGAGCAGCCATTGCGGGCACAAGGGGACATTACCCTGATCGCCGCTGTAACGCACCGCCAGCGTAAACAGTTCCGGCCAGGCATCGGCGGCCAGCAGCGGCAACTGGTTTTCCAGACAGAGCGCATTGATGTAGGAACACCAGTGCACCATGTCTTCGGGTTCGATCAGTTGCAATTGTGATTCAAATTCGCCATAGATTGCCAGTTCGCCCAGCTCCGGCTCCATCTCATGGATATCGCCAAGGCTTTCACGATCGCCGAGCACAATCAGACGCAGATCGACAGGCATCGGTGGAATAGCCACCGGCAAGGGCCGCCGTTCGTCGGGAGACAGCCAGTGGTACTGACCGTCAATAATGATCTGCTTGAGTCGCAGCCACATCAGCGGCTGAGCCAGCAATGTTCGGGCGGACAGAATCAACGTGCCGCCGTTGACGCGATGGAGCAGGCCGGGCTGTAGGCTGATATCGTCCTGATACATCCTCACGCAGCCAAACAACTGTTCCGGCTCGATCCACTCCTGATAGCCGCAGCGCAGGGTGGCCGCAAAATTGTCGTCCGGATACTGGGCCGGCTGGATACTGATCTGACGGCCGTCGATCTGATAACGGTTACCATGCAGCGTTTCCGATTGACGGGCTGGCAGATGAGCGATGGCATTGGCAATCAATGCCAGATAGGCGTTGTTCTCCTGCGCCTTCAATAACATGAAGCGGGAAGGCGAGCGGGGATGGCAGAAAATCGTTAGCGCATCGGCCAGGCGCGGCTGTACCGCGGAGAACTCGGCGGGGGCAAGTTGGGCTGCCTGGGAGAATAACGTCTGATATGGCGTATGATCGGGCAGCAGTTGCTGCCATTCGAGTCGGTTGCTGGTCAAAGTATCTGCTGTAATCGTTTAAAGGAAAACCGCAATTATACAAGAATTCTTGGGGCTGCATATGCGCTGAGTCCGGAGATGCGAACAAGAGAACATCTATAGGCGAATTTTTGGACGAAAAATAGGCAGTCAGGCATTGCCTGAAACGGGAATATCGGGCAACAATGGAGACAAGTTCAGGCACGTTACACGGTCACTAAAGAATAATGTATGAAATATCAACAACTAAAAAATCTTGAGTGCGGCTGGAAGTGGAAGTACTTGGTCAAAAAACATCGCGAAGGTGAACCAGTTACGCGCTTTATCGAACAAAGCGCGGCCGATGAAGCCGTAGGTCGGTTGCTGAAAATGGAAAGCCAGCCAGCGCTGGTGCTGGAGTGGATTGCACAGTGCATGAATCCGGCGCTGGAAAACCGCATGAAACAGACGATTCGCGCCCGGCGCAAAAGGCACTTCAACGCAGAGCACCAGCATACCCGCAAAAAATCCATCGATCTTGAATATCTGGTCTGGCAGCGCCTGGCGGCGCTGGCGCAACGCCGCGGCATTACCCTATCGGAGACGATCGTGCAGTTGATTGAAGACGCGGAGCATAAAGAGAAATATGCCAGCCAGATGTCGCTGCTCAGGCAGGATCTGCAAGCGATGTTGAGCCAGCCGCCGGAAAACGAATAGCCTAATTAATGTATGCCGGCGGCAGGACGCGGTCTGATTATTAACACCGAACCCGCATCAGCGCTGGTGTTCTTTTCTCTCCGTGCTACCCGCAGTTGAACCGGGCTGCAAATATCATGTCTGCTAATTCATTAAGTGATAATAATTAAAAAAATGAAAAAACGATGACCACGGGAAAACTTAATGGCCAGGTGACGCCGATTAATATAGATGCCAGAAAGCGCATGGTCAGAGAATTATCTTTGCTCATAAAAAAAGTAAATAGCGTCGAGACCGAAAGGCCCAGGAAATAGAGGATTCTGATCATTTCCCACAGGTGATGGTGTGACACATTTACTTCCTTATGGTTACAGGGGCGCGTATTCTATGCTGTTAAAACTTTTCGATCAATCGATTAACCTGCCCGATGCCTGGATGAGCTCGCCGATAGACAACCCCTGCTGTGCGGGCGTTGGCGGGACACTTTGGTTCTCGTCAACGCGGCGGCTAACCGTTATCTGCATCCGCCGGTTGATGTGCCAGTTAAATGTTAACAACGTTAAGTGTTAACGGCATGGCATAGCGTTGTGAGCGCCATCGGTCAGCTATGCATTCCTTGTAATAATATTACGCGGAGTTCTCATTTATTTTTGACGGACGTGTCAAAGAATACAGATCCAGAAGAATCCGAACCTCGATTGATAATTTTTCCAGCGGCTATTTATTTACCGGTGGAACGGATAGATGGAAATGTTAAATCGATCCGGCGCAGATAGTCGATTTGATAAAGATAAAAGCCTGGATGAAAAATGTGAGATAAAACTGAGATATATATCACATCCAAAGTATGATTTTTTTATATTTTTTTGTGGTTTTCATGACATTTATATTAATTTTTTGTTTCAGTATGGACTTTGTCAGGATACTGGCATAGCTTGAGATTTTCTCCTGCCATAAAGGTAATGAAATGAGCGAGATATCAAGTCTGTCACTGAAAATCCCGTTGGATCTGAAAGAAAAGATCAAAGCTGCTGCGCTGGAAAACGAGGTCTCGATCAGTGCTGAGGTCAGTGCTCGTTTGCTGAAAAGTTTTGATATCGAAGACCATGCCCATGACGCTGATGAGGCAGAGATCGTTGATAGCCAGAATACGGAAGAGATCGTGGAGCAACCGCTGACGGCGAAGGAAATCAAAAAACTTCGTCAGTTGCTGAAAGGCAAGGGCGTTTCCAGGAAGAAGTAATTTCGGTTCTCGTATGCTGTATCCGCAGTAAGGATACAGCATCTATTCCTCCTTCATTCATCTCACCTCTGATTTTGTTTCTTCCTAACCTCCCATTTTTCCTTTGGCTCGCGGATCGCAGATATCAGGGGCGAAAGCGCCTGTGGCAACGTGAGCGATACCTGTGCGTGACAAGATCGTAGGCGACGATTGCAGATAATCTGACGGAATTCTTATTGCGTTGCACCTACTCAACCATAAAGGAGACGATAAATGGCGGGAAAGTGATACTCTCCGGATGATAATCCTTCAAAACCAGGTGAAACCCATAGCGCATAATGGCAGGCAATAATCACAAAGCATGTAACACAAAAAAGATATCTGAATGAAATAAGATTCACTTTTCTGTTAGAAAATTATCCTGAAAGCGTAAATATTTGACTGGTTTTCCCAAAATTCGTCGAGCATTTTTCTGTTCTATCGTAGACTGACGCTAATTTCAGAAGAAAAATTTTTTGGCGTAAGGGTATTTCTTGCATGAACAGTCACGCGTGTTATCACGTGATGAGGTAGAAAATTCTGTAAGATTTTTTTTTGTATTCACAACAACGCACTTACCATTCCTTTTATAATGTGAAACAATCCGCTATCAGCGTGGTCTACGACAATGTGATTGCGCTGATAATGGGGATGGCAGGATGCCGCATCCGATTATTGTTAATCAATAGCCGGAATAAATAACCGTGCCGCGGTTTAGGTTTTGGCCTGAACCGTGGCATGGTTACTTCACCTGCCGATTGATGGCGGGAATTGATGATCATGGAGGATAAAATGATTTCCAGGACTGGAATAACGCGTTGGCGTGCACATTGCGTCAACTGGATTGGTTCGACTTTCACCCATACCGGGTTCCATCATACAGACTCTGCTGCATGGCATGCAGGTAAGAGCTCTGTGCTGTTACCTCACCCTGTTTCCCGACTATCCGGGTCGAGATGGCTTGCCGATGGCCCATCTTGCAATGGAATGACTTTCTTAAGGTATGGAGCCTGGTAAATATAAATTATTTGCCACTCGATTTTTAATTGGATTGTAATCGAAAGGATTTTATTAAAGGGGCTTGTAATGAGTTTTTCTAATTTTAAAATAGGCTATAGACTGGCAATCGGATTTTCATTTCTTATCATTATGCTGCTGATCGCAGGGGCGGTGGCATTAAGTAATCTGAGCGATTTTAACCGTAAGATGGATTATACCGTTTCCGAGCTTTATCCGCTGACGGCAAAAGGGAATCAGCTGATCGATGAACTGAATAATGCTCTGTTAGGGCAACAGCTAATATTAATGCTGGATTCTAATGCGGATATTAAACGTAAGAACGAAGAAATCAAAGGATATTCTGCAGAGATCACGGCTTTACTGGCTGATTTAAACAAGAGTGCCAAAGATGCTCGTTCTATCAGTCTGCTCAACGATATTCAACAGATTCGCAGCGAATATAGCGTGTCGGGAAATAAACTGATGGATCTGGCCAGCCGCGGTAATAAGCAAGAGGCTGTGGCAGAATTGATTAATGTTTCTTTGTCGTTGCAGCAAAAATATAAGGACAAGGTAGCCGAGTTCATCGACTATCAGGATGACCAGATGACGAGCGCGCGGGAAGAGGTGCAGCGAAGCTATACCGATATTCGCATGGTTTTGTGGCTGGTTTTCATTATCAGCATCGTAGCCGGAGGGCTGATCGCCTGGTGGATCACCCGTAGCGTGACGCGGCCGCTGCAGGAGGCGTTAACGCTGGCGGAAAAGGTGGCGAAAGGCGATTTGACTACCGATGCGTCTGCCTGTGCGCAGGATGAAACCGGTAAGTTGCTGCAGGCGTTGTATGGAATGAATGACAGCCTGCGAAGTATTGTCAGTCAGGTGCGTGATGGGGCTGAAACTATTTCTTCCGCCGCGTCGCAGATTGCCGCCGGTAATCAGGACCTGTCCGCCCGTACCGAAGAACAGGCCAGCTCTCTGGAACAGACCGCCGCATCGATTGAACAACTGACCGCCACTATCAAGAATACGGCGGCAAATACGGAGCACGCGGCTTCGCTGGCGGGTCAGGCTTCCGATATTGTCCGTCAGAGCGGCGAAATGATGGCGGATGTCACTCGGGAAATGCGTGAAATCCGCAGCGCGTCCCAGCGCATGGCGGAAATCATCGGTGTTATTGACAGTATCGCTTTCCAGACCAATATCCTGGCGTTGAATGCCGCGGTGGAAGCCGCCCGAGCCGGCGAACAAGGGCGGGGATTCGCCGTTGTGGCCAGCGAAGTCCGGGCGCTGGCGCAGCGTAGCGCCAATTCGGCCAAGGAAATCAAAGAACTGATTGATAACTCGGTGCAGAAAGTTCAGGAAGGCATGTCGCTGGTGGAAAATACCGAACAGACCATGGTCGCGGTGATTGATAATGCGCACAATGCTGATGGCGTGATCACGGAAATCGCCAAAGCCAGTCTGGAACAGAGCGAAGGCATCAACCAGATTAACCTGGCGATTGGGCAGATCGATACCACGACGCAGCAGAATGCGGCGCTGGTGGAAGAGTCCGCAGCAGCGGCGCTTTCTCTGCAGGAACAGGCGCAAACGCTGGCGAAAACCGTCAGCGTGTTCAAACTGAATAACAACTGGTCCGACAAAGGGACAACGCGACGGCAGCCAGGAGGAAAAGCGCTGGCGCTGGCCGGGTTGCCTGGCGCGAAAGATGCGAACGCATCTGATACGCCGGAATGGGCGGCCTTCTAATAGCAATAATTGATGTCGAATGAAAACCGCAGTCGATGGTGACTGCGGTTTTTTTCTGTCCATCCGGGTCAACTGGGGCTACGCCGTTTGACGCTGCCTCGACCAGCGCCAGATATCGACCAACAGGAACATGACCAGGCTGATTCCCATCACCGGCAGGCTGACCGCCAGCGCACCCGCGATAACCAGCACCAGTAGCCGTAAGCGGCCGTTCAGTTGCAGAAAGGCGGTCGTCAGTGTCTGCAGTGGATTATGGGAAGAAGGATGTGTTGGTCGCCGAGTCCACCACATCCGGTATCCCCAGACGATCAGAGAACAGAGCCCGAGGCCGAATGCCGACAACAGCAGTTGATTCGGCAGCCCGAACAGTACCCCCATATGCGCGTCGACCCCCCAGCGCGTCAGTTTGGCCGCTAACGGATAGTCGGCAAAATTGACTTTGTCGATGACGCGGAACGTCATCGGGTCAACCGCCACGGCGTCAACCTGCGTGGGCCATGCCCGATCAATTTCGCTAACGGTCCACGCCCGTTCAGGCCTGGCCGCCGGGCGAATCTCTATTTTCCCGGCATCAATTCCCGCGGCTCTGGCGGCGGCCAGTACGCTATCAAAGGTTTGCGGCGCGGCCTGGAAGGCCGCCGGGTGCATTGGCATCGACATCATGTCGTGTTCTGCATGCGCTGAGGGAAGAGGCGCAGACGCGGTATCAAGGCGGGTATTGACCGAGGGCGTCTGCCAGCCCATGACCGCACGAAGCTGGGCGACGTTATCGCCGGCCCAGCGCGACCAGGTCAGGCCGGTTGCCGAAAAGAATAGCAACCCAACCAGCAGCAGCAGGCCGGTAGCCGCGTGATTGCCACGTAACCGCTGACGTTGCCGGACCGGGCTCAGGCGTTCTGCGGCGGGGTGACGGCGTGGGCGAGAATGGTTTTTGCGGGTCGAGATCCAGATATACAGGCCGCCCAACGCGGCAATCCATAGCCAGGAAGCGGCCAGCTCGCTGTAGTTTCGGCCGATGTCGCCCAGCAACAGACTACGGTGCAGATAATCCAAACTAGTGCGAAACGGCAGAATACCGCTGGTGCCATAGACCGTGAGCGCGCCACGGATATCGAGCGATACCGGGTCCACAAATACCGCAAAACTTTCGGATGAACCGAGATCCGGCAGGGAAAACATCACCCGTGTTGTCTGTCCGGCTTCCGGCGCTGGGCGAACGGCGATCAGCCGGGCGTGTTGCGCCTTATCGCCCAGCGCATGGGTCGCCGCCGTTATTTGTTGCGACAGCAACTGGGGCGTTCCCACCGTGTTGGTAAACAACTGATGAGAATAGAGCTTTGATTCAATCTGCGGCGTCAGCACGTACAACGTGCCGGTCAGCGCCGCGATAAAGATGAACGGGCCAACAAATAACCCGATATAAAAATGCAACCGCATCAGCAATGCTTGCAACGCTACGCGTTGTGAGCGGACCCGACTGTTGCGATACGTATCGTACGCGGGCGGTGCGTTAGTAACCGCACCCCCCTGAATGAAGGATGTCTCGGTTTTCGACTCGGACATAAAACCTCCGGATAGGGTAAGCCAGCAGCCGACAAAGACGAATATTTCTCCTGTCGACAGGCACGATTGTTCAACGGTATCTGGCGATAAAAACCATCGGCAGAGTGACCGTAAGTAGCGTCAGACACGGCTTTAATGAACAAACAGTTTTGATGACGATGGATTATCCATGGGGAGGGGCGCGGGGGAGCGGTGAAAGGAAGCGGGGATCATTGAACAGGGAAAATACGGGCCGAAGCGCTTGCCAACGAGGCGACCAGGCGGTAGCGACAGGGTAAAGCAGACCTGATAATGTCAGCAGCGGCAGATAAGAAAGCAGTACGCAGTAGCCGCAGGCAGCATGATCCATGCCCATGCCCATGCCCATCTCATCCATGTCTCCTTTTGGCATCGTAGAGGAGGCCATGACGTGGTGGCTGTGGTGATCCGGCATTGGGAGGCTGGCGGAAGGCGGATGATGGGGTGGCGACGATATCTGAACGTGATGGCTGGCCCGCAATGACTGCGATATGGGTGGGGCCAGGAAGATCATGACAAGGGCCAGTATTCCCAGCCAGGCCGGGGTTTGCCGTTGTCTCAGTTCAAACAGAGACATGCGTTACATGTGATGATGAGAAAAAGGCAACATAGACGACACTGTACCCGATCATGGAATAAGGGTTAAGAAAATGTTCTTTTTTGATCATCCCTGGTGAAAAAGTTGCGCGCTGCTTTCCATAAAACACCGGTTAATGGCCGTCAGACCCAGAAGTTTCTTGCTACTGTGGTCATGTGAGAGGAAAATTTACCTCGTTTCTAAACGGACTATTCCTAGGCATTTTTAAGGTGATATCCGTTATGGTTTTTCATCCTGAAAAGGCGGTTTGTCATTTAAGCGCGTCAATGTTGTTTAAACGGTGACCTATTATGATGAACCATTCTTTTCTCAAGTTGTCGGAAAGCTAACTTATCCATTAATATGGGTTTTAGTTGATTTAGGCACACATACAGGGGGAGATGTGCTGGTTAATAAATTTAGGGTTAAGCAGCGGGTTGCTAATCTTCGCTGGGTTTCAGCTGCGGTTATGTTGTCTCTGACATCATTGCACGCTTGGGCTTTTTCCATTGACGATGTTGCGCAAAAGGCGGAAAAGCTTGCTGAAAAGGGGTATGAAGCGCCAAAGAGTAATCTTCCGGCCCAATTTCGCGACATGAAATTCGTCGATTATCAGCAGATTCGCTTCAACCAGGACAAATCCTACTGGAATTCGGACCAGACGCCTTTCAAACTGCAGTTCTACCATCAGGGTATGTATTTTGACATTCCGGTCAAAATCAATGAAGTGACTGCCACTGAAGTCAACGAAATCAAATATTCTACCGACTATTTTAATTTTGGCTCCGTTAACCATGATCCGGCAACGGTGAAAGATCTGGGCTTCGCGGGCTTCAAGGTGCTTTACCCGATCAACAAAGCGGATAAGCACGACGAAATTCTCAGCATGCTGGGCGCGAGCTATTTCCGCGTGGTAGGTAAAGGACAAGTTTATGGTCTGTCGGCCCGCGGCCTGGCTATCGACACGGCGTTGCCGTCTGGCGAAGAGTTCCCGCGTTTCCGCGAGTTCTGGATAGAGCATCCGAAGCCGGAAGACAAGCATCTGGTCATTTACGCGTTGCTGGATTCTCCACGCTCCGTCGGTGCCTACCGCTTTGTGCTCTATCCGGGCAGCGACAGCATGATGGATGTGGAAGCTAAGGTTTATCTGCGCGACAAAGTGGGCAAACTGGGCGTGGCGCCGCTGACCAGCATGTTCCTGTTTGGGCCGAACCAGCCGTCTCCGACGTTAAACTATCGTCCGGCGCTGCATGATTCCAACGGCTTGTCCATCCATGCCGGCAACGGCGAGTGGATCTGGCGTCCGCTGAATAATCCGAAGCACCTGGCGGTGAGTACCTATACGATTGAGAATCCGAAAGGCTTCGGGCTGCTGCAGCGTGGTCGCGATTTCTCCGGTTATGAAGATTTGGATGATCGTTACGATCTGCGTCCCAGCGGCTGGATTGAAACCAAGGGCGACTGGGGTAAAGGCAAGGTGGAACTGGTAGAAATTCCGACCGCGGATGAAACCAACGATAACATTGTGGCTTTCTGGACGCCGGAAAACCTGCCTGAGAAAGGCAAGCCGCTGGAAGTTAAGTACCGCTTGCATTTCACCAAGGACGAAGAAGCGCTGCATTCGCCGGAACAGGCTTATGTGATGCAGACCATGCGTTCAACCGGCGATGTGAAACAGTCAAATCTGATTCGTCAGCCGGACGGCACCACTGCATTCCTGGTCGATTTCGTCGGCGGCAAATTGAAGGATTTGGATCCGAATACGCCGATCGCGTCACAAGCCAGTATCGGTGACAACGGCGAAATTGTGGAAAACAGTGTTCGCTATAATCCGGTAACCCATGGCTGGCGCCTGACACTGCGTATGAAAGTGAAGGACAACAAGCAGCCGACGGAAATGCGAGCGGCATTGGTCAATGGCGAAACCACATTGACTGAAACCTGGAGCTATCAGCTGCCTGCTAATGAATAAATCAACTTCTACTCTCGAGTATATCGAGAAATTGCCTCTGCCTGCCGAGCAGGCAGAGGCCCTGCGTGAGAACTTGTCCTCGTCTCAGGATCTATCTTCCTTGCATCAGGCTTTGTCTGATGGTTCTGTCGTCACCATGCAATCGCCGGATGATATTCCGCTGGTTTCCGTACCGCGTCGTCTGGAGCTGGCATGGGAAGACGGGCTAAACGGCGGCAAGCAACTGGGTAAAGACCGTGAAGGGCGAACTGCGCTGCAGGCGATGCCGCGTATCACCCGCGCCTCCATGTTCCCCGATGCCTGGCAGACGAACCCGATGGTGCGCTGGTGGGATATGATCAACGGGCGCTCCAAGCCACTCCGCCATCATGATAAGACGGCGGAAGAGAACGAAGCGGAGAATCGCTGGCGCAGAGTAGGGACGTTGCGTCGCTATGTTCTTCTGCTGCTGACGCTGTTTCAGACCGCCATCGCCACCTGGTATATGAAGACCATTCTTCCTTATCAGGGATGGGCGCTGATCGATCCTTTTGCGATGGTGCATCAGGACGTATGGCGTACGATCATGCAACTGCTGCCTTATGTGCTGCAGAGTGGGATTTTGATTCTGTTCGCTATCCTGTTTTGCTGGGTATCGGCTGGTTTCTGGACCGCACTAATGGGGTTCCTGCAACTGCTGATCGGAAAAGACAAATACAGTATTTCGTCGACAACGACCGGCAATGAACCGCTGAATCCGGAACACCGCACGGCGTTGATCATGCCGATCTGCAACGAAGATGTGGAACGTGTCTTTGCGGGCTTGCGGGCGACTTACGAGTCGGTTGAGGCTACCGGCGAGCTGGATCACTTTGATATTTATGTGCTCAGCGACAGTAACGATCCGGATATCTGCGTCGCTGAACAGAAAGCGTGGATGGATTTGTGTCGTGAAGTCGGCGGTGCGGGGCGTATCTTCTATCGCCGCCGTCGCCGCCGCGTGAAGCGCAAGAGCGGCAACATCGACGATTTCTGCCGTCGCTGGGGCAATCAGTACAGCTATATGGTCGTGCTGGATGCCGATAGTGTCATGAGCGGCGAGTGCCTGACGTCACTGGTGCGGCTGATGGACGCCAATCCGAGAGCCGGGATTATCCAGTCTGCGCCGCGTGCATCGGGTATGGATACGCTGTACGCCCGCTGCCAGCAGTTTGCTACCCGTGTTTATGGCCCGCTTTTCACCGCTGGTTTGCACTTCTGGCAATTGGGTGAATCCCATTACTGGGGTCATAACGCCATCATCCGTGTTAAGCCGTTCATTGAGCATTGTGCGCTGGCGCCGCTGCCGGGTGAAGGGTCTTTTGCCGGCTCCATCCTGTCGCACGACTTCGTTGAAGCCGCGCTGATGCGTCGCGCCGGGTGGGGGGTGTGGATTGCCTACGATCTACCGGGCAGCTATGAAGAATTGCCGCCTAACCTGCTGGATGAATTGAAACGCGACCGCCGCTGGTGTCACGGTAACCTGATGAACTTCAGACTGTTCCTGGTTAAAGGCATGCATCCGGTGCACCGTGCGGTGTTTCTGACCGGGGTAATGTCTTACTTGTCAGCGCCGCTGTGGTTCATGTTCCTGGCGCTTTCTACGGCATTGCAGGTGGTGCACACGTTGATGGAGCCGCAGTACTTCCTGCAGCCTCGTCAGCTGTTTCCGGTATGGCCACAGTGGCGGCCGGAACTGGCGATAGCTTTGTTCTCGACAACATTGGTTCTGCTGTTCCTGCCGAAATTGCTGAGCGTTATTCTGGTGTGTGCTAAAGGCGCTAAATCATACGGCGGAGTGGCCAAGCTGTTTATCTCTCTGTTGGTTGAAATGCTGTTTTCCGTGCTGCTGGCGCCGGTACGCATGCTGTTCCACACCGTGTTTGTGGTCAGCGCGTTTCTGGGATGGTCGGTGCAGTGGAAATCGCCGCAGCGTGATGATGATGCTACTCCCTGGAGCGAAGCGTTTGCCCGCCATGGTTCTCAGCTGCTGTTGGGGCTGGTTTGGGCCGGCGGCATGGCATGGCTGGATTTACGCTTCCTGTGGTGGCTGGCGCCTATCGTCTTCTCGTTGATCCTGTCGCCGTTGGTATCAGTGCTGTCCAGCCGTGCGGGTTTGGGGCTGGCCTGTAAACGCGCCAAGCTGCTGTTGATCCCGGAAGAGTCCGATCCGCCGCGTGAGCTGGTTGCGACCGATGAGTATTTCCGGCGCAATCGTGAGCGCAAGCTGGATCATGGCTTCATGCACGCGATCTTTGATCCGTCAATCAATGCGCTGACCAGCGCAATGGCGACGGCGCGTCACCGTTTCAGCAGGCCGATTGAGGATATGCGTGAACAACGTGTCAATGATGCGCTGAGTCGCAAACCTCAGGATGTTGATGGCAACCTGCGTCTGGCGTTGATGAGCGACCCGGTAACCTTGGCTCGCCTGCACCATCGGGTGTGGAGCCAGCCGGATACTCATAGCGACTGGCGAAGCCATTACCAGACCCTTGCCGCTCCGGTGATTAAAAGCGCTCAGTGAGTCAGGGTGAACGACGAAAAAGCAACGGCCAGTCCGTTGCTTTTTTTATGGGCTGAATACGGCATTGCCAGGATTACTTTTATCCTGCACCGGGGACGCGCTTTATTCTGGTTCAGACACCGGTATGCGATTGGGTTTACGGCGCAGAGAGAACCATGAGTAGAACACATTGATCATCACGACGGCAGCGGTAACCAGAAATACGGTTCTGAACCCGAAGCTGGCTGAAACACTTGCGCCCAGCAACGGCCCCGTTACATTGCCGACATCACGGAATGATTGGTTATAGCTGAATATCCGGCCGGCGACCTGATGAGAAGAATGGTAGAGCAGCAACGTTTGTACCGCGGGTAATAGCGCGCCGTCGGCGGCCCCCAGCAGGAAACGCAGCAGCGCCAGTTGCCAGGGTGATTGCACGAACGCCATGGGAATCAGCAGTAGCACCGAGAGTATCAACATAGCGATCAGGATGCGCTCCGGGCCAATCTTGTCGCCGAGTTTTCCCAACCGTGGGGCGCTCAGTAGTGCCGATACGCCCGGAATGGCGGCAATAACGCCGCTGATAAAGGCCAGATTATCGGTTTGCCCCGCCAGCTCACGTACATACAATGTCAGAATCGGCGCGATGGAACCTGTGGCTATCTGAATAATCATGGTTGTCACAAACAGGCTCACCACCAGGTGCGGGTTTTTCAGTGAGACCATCACCTGGTGCCCGCTGAGCATGTCCTTTTTCCTAATGGGTTCAATGCGTTCCCGAATAAGAAAGAGCGTAATCAGAAAACAGATGAACAAGACCACGGCAGTGATGAAAAAAACCGGTCGCAGGCCAAATGTATCCGCCAGATAGCCGCCCAATAGCGGGCCGAGCAAGGCGCCGCCCACTGCGCCGGTGGACAGCGTTCCCAGCGCCCAGCCGCTGCGATTGCGGGGCACCTGGGTGGCAATCAAGGCATTGGCGTTAGGCACGAAACCTCCCAGGATACCCAACGCTGCCCTGAGCAGCAGGAACTGCCAGATATTTTGTACTACGCCCATCAGCGCCATCACTATCGCCATTCCTAACGCTGAGCGCAGCAGCATCAGCTTGCGTCCTTTACGATCGGCAAGACGTCCCCAGAACGGCGAAGCGATAGCTGAAAACAGGAAAGTAATGCTGAAAACCACGCCTGACCACAGATTCAACGCTTCATGGCCCTGTATGCCGAGTTGCTCGACATACAATGAAAGAAAAGGCATGACTAGGCTGAAGGCGGCCCCGGTAAAGAAACATCCCAACCAGGCGATGTAGAGGTTACGTTTCCAGTCAATCGGGGCGGTGTTATCCATCGTATTTTCCTGACTGGGATATCCCAGGGCTTAGTACAGCGAAGGTTCCCCGGCAGGGCGTGTTTTGAAGCGTCGGTGCAGCCACATATATTGGTCTGGCGCCAGCAGGATATTTTCTTCAACCAGCTTGTTCATCCAGGCGGCGGTCACCTCCTCACTTTCCAGCGGGACATCCAATTGCGCAGGCTGAATAATCAATTCATATCCCCTGGCATCCGGCAGGCGGCGGGGAACAAACGGAACGATAGCGGGTTTGGCGGCGCGGGCCAGCATGTAGCTGCCGACGGTGGTCGCCGTTTTTTCGACGGCAAACAAGGGGACGAATACGCTGCTGCGCGGGCCGTAGTCATGATCGGGGGCGTACCAGATGATTTCTCCCTGCTTCAGGGCGCGGATCATGCCTTTTAAATCCTTGCGATCCAGCATTGATTTGTTGGAGCGCATTCTGCCCCAGGTTTGCAGCCAGTCGATCAGTTTATTGTCATTGGGGCGGTAAACGCCGATCCCGGCATTTTGCAGACCGAAGATGCGTGCGCCCAATTCCAGAGTCAGAAAATGCAGGCCAATCAGCAGTATGCCGCGTTTTTGTTCACGCAAGGGCTGTATATTTTCGATACCAGTTACCTTAAACCAGCGCTCTACCCGCCAGTCAGGCCAGAACCATGCCATACCGGTTTCCATCACCCCCATACCGACGGATTCAAAATTTTTCTTCACCAGCTGTTTGCGTTGCTCTTCAGGCATATCCGGAAAACAGAGTTGCAGATTGCGATGGGCGATAGCGACGCGGCGTTTTAGAAAACGCATGGACAATCTTCCCAGTCCGGCACCGATGCGGTAAATGAGAGGATAAGGCAGTAATACCAGCAGATAGAGAAGAACAATGCCTGACCACGTCGGCCAGTAGCGAGGGTGTAATAGTGAACGATGGAAAGAGGGGAGTTGTGTCATAACCTCAGTATCAGAAAACGGCGAACAACGCGCCGACGGTTTAATGTAATGATCAGCGTTTTCCAACAGAATAGCCGAAAGCGGCGTTATTAAGGAGAGAATACGCTTGTTGCTTTTATCCGCAAATTCAACACGGTATCCATAATAGCATTTGAGGGATATGGGTTTTAACGTTTGGTGACATTGGGTAGCGCTGTCCCCGCGCGAGGCGGGGACATTAATTTATAGCGGGGTAAATAACCCTTTGGCGTAATGCGGTTCGCAGCGCCAGTACTGGGGAGGCGCGATTAACTTTTTCTTTCAGCCGGATCGCCGCGTGCCACGGCCAGCGCGGATTGAACAATATCGCGCGGGCAAGGGCTATGGCATCCGCTTCTTCGGTTGCCAGAATAGCTTCTGCCTGCTCGGGCTCGGTGATCAAACCGACGGCGATGGTTACCAGCCCGGTTTCCTGACGAATTTTTTGTGCGAAAGGCACCTGATAATTGGGCGCGGGATGAATTTGCTGTAAGGGCGACAGACCACCGCTGGAGACGTGAATATAGTCGCACCCCAACTGACGCAGCACGTGGCCTAGCTCAACGGATTGCGCCAGATCCCAGCCCCCCTCGACGGCATCAGTGGCGGAAATACGAACGCCTACCGCTTTATGAGGCGGGAACACTTCACGCACTGCCATATAAATCTCGCGTAGCAGGCGCATTCGATTTGTCAGCGATCCCCCATATTCGTCGTCGCGCTGGTTGGTTAGTGGCGACAGAAACTGGTGCAACAGGTAACCGTGAGCGGCATGGATCTCGATCAAATCGAATCCCAGCCGATCTGCCCGTCTGGCCGAGGCGGCGAAGGCGTCAATCAGGTTCTTGATTTGATCGTGGCTCATGGCGACAGGCGGGGTGTCATCCGGGTGGTAAGGCAACGCGGAAGGCGCCACCGTCTGCCAGCCGCCTTGTTCTGGAGGCAGGAATGTTCGATTAGCCCAGGGCGCGCCGGTTGAGGCTTTGCGGCCGGCGTGGCCGAGCTGAATGCCCAGTGGGATGGCGGAGTGTTTACGGATGCCCCGCACAACCGGCGCCAGTGCGCGTTCGGTATCGTCGTCCCACAGACCGAGGTCCTGCGGTGAAATGCGCCCCTCCGGCAAGACGGCGGTGGCTTCCAGAATCAGTAATCCGGCGCCGGAATGCGACAGCGTACCCAGATGCATCATATGCCATTCGGTCGCTTTGCCATTTTCAGCTGAGTACTGGCACATCGGTGCGATGATGATACGGTTTGGCAGCGTCAGGTTTCCCAATGCCAATGGGCTGAACAGTTTGCTCATGAAGATAACCTCCGTCTGAGATATGCCCGGGAAACATTGCCAGAGATGTCGCTGCGCCTGAAATAACGATTTCACATTCCGATATGCACGTCATTCACTGACAGTATGCTATCCCTCGTGTATGATGCGGCGGCAATTTATTGTTTGCGCAACATCGCCTTCATATCATCTTAACGCTATTCACCTCAATAAAAACAGGATCGTACACCATGCCAGTGTTACATAACCGTGTTTCCAATGAGGAACTGAGAGCGCGCATGCTCGCTGAAACCGAACCGCGCACCACAGTTTCTTTTTACAAATATTTCCAGTTGGACGACCCGCAGGCTTTCCGCGATGCGCTCTATATCGCCTTTAGCCATGTAAAGGTATTCGGTCGCGTTTATATTGCCAGAGAAGGGATTAACGCGCAGGTCAGCGTTCCGGCCAGCCATTTTGAGGACTTTCGTCGTGCTCTGTTCGGCTCGCATCCGGCGCTGAACGGGATTCGGCTGAATATCGCGCTGGAGGATGACGGTAAGTCATTTTGGGTATTGCGCATGAAGGTGCGGGATCGCATTGTCGCAGATGGCATTGATGATGCCAGTTTCGATCCGACCCGGGTCGGCCAGTACCTCAAAGCGGAAGACGTCAACCGGATGGCGGACGATCCTGATACGTTGTTCGTGGATATGCGCAATCATTACGAGTATGAAGTCGGCCATTTTGAAAACGCGATTGAAGTGCCCTCCGATACCTTCCGTGAGCAGTTGCCGATGGCGGTCGATATGCTGGCGGGCGCACGTGACAAGAATATCGTGATGTATTGCACCGGCGGGATTCGCTGTGAAAAAGCCAGCGCCTACATGCTCCATCATGGTTTCAGGAATGTCTATCACGTTGAAGGCGGCATTATTGAATACGTGCGGCAGGCTAAAGCCAACGGATTACCCCTCCGGTTTATCGGCAAAAATTTTGTATTTGACGAACGGATGGGGGAACGAGTATCCGGGGATGTGATTGCCCACTGCCATCAATGCGGTGAGCCGTGCGATACCCATGTCAACTGCAAGAATCAGGGATGCCACTTACTGTTTATTCAATGCCCGACGTGTGCAGAAAAATATGAGGGATGTTGTAGCGCCGTGTGTCAGGATGAAATCCGGTTACCGCTTGAAGAGCAGCGTCAGCGCCGGAAAAATCGTGAAATCAGTATGAAGATCTTCAATAAATCTAAAGGATTGCTGAATGCCACTTTGGGTATTCCCGCACCGGAAGAGAAAAAATAACGCTGATGGCGAAAAGCGCAGAGCCTATAAAGACTCTGCGCAAAATATTATTTCTGACGAATACCTTCGACCGAAATGATCAGCTCCACTTCCTGAGAAGCCGGGCCAAGATCGGTAGTGATATTAAAATCTTTCAGCTTCAGTTTCCCTTCGGCTTCGAAACCGGCACGATAATTTCCCCACGGGTCATTACCTTGGCCCAGCGCTTTGGCTTCCAGCGTCAGCGGTTTAGTTACGCCGTTTAATGTCAGGTTGCCGGTAATTTTCAGTTCATCGCCGTCTTTTTTCACTTCGGTGGATGCGAATGTCGCCTGAGGGTGTTTGGCAACATTCAGGAATTCGGCGCTGCGAATATGTTTATCACGTTCGGCGTGGTTGGTATCAACACTGTTGGTATTGATGGTTACGCTGACTTTGTCTGAGGACGGATTATTTTCATCAAAGGTAAATGCGCCGTCGAAATCCTTGAACGTACCGTATAACCAGCTGTATCCCAGATGCTTGATACGGAACTGAACAAACGCATGCTGTCCTTCCTTGTCAATTTTATAGTCGGCAGCGGTAGCGGCTCCTGCGAAGCTGAACAGGGAAGCCATAGTCACGCCCAGAATTGCCTTCTTAAACATTGGTATTTCTCCTTAAACCCAGAATGAATTAATCCGCCTGTCGACCCAACATGCGTTTTAATGTCGCGTCACGGTCGATGAAGTGGTGTTTAAATGCCGCCAGCGCATGCAAGACGGACAAAATGACGACCGCCCACGCAAGATACAAATGGATAGTGCCGGCGGTATCCGCCTGATCCTGAATACCGCTCAGCGTAGCGGGCACCGAGAACCAGCCAAAGACGGAAATTGGCTGACCTTCGGCGGTGGAAATCAGGTAACCACTAATCAGGATGCTGAATAACAGCAGATACAAGAATATATGCGCTAACGTGGCGCCAATATGTGTCAGTGTGGAATAGCTGGATAGTGGACGCGGCGGGGGAGAAACCCAGCGCCATATCACCCGGAATAGTAGCGCCAGAAACAGCAATATGCCTATGCCTTTATGTATTTCAGGGGCGTTGTGATACCAGGGATCATAATATCCCAGTGCGACCATCCATAGCCCTAATGCAAACATGCCATATACTGTGGCAGCGGTAATCCAGTGCAGCAGTACGCTAATGTGTCCATAGCGGGTTGACGTATTACGCCAAAGCATTATTGAAATCCTTATCATCGGTTGACCTTTGTTTCGGGAAAGTAAACACCTGGAAACATAAAATCAATATAAAAATAGAATATCTGATACGATATTTTTATATTTCAATAAATTTGAAATTATAACGGCGTTATTGTTCAGAGTAACTGTGTAAGGTTATTAAAATATTTCTTTATTTATTTAAATTCAGGAAGGTAAATTTTGGCTTATTAAATTGAGTTATTTATTTTTTTGATTTCATTTTTTGGAGAATTTCTTTTAATAAATAAATTAGTCACTGAATTTGTTGTAATGAAGATATAAACGCTAAGACACCGCTCCGGGGAGCGGTGTCGGGGGAGATAATGACAATGGTGAATAGTGATAAATATAAAAAATATTAATGCTTAAGATAGTCAGCAGGTTGATATTCATTCGATTCGATTTTGGCAATCCCAGCCTCCAGGATAGAGATAAGCTGTTTTGCCACGTCCGTGGTTAACCATAATGTCCGGTCAACCTGCGCTTCATCTGGCGCCTGGTCCGCCGTAGAAAGGTAATGCAGGCGGATCATCATTGCGTCATAACTGTCAACGGTACTGATATCCCAGCCGACTAGCGGGTGCGTTTGAATAATCTCATTTTTTCTGTCCATAAATACCCCTTATTGACTAGTTACTACCGTGAGTGACTAAACGAGGTTTAAGACGGCTCTTGTAGCTGAGCAATATCAGTATATCTCTGTCAGATTCATTTATGGAAATTAAATGTAAAAAAAACTCAAGTGGATGTTTCAGCTAATTATCTGGTGAAATGCACGATGATTTCTGAACAAAATAGTACAGCTCGTTAATGTAAACGTACGATTTAGCGCCACATTCGCGAAAAAAATTAAGAGGCCAGACGTAAGAGGACTGGCCATGAGGTAATCTGTGCAGATGGAAAAAGTACTACTCGTTTTGAATAAACCAGTCGTCAGCGCTTTCCCATGTCTCCTGTAGGATTTCCGATATTCTCTCTTTATCGTCTTTGTTGCCGCCAAAGACGCTTAGATTATTGGCAGCAGCGTAGCGGATGTGGACCGGGGTATCCGGATAAATGCCATGCACCCGGTGACTCAGTTCGTCGGTCAGCGCTTCAAGTGCGCCAGCAGGCAGAAGGGTAGTTTTTGCTATGGTCAGTTCAATACGCATGATTGCCTCCTTTTTAACTGTATTTTTATACAGTATCTCAGGGAAGGCAACAATATACATAAAAAAATGTGTACTAAGTGACTCCCTGGCTGGCAGGGAGTGGGGGGATCAGGCGACAGACCAGTTCAGGCTTTGGCCGGCAAGAAACGGAATGATGGTCTCTTCGTTAGCGACAATTTCTTCCGGAAACTGTACCGGTTGACGGTGTAATTCAAGCGTGCCTTCGTTAACCGGCAACCCGTAAAAACGCGGGCCATTCAGAGAGCAGAACGCTTCCAGTTTATCCAGAGCGTTCAATTCCTCAAATACGGTGGCGTAAGCGCTCAATGAGGCCTGTGCGTTGAAGACGCCGGCACAGCCGCAAGATGATTCTTTACGGTGTTTGGCATGAGGGGCGGAGTCGGTGCCGAGGAAGAATTTCTCGCTACCGCTGGCGACCGCTTCGCGCAAAGCCTGTTGGTGCGTATTGCGCTTGAGGATCGGCAGGCAGTACAGATGCGGACGGATGCCGCCCACCAGCATGTGATTGCGATTGAACATCAGGTGCTGCGGAGTGATGGTGGCCGCGACAAAACGATCGGCAGACTGCACATACTGAGCGGCTTCGCGAGTGGTAATGTGCTCAAACACCACTTTCAATTCCGGGAACTGCCGACGCAGTGGCTGCATGATGCGTTCGATGAAACGGGCCTCGCGATCGAAAATGTCGACCTCTGGATCGGTGACTTCGCCATGAACCAGTAACGGCATGCCCAGTTTTTGCATCGCTTCCAACACCGGGTAGATAGTTTTGATATCCGATACGCCGTGGCTGGAGTTGGTGGTGGCGTGCGCCGGATAAAGCTTGGCGGCGGTAAATACGCCTTGCTGATAGCCCGAGATGATTTCGTTTTTGTCCAGTGACTCCGTCAGGTAACAGGTCATCAGCGGCTGGAAGGTCTCGCCGGCTGGAACGGCGGACAAAATCCGCTGCCGATATGCTTCAGCCTGGGCCACGGTGGTAATAGGCGGCGTCAGATTCGGCATCACGATCGCTCTGGCGAACAGTCGGCTGGTATAGGGTAATACAGCCTTGAGCATCTGATCGTCACGCAGGTGAAGGTGCCAGTCGTCAGGACGACGAATCTTCAGAACATTCGGCAAGGGGGTCATGAAAAAACTCCGGCGGTCGGTAAATAACGTCCCTGAAACAGGGAGTGATATGGCGGGGAATAAGCATAAGCGGAAAGTGTAGCGATTGCATCCGTTTGTAGCGAAAAGGTTGAAATTAGCCTGCGGTTGGCGTTTTATAGTTGGATATTCAATCGGTTGTTATATTCATGGAGTATTATGATGGAAATTCGTATCGTCGCCAGCGTTCAGGCTAAGCCGGAATTCATTAACGATGTCGCGGCTGCTGTCCGCCAGGTTGTTGCGCCGAGCCGTCAGGAAGCCGGCAATCTACAGTATGAGTTGCATGAAGAACTGAATAAAACCGGTTCGTTCGTGTTCTTTGAGCGCTGGAAAAGCCAGGAGGCTATCAACGAGCACGAGCAGACGGCGCATTTTCGCGCGCTTGTCGCTCAGTTGGAAGGCAAGATCGATGGCATGGATATCAAGTTGCTGCAGACGATTGCCTGAAAAAATAATGCCCGTCATTGACGGGCATTTAGGTGGAAAAGCACCCGCTGAAGCGAGGTGCTTTTTTTATATTATTATTCCACCGGTCGTGTCGCTGGCGCGCTGGACTGATTCTCGGCAGAATGACCACCGGCAGAACCTTTACCAGTGAACGCGAATGCCGGGCGTTGCCAGTCGCTGACGCGCGGAGCGTCAGGAACATATGCCGGCGCTGGCGCGCGAGTCATCGGCGCGGCGGCATAGTGCTGACGGGGCGGCACCGCAGTCGAAGTATCGGCTGGCGCTGGCGCGGCGATCGGTTCCTGAGTGGCTGGCGTATTCTCGGCCTGCACTGGCTCGTGAGTAACCTGCGGTTGCTCAGTTGCCTGTGTTTCGGCGAGTTCGCTGCTGGTCGTCGCGTTGCTATCGGCAGCAACAATCTCTGTAACAACAACCGCGGCGGGCGCTTCTTCGACGGACTCTTCGACAAGAGCGGCGATTTCCTCAAGCTTAGGTGCCGGCTGCTGTGTCTCCTGAGGCTGAGGAATCTCTTCCCGATCCTGCACGTTGCTGGCGTTAAGCTCCTGAGTCGCTTCAGTCAGCGTGACTTCTTGCTGCGTCGGAATGGATTCCGCCGCTGGTGTCTCCACCGCCGGGATGCTTGCCGGAGTCGTATCCAGAACATCTACTGCTTCTACTGCTTCAGGGAGCGTTGCAACCGCTACTGCCGCCAGTTCCGGTGCGATGGAAAGCGGGGCATCGATGGATTCGGATGCCTGTTCTTCCACCAGTTCTGGTTGTTGCGGCTGGGCAACCGGATAACGAATCCAGACTTTGCCTGAGGCCATTTCCGGTGAGGCTGAAGCCTGTGCCAGCGGCATCGGCGACTGCGTCGGGTAGCGTTCATCGCGGTAACGGCGACGACGCTGACCGCTGACTCGCAGATGGCGCGGCGAGCGGCGAGAACGACGCGGCAGGCCATTTTCGCGGTTGCTTTCAACTGCGTCATTGTCCGTATCGGCGGCGTCGCCCTCAGCAACCAATGCTGCGGGTTCGGGTGCTTCCACCACGGACGATTCCTGAACGTACGGTGCGGCGGGAAGCTGCGCTTCAGCATTCTCTACTGTGGCATCGCTGTCCTGAACCCGCACTTTCTGGGTCAGTTGACGACGCTGGCGGCGCTGCATCACCTGTGCCGGTTTTTCCTGCTCGGCGCCAGTGTCTTCCGTGTCGACGGCTACCGTGTTCAACTCTTTGACTTCGGTCTGCGCCTGACGTTTTTCTTCCTGACGACGGCGTTGGCGCTCGGCACGCTGCTCACGACGTTGTTCATCACGCGCGGCTTTGTCTTGCACGGAGACTTCCGCTACCGGTGCGGTTTCGATGTCGGCGTTCTGCGGTTGCGTGCGCTTGTTACGACGCTGTTCGTCACGCTCGCGCGGCTCACGATTGTCGCGAGTACGTTCACGACGGCCGGATTGACGGCGGTTGTTGCGGCGTTCCTGCTTTTGTTCCTGCTCGTCGGATGCCACGTCGACAGTTTCAGCCGATTTGGCTCCGGCGTCGACTGGCGCGGCAAAGATGCCTTTCAGTGCACCGACAAGGCGACCAAACAGACCGCGCTCGGAAGAGGCCGGTTGTTTTTCCTCTTTCGGTGCAGCAACCACAGGGGCTGGCTTGGTTTCCGCGGGCGGAATGTCCGACATGGTGAAGGACGCCAGCGCCGGCTGTTCCGGTACCCGGCGTTCGGGCACTTGCTCATCCGGTGAAGTCTGCGATTCGACATCCAGCAACTGAGGCAGCATGTAGCTCAGAGTTTGCTTTTCCTCGCCTTTACGGACACGCAGTACGGAGTAGTGCGGGGTTTCCATACCGTCATGCGGTACGATAATGGCGCGCACGCCCCCCTGACGTTTCTCAATCGCGTTGACCGCTTCACGTTTCTCGTTGAGCAGATAAGACGCGATGGGCACGGGTACGATAGCGTGGACTTCTTTGGTGTTCTCTTTCAGCGCCTCTTCTTCAATCAGACGCAGGATTGATAACGACAGCGATTCATTGTCACGGATGGTGCCTGTGCCGCTACAGCGCGGGCAGACATGGTGACTGGATTCGCCCAGTGACGGACTCAGACGTTGGCGGGACATTTCCAGCAGACCAAAGCGGGAAATACGACCGATCTGGATGCGGGCGCGGTCCTGACGCACCGCGTCGCGCAGGCGGTTTTCCACCTCACGCTGATGACGGACCGGGGTCATGTCGATGAAGTCGATGACGATCAAACCACCCAGGTCGCGCAAGCGCAGCTGGCGGGCGATTTCATCCGCCGCTTCCAGGTTGGTGTTAAAGGCTGTTTCTTCAATGTCGCCGCCGCGGGTCGCACGGGCGGAGTTGATATCAATGGCGGTCAGCGCTTCGGTGGTGTCGATAACAATCGAACCGCCGGAAGGCAGACGCACTTCGCGTTGGAACGCGGATTCGATCTGCGATTCGATCTGATAATGGCTGAACAGCGGGATCTCGCCGGTATACAGCTTGATTTTGCTGCTGAAGTCCGGGCGACCCAGTGCAGCGATATGCTCTTTGGCCAGTTCCAGAATTTTCGGGTTATCGATCAGGATTTCGCCGATGTCCGGACGTAAATAATCGCGGAACGCGCGGACGATAACGTTGCTTTCCTGATGGATTAGGAACGGCGCCGCACGGCCTTCCGCCGCTTTCTTGATCGCTTCCCAGTGTTTCAGGCGGAACGCCAGATCCCACTGCAGCGCGTCGGCGGATTTGCCCACACCGGCGGTACGGACGATCAATCCCATACCGTCCGGCAGTTCCAGCGAGCCCAGCGCTTCTTTTAATTCGGTACGGTCATCCCCCTCGATGCGGCGGGAAATACCGCCGGCTCGCGGGTTGTTCGGCATCAGCACCAGATAGCTGCCTGCCAGACTGATGAATGTGGTCAGCGCGGCGCCTTTGTTACCGCGCTCCTCTTTATCCACCTGAACGATGACTTCCTGGCCTTCGCGAAGCACATCTTTGATGTTCGGACGGCCATGCGCGTTGTAGTTGCTGGGGAAGTATTCGCGGGCGATTTCTTTGAGAGGGAGGAAGCCATGTCGCTCTGCGCCATAGTCAACAAAAGCGGCTTCAAGGCTGGGTTCGATGCGGGTGATTTTGCCTTTGTAAATGTTTGCCTTTTTCTGTTCATGACCGGGGCTTTCAATGTCCAGATCGTAAAGCCGCTGACCATCAACCAAGGCAACACGCAACTCTTCCTGCTGAGTTGCGTTAATCAACATTCTTTTCATCGTACTTAACTCGTTATTTTTACTTGCATTATTGATAGAGCTGCGGATGAACGGAGGCATGACCGGAGGGGACCGATGGCCTCGTGTCTTATCGCAGGGGCGTCAACCTCACGGTTGTCGCCTGCATAGAGGCGCATGTTTCGGTAGCCTGTATTTCCTGATGGAATACAGCGCATTTACTGCGGGAACAGCTTCTGAAAGTAGGTTGCCAGATCTGATTCCATATGCCGGCCAAGCTGCAAACCACAGCTCGCTAACTGCCTGATTATTCAATACGTCTTACGCCATTGCTGCGTTTATGAGTAATCCGGCAAAGATAATAATTCCGCAATTTCCCTTGTTTTACCGGAAATCAGCACGGAAAGCCAAAGCATTATTCCATTGCTGACACGTCGATAGCAAGGTGACTTTGCCTGTCAATATAAAGTTTATTGTGCTGTTTTTAACCAAACTGATGTCAGTCGATGCTGAAATCACTCTGGATGCGGACAGTAACAATATCTTCATAAGCCAGACTGACAGTTAAGCATAGAAAAAGATGTGGCGCTATCAGTGTGTGCTATTTAGAATCCGCCTCCATGAAAACAGAGAACCCAACCGTACAATTTCTGACGGTTTCCTCCGAGGAAGCCGGTCAGCGAATCGACAACTTTTTGCGCACCCGGCTTAAAGGCGTGCCGAAGAGCATGATTTATCGCATCCTGCGCAAAGGCGAGGTGCGGGTAAATAAAAAACGCATCAAGCCGGAGTACAAGTTGCTGGATGGCGACGAAGTGCGTATTCCGCCGGTGCGTCAGTCGGAGCGTGAAGAACCGGCGGTTTCCGCCAGCCTGGATAAAGTCTCGGCGCTGGTTGATTGCATCCTCTATGAAGATGATTATCTGTTGCTCCTGAATAAACCGTCGGGCACGGCGGTGCATGGCGGCAGCGGGCTAAGCTTCGGCGTGATTGAGGGACTCCGAGCGTTGCGTCCCGAAGCGCGTTTCCTGGAACTGGTTCATCGTCTGGACCGAGACACCTCCGGGGTGCTGCTGGTGGCTAAAAAGCGTTCGGCGTTGCGTTCGTTACACGAGCAACTGCGCGGCAAGGGGATGCAAAAGGATTATCTGGCGCTGGTTCGTGGCCAGTGGCAGTCGCACTGTAAAGCGGTGCAGGCGCCGCTGTTGAAAAATGTGCTGCAAAGCGGCGAGCGCATTGTCCGGGTTAATAGTGAAGGAAAGCCGTCTGAAACGCTGTTCAAGGTAGAAGAACGGTTTGATTGCGCCACGCTGGTGCGCGCCAGTCCGATTACCGGGCGAACCCACCAGATTCGCGTTCACACCCAATATGCCGGGCATCCGATAGCGTTCGATGATCGTTACGGCGATCGTGAATTCGACGCCCAGTTGGCGGGTACCGGGCTTAAACGCCTGTTCCTGCATGCGCTGGCGTTGCGTTTTGAGCATCCGCATACCGGTGAGACGATGCGTATTGAAGCGCCGCTTGATGCCGGCTTGCGTCATTGCCTGCAGGCTCTGCGGCAGCGCCAGAAATAAGCTTGTACCCACGTCCCAGACTACCCGAAGGGACGTGGTTCGCACATTGCTGTCATCACGGCAGTATCACAGTAATAATGGATTCACGCCTTCCTCTCGCAATAATTCCAGCAACGTAATCAGCGGTAAACCGACCAGCGTATTGGGATCCCGGCCGGATAACCGGTCAAACAGCGTAATGCCAAGCCCTTCGCTTTTAAAGCTGCCGGCGCAGTCAAAGGGCTGTTCACAATCGACGTAGCGTTCGATTTCGCGCACGCTGAGCGCACGGAAATATACATCAAACGGCTCTACCACGCATTGCAGACGCGTGGTTGCGCTGTTGAGTAGCGCCAGTCCGGTATAAAAAGTGATGCGCCGTCCGCTGGCCTGCTGCAGTTGACGTATAGCGTTTTCCCGGGTGTGGGGTTTACCGGTAATAGCGCCCTCTAGCACACAGACCTGATCGCTGCCGATAATAAGGCTGTCGGGATATCGCCCGGCCAGCGAACGCGCTTTAGCGATCGCCAGTCGGCTGACCAACTCACTGGCGCTTTCGCCATCGTCAGGTGTCTCATCGATATCGGGCGCCGCACACACAAACGGCAGGCCCAGTTTTTCCAGCAGGGCTTTGCGGTAAAGGGAAGTGGAAGCAAGGACAATTTGGGACATAAATGCAAACCAGGTCATAGCGTAATCAGAGAATGCATTTTAAACTGTCTGCCGCTTTGGAAGCGAATTTGGGTGTGCGAAAGCAATTTTGGGTGAAAGCACTGACATCGCCACCTTTTTCTTTGACTCTCCGTCGTTACGACGTTAATATGCGCGCCCTATGCAAAAGGTAAAATTACCCTTAACCCTTGATGCGGTTCGCACTGCTCAAAAGCGTTTAGATTATGTTGGTGTCTATACGGCTGAACAGGCGATGCGCGTTGCCGAATCAGTGGTTAGTGTGGACAGTGATGTGAATGCGACGCTGTCGTTCAGCATTGACAGCCAACGGCTGGCGGTGATTGATGGACAGGCTGATGTGACGGTGACGTTGCTGTGTCAGCGCTGCGGCAAGCCTTTCGAACATCAGGTCCACGCCACATTCTGTTTTAGCCCGGTCATCAGTGATGAACAGGCCGAAGCCTTGCCGGAAGCGTATGAACCTATCGAAGTCAATGAGTTCGGTGAGGTTGATTTGCTGGCGATGGTTGAAGATGAGCTTATCCTCTCTTTGCCCATTGCGCCGGTGCATGATTCTGAACACTGTGAAGTGTCCGAAACGGATATGGTGTTTGGTCAGTTACCCGCCGAGGCGGAAAAGCCAAATCCATTTGCCGTATTAGCCAGTTTAAAGCGTAAGTAATTAAGGAGTAAGGTCCATGGCCGTACAACAGAATAAACCTAGCCGTTCCAAACGTGGTATGCGTCGTGCTCACGATGCGCTGACCACTTCCGCTGTATCCGTAGATAAAGTTTCCGGCGAAACGCATCTGCGTCACCACGTCACTGCGGATGGTTACTACCGCGGTCGCAAGGTTGTTGCCAAGTAATTCCTGCGATTTAGCAAGGAAACACTTTGACGCGCCTAACCTTGGCGTTAGATGCAATGGGCGGGGATTTCGGTCCCTGCATTACAGTGCCTGCAGCGTTGCAGGCACTGGCTTCTAATCCAGACCTCCATCTGCTGCTGGTTGGCGACCCTTCTGCGCTTACTCCATTACTCGCTAAAGTCGATTCCTCTTTATTTTCCCGTTTGGAAATCGTGCCGGCTGAATCGGTAATCGCTGGCGATGCGCGTCCATCCCAGGCTATTCGAGCCAGTCGGGGGACATCTATGCGTATCGCCCTGGAGTTGATCAGGGAAGGGCGCGCGCAGGCCTGCGTTAGCGCAGGCAATACCGGCGCATTGATGGGGCTGGCGACATTATTGATCAAACCCATTGAGGGGATTGATCGTCCGGCATTGGTGACAATGCTGCCCCATCAGCAACACGGAAAGAGCGTGGTGCTGGATTTGGGCGCGAATGTTGATTGCGACAGCGCAATGTTAGTGCAGTTCGCCGTGATGGGCTCCGTCATGGCGGAAGAAGTGCTCGGATTGCAGAATCCGCGCGTAGCGTTGCTGAACATCGGTGAAGAAGAGAGCAAAGGGCTCGCCAGTATTCATGGTGCGGCAGCGCAACTGAAAACCATGCCTTCGATTAACTATATCGGTTATCTGGAAGGCAACGAATTACTGACCGGCAAAACGGATGTGATGGTCTGTGACGGCTTTGTGGGAAATGTCACATTGAAAACTATGGAAGGTGTAGTGCGAATGTTTCTGTCTCTCCTGAAGGGGTCGTCCGACAGGGGAGAAAGTCGGCAAGCACAGCCATGGTGGTTGAAATTTTTAGGGCGCTGGCTGCAACGGCGTCTGGCCAGGCGTTTTGGACACCTGAACCCTGACCACTATAACGGCGCATGTCTGTTAGGATTACGTGGAACTGTCATAAAAAGCCACGGTGCAGCGAACCAGAATGCGTTTGCTGTTGCAATTGAACAGGCGATGCAGACGGTGCAGCGGCAACTTCCGGAGAGGATTGCGTCGCGACTACAGGCTGTATTACCCAAGAGTGACTGAGCGTACATGTATACAAAGATTCTCGGAACGGGAAGCTATTTACCCGAACAAATCAGGACCAACGCTGATTTAGAAAAAATGGTGGATACGTCGGACGAATGGATCGTCACACGTACCGGTATTCGCGAACGCCGCATTGCTGCGCCGGATGAAAGCGTTGCCTCTATGGGGTACCGTGCCGCGCAGAACGCGCTTGACATGGCGGGCCTCGACAATAATCAGGTCGGCTTGCTTATCGTTGCGACTACGTCGTCCAGCCATGCTTTTCCCAGTTCGGCCTGCCAAATCCAGCAGATGCTGGGCATTAAAGACACGATCGCTTTTGATCTTGCCGCCGCCTGCGCAGGATTCGCCTACGCATTGAGCGTGGCCGATCAGTATGTGAAAAGCGGCGCGGTGGATTATGCACTGGTCATCGGTTCCGATGCCTTGTCCAGAACGCTCGACCCGGCCGATCGTGGGACCCTGATTCTCTTTGGCGACGCCGCCGGCGCTGTCCTGCTGGGCCGCTCGGAAGAGCCGGGAATCCTTTCCACGCATCTGCACGCAGACGGTCGCTATGGCAACCTTCTGACGTTGCCTTATGCGGATCGGCAAGAACCGCAGCCTGCTTATTTGACGATGGCGGGTAACGAAGTATTTAAAGTCGCTGTAACAGAATTGGCCCATATTGTCGAAGAAACGCTGGATGCGTCCGGCCTGAATAAAAGCGAACTCGACTGGCTGGTCCCTCATCAGGCAAACCTGCGTATTATCAGCGCCACCGCTAAAAAACTCGGCATGGGCATGGATAAAGTGGTGGTGACGCTGGATCGTCACGGTAATACGTCTGCCGCTTCCGTTCCTTCTGCACTGGATGAGGCTGTCCGCGATGGTCGCATTCAGCGCGGGCAGTTGATTTTGCTGGAAGCATTTGGCGGCGGTTTTACCTGGGGCTCTGCTCTGATTCGTTTTTGATTTATCAGGACGTATTACTATGACGACATTTGCAATGGTGTTTCCCGGTCAGGGCTCTCAGTCGGTGGGTATGCTGGCTGAACTGGCTGAAAAATTCCCGCTGATTAGAGAAACGTTTGACGAAGCTTCCTCGGTTCTGGGATATGATCTGTGGCTGCTTTCCCAGCAGGGGCCGGCGGAAGAACTGAACAAGACCTGGCAGACCCAACCGGTGCTGTTAACGGCGTCTGTGGCTCTCTGGCGCGTCTGGCGGCAGCAGGGCGGCGCGTTGCCGACGCTGATGTCCGGCCATAGCCTGGGCGAATATTCTGCGCTGGTGTGCGCCGGCGTTCTGGATTTCAAGCAGGCGGTCAGCCTGGTTGAACTGCGCGGTAAACTGATGCAGGAAGCGGTGCCGGAAGGGACTGGCGCAATGTATGCCATCATCGGTTTGGATAATGACGCGATTGCCGCTGCCTGTGCCGAAGCGGCGCAAGGCCAGGTGGTTTCGCCGGTCAACTTCAACTCGCCGGGACAGGTGGTTATCGCCGGTAACAAAGAAGCGGTTGAGCGCGCTGGCGCCGCCTGCAAAGCTGCAGGTGCGAAACGTGCATTGCCGTTGCCGGTCAGCGTGCCTTCTCATTGTGCGCTGATGGAGCCGGCGGCCCGTAAGCTGGCGGATGCGCTGGAAGCTATGACCTTTAATGCGCCGGACGTGCCGGTGGTCAATAATGTGGATGTCCGCGCCGAATCCGCGCCGGAAGCTATCCGCAGTGCACTGGTGCGTCAGTTGCATAACCCGGTCCGTTGGACGGAATGCGTTGAATACATGGCCGCTCAGGGGGTGGTTACCCTGGTGGAAGTCGGTCCCGGCAAGGTGTTAACCGGGCTGACCAAACGAATCGTCGATAGTCTCACGGCAACGGCGATTAATGATCCTGCTTCCTTATCGGCAGCGCTTGAACAGTAAAACGGTGAAGATAATGAATTTTGAAGGAAAAATTGCCCTGGTGACGGGGGCGAGTCGTGGTATTGGTCGTGCGATCGCCGAGACGCTGGCTGCCCGTGGCGCCACCGTAATCGGTACGGCCACCAGTGACAAAGGGGCGGCGGATATCAGCGAGTGGCTGGGACCAAAAGGCAAAGGTTATGCGCTGAACGTTACGGATAGCGCCTCGATTGAAAGCGTTTTAGCCAGCATCAAAGAAGCGTTTGGCGATATTGATATTCTGGTGAATAACGCCGGTATTACGCGTGATGATCTGATGATGCGTATGAAAGACGAAGCCTGGCAGGAAGTGCTGGATACCAACCTGAGCTCCGTTTTTCGCCTTTCCAAGGCGGTGTTGCGCGCCATGATGAAAAAGCGTTTTGGCCGCATCATCACCGTAGGGTCTGTCATCGGTTCCCGCGGCAACGCCGGTCAGGCCAACTATGCCGCCGCCAAGGCTGGGCTGGTTGGTTTTAGCAAGTCGCTGGCGCAGGAAGTGGCGTCTCGCGGCATCACCGTTAACGTGGTGGCGCCGGGCTTTATCGAAACCGACATGACGCGGGCATTGACAGAAGAACAGCGTGTGGGCATTTTGGCGAATGTTCCTGCCAACCGTCTGGGTGATGCGAAAGAAATCGCCAGTGCTGTAGCGTTTTTAGCCTCTGACGAGGCGGGTTACATTACTGGCGAAACATTGCATGTCAATGGTGGCATGTATATGATCTGATAAGCAACACCGTAATTTGCGTTAATTTGCAGCGAAAACTGCAAAAAGCACAAAATCTTGGTTCGACCAGTCTTGATTTTGTTGCATCTTTTTCAACATTTTATACACTACGAAAACCATCGCGAAAGCGAGTTTTGATAGGAAATTTAAGAGTATGAGCACTATCGAAGAACGCGTTAAGAAAATCATCGTTGAACAGCTGGGCGTTAAGCCGGAAGAAGTCGTGAACAATGCCTCTTTCGTTGATGACCTGGGCGCTGATTCTCTTGACACTGTTGAACTGGTAATGGCATTGGAAGAAGAATTCGATACCGAGATCCCAGACGAAGAAGCTGAGAAAATCACGACTGTTCAGGCAGCCATCGATTTTATTCAGGCTAATCAGCAGTAATCGAACATATCTAGGCGGTCGCTCGACCGCCTAAGTTTTATTCTACCTCTGTATCATTTTTTATTCCCTCCCTGGAGGATCAGCGTGTCTAAGCGTCGAGTAGTTGTGACTGGTCTGGGCATGTTATCTCCTGTCGGCAATACAGTAGCGTCAACCTGGAATGCTCTGCTTGCCGGTCAGAGTGGCATCAGCCTGATTGATCATTTCGATACTAGTGCCTATGCAACGCGTTTTGCTGGCTTAGTAAAGGACTTTAACAGTGAAGATTTCATCCCGCGCAAAGAAGCGCGCAAGATGGATGCCTTTATTCAATACGGAGTTGTAGCCGGCATTCAGGCCATGCAGGATTCCGGCCTTGAAGTGACGGAAGCCAATGCGAGTCGTATCGGAGCCGCTATCGGGTCGGGTATTGGTGGTCTGGGGCTGATCGAGGAAAACCATGGCGCGCTGGTGCATGGCGGCCCGCGTAAAATCAGTCCGTTCTTTGTGCCGTCTACCATTGTCAACATGGTTGCCGGGCATCTGAGCATCATGTTCGGCCTGCGTGGACCGACTATTTCCATTGCCACCGCATGTACTTCTGGTGTGCATAACATCGGCCACGCTGCGCGCATTATCGCGTATAACGATGCCGATGTTATGTTGGCCGGCGGGGCGGAAAAAGCCAGTACGCCGCTGGGTGTTGGCGGATTCGGCGCGGCGCGCGCCTTGTCGACCCGCAACGATAACCCGCAGGCGGCAAGCCGTCCGTGGGACAAAGATCGCGATGGCTTCGTGCTGGGCGACGGTGCCGGTATTCTGGTGCTGGAAGAGTATGAGCATGCCAAAAAGCGCGGAGCGAAAATCTACGCTGAAATCGTCGGTTTTGGTATGAGCAGCGACGCCTACCACATGACGTCTCCGCCGGAAAACGGCGCCGGCGCGGCGCTGGCGATGGAAAATGCCTTGCGTGATGCCGGTATTACCACTGAACAGGTGGGCTATATCAATGCGCACGGTACGTCCACAGCGGCGGGTGATAAAGCCGAGGCGCAGGCGGTGAAGTCGGTTTTCGGTGCGGATACCCGCGTACTGGTTAGTTCGACCAAATCGATGATCGGCCACCTGTTGGGTGCGGCGGGCGCGGTGGAGTCGATCTTCTGTATTCAGGCGTTGCGCGATAAGGCCGTTCCGCCGACCATTAACCTGGATAACCCGGATGAAGGCTGCGATCTGGATTTCGTGGCGCACGAGGCGCGTCAGGTGACCAATATGGAATACACGTTGTGTAACTCCTTTGGTTTCGGCGGCACCAACGGTTCCTTGGTGTTCCGCAAAGTCTGATGTGATGTTTTAATGAAGAGCCCGGTTATGCCGGGCTTTTTTTTGCCTGACTGAAAATCGGATGACTAAAAATCGGATGACTGAAAATCGGATAGTGCCGCTTGCCGGGTGTCCGGACGACTGACAGGCTTACCCCCTCTGGCTGAGGAGACGAATATGTGGTGGATTGACGGAAAAGCGGAGCAATACCTGCCGGTATCGGATCGCAGCATACAGTTTGGCGACGGCTGTTTCACCACGGCCAGGGTTGTGAACGGCCGTATTGTGTGGCTGGATCGACATATTCGGCGGCTGCAGCAGGCGGCGGAAAAACTGTTGTTGCCCGACCCAGGCTGGCAGCAACTGAGCGATGAGATGCAGCAAGCCGCCGAGGGCCGGGTTGACGGCGTGGTGAAAGCCATCATCAGTCGGGGCAACGGCGGCCGCGGCTACAGCCCGGCAGGATGCGACAAACCAGTACGCATTGTGATGCAGGCGGCGTACCCGCAACATTACGTCCACTGGCGTCAGGACGGCATCCGGCTGGCGCTTAGCCCGGTTTCGCTGGCGCAGAGCGCCTGGCTAGCGGGGATAAAACATCTTAACCGGCTGGAACAGGTGTTCATCCGCATGCATCTTGAACAGTCCGGCGCTGATGAGGCGCTGGTGCTTGACACTTCCGGGGCGCTGGTGGAATGCTGTGCGGCTAATTTATTCTGGCGCAAGGGAAAGCGGGTTTTCACGCCGGATGTTTCGCTTGCCGGCGTTGACGGCGTCGCGCGGCGGCATATTATGGCGCTGTTGTCGGCATCTGCGTATGAACTGCATGTGGTGACCGAACCGCTGGAAACGCTGGCGGACGCGGACGAAGTGCTGGTGTGCAATGCATTGATGCCGGTGATACCCGTGAACCAGGCGCATATCTGGTGTTATCGCTCACGAGAGTTGTACGACTTTCTGAGCCCTAACTGTGAGTCATGATGTGTTATGAAGAGAATAAAACGGGGTCTTGGGATTATTGTTCTGCTGGCGATGGTCGTCTGGGGGCTGTGGAAACAGATACAGCACTTTGCCGATTCACCGCTGGCTATCAAACAGGAAACCATTTTTACTCTCCCTGCCGGCACCAATCGTGAAGGTCTAAAAGAGCTGCTGGTAGAACAACAGATTATTGGCGCCAGCGGTTGGTTCCCCTGGCTGCTGCATCTGGAGCCGGAACTGGCGGCGTTTAAGGCGGGGACCTACCGGCTGATGCCTGCGATGACGGTGCGCGACATGCTGGCGTTGCTGGCCAGCGGCAAAGAAGCGCAGTTTTCGCTGCGGTTTGTGGAAGGTTCGCGCCTGAAAGACTGGCAGGAAACGCTGAAGTCGGCACCTTATCTCAAGCATACGCTGGATGATAAAACACCGCAGGAAATCGCCGAGGCGATGGGGTTGAAAGACAAGCCCAACCCTGAGGGCTGGTTTTATCCGGATACGTATCTGCACACGGCGGGCATGAGCGACAAGTCTATCCTGCAGCGTGCACACCAGCGGATGACGAAAATGCTCAATGACGTCTGGCAGGGGCGGGATGACGGGTTACCCTATAAAACCCCGGACGAACTGCTGGTGATGGCGTCGCTGATTGAAAAAGAAACCGCGATTAATGAAGAGCGGCCGCTGGTGGCTTCGGTATTTATCAATCGTCTGCGCATCGGTATGCGGTTGCAGACCGATCCGACGGTGATCTACGGCATGGGGGACAGCTATAACGGCGTCATTACCCGCAGTGCGCTGGAAGCGCCTACGCCGTACAATACCTACGTCATCAGCGGGTTGCCGCCTACGCCGATTGCCATGCCGGGCAAGGCATCCCTCGACGCCGCCGCGCATCCGGCTAAATCCGGCTATCTCTATTTTGTGGCCGACGGCAAGGGTGGACACAAATTTACCACCAATCTGAACGATCATAACCGCGCCGTACAGGCGTATCGTTCCGCGCAGGCCGCCGCCGGAAAGGAAAAGAATGAACAGTAAATTTATCGTAATTGAAGGCCTGGAAGGCGCGGGTAAAACCAGCGCTCATGCGGTGGTGGTGGAAACGCTGCGAACCTTCGGCATTGATGACATCGTGTTTACCCGTGAACCCGGCGGTACGCCGCTGGCGGAAAAACTGCGTGAGTTGATCAAGCAGGGCGTGGCGGATGAAAAGCTGACGGATAAGGCCGAACTGCTGATGCTATATGCGGCACGGGTACAACTGGTGGAGAACGTGATTCGTCCTGCGCTGGCCCGTGGCGCCTGGGTGGTGGGCGATCGGCACGATCTCTCTTCTCAGGCCTATCAGGGTGGCGGCCGGGGTATCGATGAGCAGTTGATGACGTCGCTGCGGGATACCGTGCTGGGCGATTTTCGTCCTGATTTGACGCTGTATCTGGATATCCCGCCTGAGTTGGGGCTTATACGTGCCCGCCAGCGCGGCGCGCTGGATCGCATCGAGCTGGAGTCGCTGGCGTTTTTCGAACGTACCCGCGCCCGCTATCAGCAACTGGCGGCGGCCGACGCCTCTATCATGACGATTGATGCGTCCCGCGAGCTGGCGCAGGTCAACGCCGACATTCGTCAGGTCTTGTCTGACTGGTTGCGGCAACTGAGCGGGCGAGGGGAGTGAACGATTGATGGAGTGGTATCCCTGGCTGAATGCGCCTTACCGCCAGTTGTTGGCGTCGCATCAGGCGGAGCGCGGCCATCATGCGCTGTTGCTGCACGCTATCGACGGCATGGGCGACGCCTCGCTGGCGTATGCATTCAGCCGTTGGTTGCTGTGCCGGCAGCCGGACGGCGCAAAGAGCTGTGGCCGCTGCCACTCCTGTGAACTGATGAGCGCCGGCACGCATCCGGACTGGCATACCCTTAGCCCGGAAAAAGGTAAGCACAGCCTGGGGGTTGACGCGGTGCGCGATGTGCTGGAGCCGGTGTACCAGCGTTCGCGGCAGGGCGGTGCGAAAGTGGTTTGGCTACCGCAGGCGGAAAGCCTGACCGAGGCGGCGGCCAATGCGTTGCTGAAAACGCTGGAGGAACCGCCGGCGCAAACCTATTTTCTGCTGGGATGCCGTGACCCGGGGCGGTTGCTGGCGACGATGCGCAGTCGCTGCCTGCATTTGCACCTGGATGTGCCGGCTGAGTCGCAAGGGATGCAATGGCTGCGCGGGCGTGGACACGATGATGATCTGGCGCTGCAGACTGCGTTGCGACTGGCGGCGGGAGCGCCGCTGGCCGCTGAAGCACTGCTGCAGCCGGATAGTTGGAAGGCGCGTCAGGCCGTTTGCCAGCAGTTGGCGCAGAGCCTGCAGTCCGGTGATGCGCTGGCGTTGTTGCCCGTGCTCAATCATGAGGACGCCGATCGCCGCATCCACTGGGTGAGCACGCTGTTTCTGGATGCCCTGAAATGGCGCCATCAGGCCGCCGATCGGCGGACCAACCAGGATCAGGCGGCGCTGGTGGCGCAATTGGCGTCACAGCCTGGCGAGGCTCGTCTGCATCATGGCTTACGGCGCTGGCTGCACTGTCGTCACCAGTTGCTGTCGGTGACGGGCGTTAACCGCGAATTGTTATTGACGGAACTGTTGCTGGCGTGGGAGAGCTTGTTGTCATCTCCGACGCTGCCGGTGTCGTCGTCTTTTTCCTGAATACCGGATACCCCTGATTATGTTCTTAGTTGATTCCCACTGCCATCTTGATGGTTTGGATTATCAGTCGCTGCACAAAGACGTGTCTGACGTGCTGAACAAGGCCCGTGAGCGCGAGGTAGGCTTTTTTCTGGCGGTGGCGACCACCTTGCCGGGATTCCGCGCCATGACCGAGTTGATCGGCGAGCGCGACAATGTGGCGTTTTCCTGCGGCGTACACCCGCTCAGTCAGGAAGAGCCGTACGATTTCGCCGAGCTGCGCACGCTGGCGGCGTTACCGTCGGTTGTCGCGCTGGGGGAAACCGGGCTGGATTACTATTATCAGCAAGACACCATCCCGCAGCAGCAGGCATCGTTTCGCGAGCACATTCGCGTGGGTCGGGCGCTGAATAAGCCGGTGATTGTGCATACCCGTTCCGCCCGCGAAGATACGCTTGCCATCCTGCGCGAAGAAAAAGCGGACGAATGCGGCGGTGTGCTGCACTGTTTTACCGAAGATCGGGAAACGGCGGAGAAACTGCTGGATTTGGGGTTCTATATTTCCTTTTCCGGGATCGTGACTTTCCGTAATGCGGATGCGTTGCGAGAGGTTGCCCGCTACGTGCCGCTGGACCGGCTGCTGATTGAAACCGACTCCCCGTGGCTGGCGCCGGTTCCCTACCGCGGTAAGGAAAATCAGCCCGCCTACGTGCGCGATGTGGCTGAATATCTGGCTGTACTCAAAAATGTCAGTCTCGAACAACTGGCATCCACCACCACCGAAAATTTTGCTCGGCTATTCCACATTGATGCAGCACGGTTGACCGTGGCCTGATACTGGTTGAGAATACGCGAGTTTTTTTTGGCTTCGTAATTAATCGCTAATAATCCCTGTCATTTGCAGCTTGCGCTGTACGATGGCGGGGTTAATTTTTAGCGTTAGATCACAAACCATAAGACTTCTGATAGTAACGTGGGTTTCCCATGAGTTGAAACGTGACTGCTATCAAACATTTGATGCAACATTTATTTTACTCTGCGTAAAAATTAATGAGGATGCATATCACATCCCGACCGCATGAAGGATGACCTCCCCACCTTCAGGCGAACTGTCAGAAGTAGAAGCACTATTACTCAGGAGCACTCTCTATTATGTTCAAGAATGCATTTGCAAACCTACAGAAAGTAGGTAAATCGCTGATGCTGCCAGTGTCCGTGCTGCCTATCGCCGGTATTCTGCTGGGCGTCGGGTCGGCCAACTTTAGCTGGCTGCCGGCGGTTGTTTCCAGCGTGATGGCGCAGGCGGGCGATTCGGTGTTTGCCAACATGCCGCTGATTTTCGCTATCGGCGTGGCGCTGGGCTTCACCAATAATGACGGCGTGTCCGCGCTGGCTGCGGTGGTTGCTTACGGCATCATGGTGAAAACCATGGCGGTGGTGGCGCCGCTGGTGCTGCATATGTCGCCGGCGGATATCGCCGCTAACCACATGGCCGACACCGGCGTGCTGGGGGGGATTATCGCCGGTGCGATTGCCGCCTACATGTTCAACCGCTTTTACCGCATTCGTTTGCCGGAATACCTGGGCTTCTTTGCCGGTAAGCGTTTTGTGCCGATCATCTCCGGCCTGACCGCCATCATCGTCGGTGTGGCGTTGTCGTTCATTTGGCCGCCGGTGGGCAGCGCGATTCAGACATTCTCTCAATGGGCCGCTTACCAGAACCCAGTACTGGCGTTCGGTATCTACGGCATCGTTGAGCGTAGTCTGGTGCCGTTTGGTCTGCACCATATCTGGAACGTACCGTTCCAGATGCAGGTAGGCGAGTTCACCAACGCCGCGGGCCAAGTATTCCATGGCGATATTCCTCGTTATATGGCGGGCGACCCGACCGCTGGTAAACTGTCTGGCGGTTTCCTGTTCAAAATGTATGGCCTGCCGGCCGCCGCGCTTGCCATCTGGCATTCGGCTAAACCGGAAAACCGCGCCAAAGTTGGCGGCATCATGATTTCCGCTGCGCTGACCGCGTTCCTGACCGGTATTACCGAACCTATCGAGTTCTCCTTCATTTTCGTTGCGCCGATTCTGTATGTCATCCACGCGGTGCTGGCCGGTCTGGCGTTCCCGATTTGTATTCTGCTCGGCATGCGTGACGGTACCAGCTTTTCGCACGGTCTGATCGACTTCATCGTACTGAGCGGCAACGGCAGCAAACTGTGGCTGTTCCCGATCGTCGGCCTGTGCTATGCCGCGGTGTACTACACCGTGTTCCGCGTGCTGATCGCCAAACTGGATCTGAAAACCCCGGGTCGTGAAGAGTCCTCGTCCGAGCAGTCCGCTCAGGGCAACTCTGAAATGGCGGCGTCGCTGGTTTCCGCGTTCGGCGGCAAAGAAAACATCACCAACCTGGATGCCTGTATCACCCGTCTGCGCGTTAGCGTGGGTGATGTGTCCAAAGTTGACCAGGCCGAGCTGAAGAAACTGGGCGCGGCGGGCGTGGTGGTAGCCGGTTCCGGCGTGCAGGCGATCTTCGGCACCAAGTCCGACAACCTGAAAACCGATATGGACGATTACATTCGTAATCACTGAAATATCCGTAACCACTGACGGATTACGGGGAGTTGACGAAAAGGGGCTACGGCCCCTTTTTTACATCCTGTTTTTTATATCCTGCTTTTTATATCCAGAGACTGCCCCCCGGCAGGGCAGAATCGTTTCCCCTCACAGGAAGTTCGGCAGTAGGATAACTGACACTGCCGTGCGTGATACGCCCGTCGTCAGTCACGACAGTAGATAACCAACGCCGCTCTGCCCATAACAACATCGTCCATCAGCGGCGTACCACAACATCATTCTTTCAGAGGGAACAGTATGCGGATTTCAGCTGAGCGTTTAACGCAGATAGCCTATGAACTGTTGCGTAACACCGGGTGTGACCACGACGAAGCCGAGTGCGTGGCGCTTCATCTGGTCGGCGCGAATCTTAAAGGGCATGACAGCCACGGGGTCGGCATGCTGCCGGAGTACGTCAGCTTCATCGCGCAGGGCATCATGCATCCCAATACGCCGGCTCGTTTGCTGCAGGATGGCGGCGCGGTGTTGCAGTTCTCCGGCGATCGCGGGTTCGGGCAACGCACCGGGCGCGAAGCGATGCTGGCGGCGATCGAGCGGGTGAAAACCACCGGCATCTGCCTGATGACGCTGGCGTCGACCTGCCATCTGGGCCGCATTGGCACCTATGGCGAAATGGCGGCGCAGGCCGGTCTGATTTCGATTCATTTCGTTAACGTCAGCGATATCGCGCCGCTGGTGGCGCCGTTCGGCGGCAGCGAAGCGCGTTTCGGCACCAACCCGATCTGTATTGCTTTTCCGGGCAGTGACGACAATCCCGATTTTATTCTGGACTTCGCCACCAGCATTGTGGCGCTGGGTAAAACGCGCGTGGCCTGGCTGGCGGGGAAAAGTTTTGATGAGCCGGTGATGCTGGACAGCGACGGGCGCCCGAGCGCCGATCCGCGAGTGATGTGGGAAGGCGAGTCGACCGGCGCGTTGTTGCCGATCGCACGTCACAAGGGCGGCGGCCTGATTCTGGCGGCGGAACTGCTGGCGGGTATTTTGTCCGGCGGCGGCACCATCCATCCGGGCAATCCGCGCGAAGGCGCCATCGTTAACAACATGACCACCATTGTGATTGACCCGGCTAAACTGGTGGGGATGGCGTGGCTGAAACAGGAGTACGATGCCATGTTGGCGTATGTCCGCGCGTCGCGCTCGCCGGATCCGGCGGTACCGATTCTGATTGCCGGCGAACCGGAACGCCAGGTCCGCCGGCAGCGTCAGGCTGAAGGCATCACCATTTCCGACGGCGAGTGGTGGAAAATTACCGACGCCGGGTGTTCTCTGGGCATGCCGGCGGTATTTTTTACGGCGTAACGTCGGTGCAACGCGTGGCGAGCATCGACAAAGAGAGTTGAAAAGTATTGGATTTATACCCTAAATAATTCAAGTTACAGGAAGGCGGCAACCGAGTGAATCCTCAGGAGCTTACATAAGTAAGTGACTGGGGTGAGTGAGGGCAGCCAACGCACCTGCAACTTGAAGTATGACGGGTATATCACTCATACTGCAGGCCGCATCGTTGAACAGCGCTCGTTTTTAAAGGAACTGTGTTATGGCTGAAGAAACCATTTTCAGTAAAATCATTCGTCGGGAAATCCCCGCCGATATCGTGTATCAGGATGAATTGGTCACTGCCTTTCGCGACATCGCGCCACGTACTCCCACCCACATTCTGATTGTGCCGAATGTGCTGATTCCCACCGTGAACGACACCGCGCCGGAGCATGAAGCGGCGCTCGGCCGCATGATCACCGTCGCGGGCAGCATTGCCCGTCAGGAAGGGATTGCGGATGACGGCTACCGTTTGATCATCAACTGCAATCGTCACGGCGGTCAGGAGGTGTATCACATCCATATGCATCTGCTGGGTGGTCGCCCGCTGGGGCCGTTGCTGGCCGGTTGATGCGGTCATGCGCGCATTTTCATCAGGTGCATTGGCCGCTCTGCTGCTGAGCATGTCGCTTGTCGGATGCAGCAAAACGGCCAGTCTGCCCATTAACTCCAAACAGACGCTGGTGCTGGACGCCTCGGTGATGGCGGCCGGCATTAGCGCTTCTCGTCCGTCGTTGTCACGTGGCGACGCAGGTCAGCAGGCGTCGGCCCGTATCAGCAATGCGTCGGAACGGCCGGTAACGCTGCACTACCGTTTTTACTGGTATGATCAACAGGGGTTGGATGTGCCGCCGCTGGATGTCAGCCAGACGGCGGTGATTCCTGCCCATACGGATATCTCACTTGTGGCCACGCACGCCAACCCGGCAGCCAGTCAGGTACGGCTTTATCTTTTTCTCTGAGGCGTGATTAAGAGGACAGACATGAAAAAATATCTTGGCATCGTGCTGATGGCGCTGGTGATTGTAGGCTGTACCAGCCGCGTGCCGCAAACGGAACAGCCGGCCACCATCGAACCCGCCGTCCCCACACCGTCGAAACCGCAGTTGCCGCCGTCAGAAAGTCAGCCATTGCCGACGCCGCCGAAGATTCAGGTGCCGGTGCTGGACTGGTCGGCGGCGGTTACGCCGCTGGTGGGGCAGATGGTGAAAACCGACGGCATCGCCAGAGGCAGCATTCTGCTGCTGAACAAGCTTAAAAATAACACCAACGGTTCGTTGCAGACCGCTCAGGCGACCACGGCGCTGTATAACGCGCTGGCCTCTTCCGGCCAGTTTACGATGGTGTCGCGCGAACAACTGGGCGTGGCCCGGCAGTCGCTGGGGTTATCGGAGGAAGACAGCCTTGAATCGCGCAGTAAAGCGGTGGGGCTGGCCCGTTATGTCGGCGCGCAATACGTGTTATATGCCGACGCCAGCGGCGACGTTAAGTCGCCCGAACTGTCGATGCAACTGATGCTGGTGCAGACCGGCGAGATTGTCTGGTCCGGCAATGGTACGGTCCGCCAACAGTGAGGCGCTGAACGCGCTGTTGCAACAAGCTCTGCCGGCGGTAGCGACCGCCGGTTTTTATTTACAGCCGGTCAGCGGCCTGAGTCACCAGAGCTGGCGCATTCATTCTCCGGCCGGGCTGTGGCTGGCGCGCGGCGAAACGCCGCAGGGGCGCCAGCTCGGCACTTCCCGACAGCGCGAGTTTCATGTGTTGCGACAACTGGCTGGGCAGTCGCTGGCACCGCATCCGGTGTGCTGGCACGACGGCTGGTTGCTGGTGGAGTGGTTGGCGGGCGAGCCGGCCGATGCGCGCCAGTTTGCGCAGTCGCTGGCGGAAGGACAACTGGCGGCGATGTTGGCGCGTCTGCATCATCAGCCGCGCTACGGCTATCCGCTGCCGTTGAAACGCCTGATGACGCAGCACTGGCAGCATATGGACCCTGCCCGGCGCTCGCCGCGTCTGAGGCGCGCCTATCAGCAAGTGGTGGATAAGCCGTTGCCGACGCCGTTGCTGATCGCGCCGCTGCATCTGGATGTGCATCCCGGTAATCTGCTGTGTACCGAGGTCGGCTGGCGATTGATTGACTGGGAGTACGCCGCGGACGGCGATATCGGGCTGGAGCTGGCGTTGTTGTTCCGGGCCTGCGAGCTGGATGACGCGCGTCAGCAGGATTTTTTACAGGCGTATTGCCGGCACTGGCGTCACCTGCGCCCGGCGTCATTGCGGCGGCAGGCGGCGCGCTGGCAATATTGGGTGGATTATCTGGTGCTGATGTGGTTCGAAGTCCGCTGGCGGCAGAGCGGTGAGACGTATTACCGACAGACGGCTGACGCGTTACGGCGGGTAGCGGGGTGGCGCGGTTGAGCCTTTACCGCCGGAGCGGGCGTTTGGCTATCATGCCGATTTCATCAGGCCGATTTGACCATCATGTCGATTTGCTCATCATGTCGATGGGTAATCATACAGAAGAGGTGTTTGTGGGGCCGTTAATGTTAGATGTGGCCGGCTATGAGCTGGACGCGGAAGATCGCGAAGTGCTGGCGCACCCGCTGGTGGGCGGCGTGATCCTGTTTAGCCGTAACTTTCATGACGCCGACCAACTGGCGGAACTGGTGCGTCAGATGCGTCGCGCTTCTCGCGAGCGGCTGGTGGTATCGGTCGATCAGGAAGGCGGCCGCGTGCAGCGGTTTCGCGACGGTTTTACCGCGCTGCCGGCCGCGCAGTCGTTTGCCGCGCTGAACCCGTTGCCGCAGGCGCAACGGCTGGCGGAAGACGCGGGCTGGGTGATGGCGGCGGAGATGATCGCTATGGATATCGATATCAGCTTCGCGCCGGTGCTGGATGTTGGGCACCAGAGCGCGGCGATTGGCGATCGCTCTTTCCATGACGACCCGGACACCTTGCTGGCGGTGGCGGAGCGTTTTATTGCCGGTATGCGTGCCGCAGGCATGAAGGCAACGGGCAAGCATTTCCCCGGACACGGTGCGGTAACGGCGGATTCCCATAAAGAAACGCCGCGGGACGAGCGGCCGCTGGCACACATTCAGCAGCGGGATATGCGGGTTTTTCGGGAACTGATCGCCCGTCAGCAGTTGGATGCGGTGATGCCGGCACACGTGATTTATACCGATGCCGATCCCCGTCCGGCCAGCGGGTCGCCTTACTGGCTCAAACAGGTGCTGCGTCAGGAGCTGGGGTTCGGCGGCATCATCTTCTCGGATGACCTGTCGATGGAAGGCGCGGCGGTGATGGGCGGCTATGCCGAGCGCGCGCAGGCGGCGCTGGATGCCGGATGCGACATGATTCTGGTCTGTAATCAGCGGCAGGGCGCGATTAGCGTGTTGGATAACCTGTCTCCGGTCAAAGTTCCGGGGCTGGAGACGCTCTATCATCGGGGATTGATCACACGTCGGGAACTGCTGAATTCATCGCGCTGGAAACAGGCGACGTCGCAGTTGACGGCACTGAGTGAGCGCTGGCAGGCACACAAAGCCGCCGGTTAAATCACCCGCTACATGAGGCTGGAGGGAAGGCACCGATGATCATTTATTTGCACGGTTTTGATTCAAGCAGTCCGGGTAATCATGAGAAAGTGCTGCAACTGCAGTTCATCGACCCGGATGTCCGGCTGGTGAGCTATAGCACCCTTCATCCGCGTCATGACATGCAGCATCTGCTCAGGGAAGTGGACAAGATGCTGCAATTGAACGCGGATAGCCGCCCGCTGATTTGCGGCGTCGGGCTGGGTGGATTCTGGGCTGAACGCATTGGTTTCCTGTGTGATATCCGCCAGGTGATGTTCAATCCCAACCTGTTCCCGCAGGAAAATATGGAAGGCAAAATCGATCGCCCGGAAGAGTACGCCGATATCGCCACCAAGTGCGTAGAGAATTTCCGCGAGAAAAACCGCGATCGCTGTATGGTAGTGCTGTCACGCCACGATGAAATGCTGAATAACCAGCGCAGCGCCTGTTTGCTGGGGGAATACTACGAAATCATCTGGAACGAGAGCGAAGGTCATAAATTCCGCGATATTTCTTCACATCTGCAACGCATCAAGGCTTTCAAATCTCTGGGGTGATGTTGCCTCTATAACCCGTCATACTCCACGTCGCAGGACAACACGCCAGCGTGTTGTCCTGCGACTCGAATTATTTATAAGGTCTATACTGTTTTGAGGTTGTCGTCCCGCGCCTGGTGGGAGAGACAGCCGCTTCTCCTCTACTGACCAGCGACACTAACTTCTTGGATTTCAACGTCTAATTCTCAGCACTGACGATCTGTAACTAAAATAAATTGATATAAATCAATTTTGGTATGACCAAATGACCTTACATGCTATTCTCATCGCATATATCCAATTTCTATTCTCATAACCATATGTAATATAAGGATATTATTTTTTACCCTTTATTAACTATTGGTTCACAAATTTTCAGGGGGTCATTTTGACATCATTGCCAATCAAGAAAATCGTGATTGTCGGCGGTGGCGCCGGAGGGCTGGAGCTGGCAACCAGTCTGGGGCGTAAGCTGGGCCGTAAGAAGAAGGCGGAAATAACACTGGTGGATCGCAACCACAGCCACCTGTGGAAACCACTGTTGCATGAAGTGGCGACCGGCTCGCTGGATGACGACATGGATGCGCTGAGCTATCTGGCGCATGCCCGCAATCATCACTTCAATTTCCAGTTGGGCATGTTAACCGACATCGACCGCGAACAACGCTCCGTTCAACTGGCCGAAATCCGCGGCGAGCAGGGGGAACTGCTGGTAGCGGCCCGTTCACTGCCGTACGACATTCTGGTGGTGGCGCTGGGCAGCACGTCTAACGACTTCGGTACGCCGGGCGTTAAAGATCACTGCATTTTCCTGGACAACCCGAAACAAGCCCGTCGTTTCCATAACGAAATGCTGAACCTGTTCCTCAAATTCTCTGCCTCTCAGGGGGAAAAAGAGAAGGTCAATATCGCGATTGTCGGAGGGGGCGCCACCGGGGTGGAATTGTCCGCCGAACTGCACAACGCGGTGAAACAGCTGCACAGCTACGGCTTTGACAGTCTCAGCAATCAGGCGCTCAACGTCACGCTGGTGGAGGCGGGCGAGCGTATTCTGCCGGCGCTGCCGCCGCGTATTTCTGGTGCGGCGCACCATGAACTGACCAAGCTCGGTGTCCGGGTGCTGACCAAAACCATGGTGACCAGCGCTCAGCAAAACGGCCTGAACACCAAGGACGGCGAGTTTATCGACGCCGACCTGATGGTGTGGGCTGCGGGTATCAAGGCGGCCGACGCAATGAAGGACATTGCCGGTCTGGAAACCAATCGGATCAACCAACTGGTGGTGGAGCCGACGCTGCAAACCACGCGCGATCCGGCCATTTTCGCCATCGGCGACTGTGCGTCCTGCCCACAGCCGGGCGGCGGCTTTGTGCCGCCACGCGCGCAGGCCGCGCATCAAATGGCGTCACGTTGTTACGCTAACATCCTTGCGCTGATGAATAATCAGCCGCTCAAGCCTTACGTCTACAAAGACCACGGGTCACTGGTGTCATTGTCCAAATTCAGTACCGTCGGCAGCCTGATGGGCAACCTGATGCGTGGCTCGGTGATGGTGGAAGGACGGATTGCCCGCTTCGTTTACATTTCGCTGTATCGCATGCATCAGATTGCGCTGCATGGCTACATCAAAACCGGCCTGATGATGCTGGTCGGCAGTATCAACCGGGTGATCCGCCCGCGTCTCAAACTGCATTAAGGCCGGATTGTTCCGGTCTGGCGCCTCGGTTGCCCGCTATTCGGCGGGCAACCTGTTATTCCCCGCTATATCCCTGCTATATCGCTTACATCACAGAATAAAATATTGTACTAACGGCAACTAAAGGTAAGAAAATTCCCAAATGTGACAGTTTTGTTATCTGTGCAACCTTTTTGGGGTAGAAATCCGATTGAGAGTACCAGGTGGATTAGGCAGACTTCATCACGTCAGGCGGCGTAGCGCGCACGCCGCGCCCCGGAAGGTGGGGCTTTCGGGTAAGCCATCAGCCCGTCATGAGCCGTAAGAGCGCTTAATACAGGGCGAGATGGAAGATGCGTGGTTATTTATTCAGGAGGTTTCCTGTGAACAAGTCAATGTTAGCGGGTGTAGGTATTGGTATGGCTGCAGCTCTGGGCGTAGCAGCCGTCGCCAGTCTGGATGTGTTTGCGTCCAGGCCGCAGTTTGCACAGGTGCTGATTGCAACACCTATCAAAGAAACCGTGAAAACGCCGCGTCAGGAATGCCGTAATGTCACCGTGACGCACCGTCAGCCGGTTCAGGATGAAAACCGCATTGCCGGGTCGCTGCTGGGTGCAGTAGCCGGCGGGGTGCTGGGGCACCAGTTCGGCAACGGCCGTGGTCGTGATGTGGCGACGGTAGCCGGTGCGCTGGCCGGCGGTTACGCCGGCAATCAGGTGCAGGGAAAAATGCAGGACGGAGATACCACCACCTCCACGCAGCAGCGTTGCCAGACGGTGTATGACAAGTCGCAGAAAGTGCTGGGTTATGATGTCACCTATAAAATCGGCGATCAGGAAGGAAAAGTCCGGATGGACCGCGATCCCGGCACCCGTATCCCGCTCGATCGCAACGGCCAGCTGATTATCAATCAGTCCAGCTAATGCGGTGGACAGTCAGGCCCGCGTCGTCATGTTGCTGACCGCGGGCCTGATGTCTTGTTGACACCCGCCCGCCTGACTCAGGCATCATATAAATCGGTATCCTGCACCGGCGAGTGGCGCTGGCTGGGCCGAATACGTTTGACCGAATCTCTCACCGCCAGCGTGCCGTTAAGCAGAATATTGCCGGCGCCCCGTCCCGGCTGCATCAGCTGAAGCTGTAACAACCTGACCGCTTCCCGTCCCAGCTCTTCACGCGGGATCAGCACGGATGTCAGCGGAATATCGTGCACCGCCGCCAGATTAGCGCCATCCATGCTCATCACCGAAATATCCTGCGGTACGCGCAGCTTCGCTTTATGCAGCGCATTGACGGCGCCCACCGCCATAAAGTCGCCGCCCGCCAGTATGGCGGTAGGGTATTGTTCCCGTGGGCAGGCGGCCAGAAAATCAGTGACGGCCTGCTCCGTTTCCGCACTGCCAAAGCCGCGGGGCGTCAGCAGGTGGATGTCGTCGATAAAAGGCAGATTGTGTTGTTGATAGGCATCGCGGATGCCCGCCAGTCGCCACTCCATGGTGTAGCGCCGCAGACATAGCAGGGTCAGGATCTGACGGTGCCCCTGGTCGATCAAATAGTTGGCGGCAAATTCGCCGATAAGCTGGTGTGCCGGCGACACGCCGGACAATTTCATTTTGTGATCGAGACAGTTGACCAGCACGCAGGGTTTGTTCAATTCGGCCGCCAGCGCGTGGATATAAGGGTCATCAATGCCGATCAGAATGGCGCCTTCGGTTTCCGGCAACGACATTTTTTCCAGAAACAGCGCCGCATCGCTGTCGTTTTCCGCCAGCCCGCAGTAGCGCAGGCGGACATCGTGCGAGTCCAGCGAGTCGAGAATACCTTCCAGTACCTTATGGTAGAAAATATCCGCCCGGCTATTAAAGGCGCGCTCCGGCGCGAACACCGTCAGGCTGTTTAGCAGCAAACGGCCGGTGGCCAGATGATCCATCACACCGTATTGCCGGGCGGAGGTCAGAATTCGCGTCCGGGCCGCATCGCTGGTATTGGATTTGCCCGCCAGTACCCGGGAAACGGTGCTGACGGAGAAGCCGGTTTGCGTGGCGATTTCACGAATTTTGAGGTTTTTTTTCATTTTGTGATCCCGTTCAATTTGAACCATGAAAAAATTTTCATCACCAGAAAAAAGGCGGCTGCCGGCGTATGAATGACCAGAAAGAATCAGTTTCGACGCTATCATGAAAATAGTTGCAAAAAAGTGAGTATCTCCGGCTTTTTAATTTTTCTACGCTGAATCGGTCGTGGTTCTTCAGGCGTCGTCACGCCGAGAAATACGCCGTCACGACATAAAAATACTTATAAAAATCCGATTATTAGAACATCAGGATGGTGTTGCGCCGGCAGGTGTTTCACCGTTGTCTGTCGTAAGGAGATCACCATGAGTCTCGACGTTAATTCCTCGCCCGTCATTAATGAAAAACGAAAGTTCAAACAATTGCGCTGGTGGATACTGGCGTTATTTCTGTTTGGCGTCACCGTTAATTACATTACCCGCAACTCGCTGGGTATTCTGGCGCCCGAATTAAAAACGGTGCTGAATATTACTACCGAGCAATATTCCTGGATTGTCGGCGCCTTTCAGTTGGCCTATACGATATTTCAGCCATTGTGCGGATGGCTGATCGACGTTATTGGATTAAAGCTGGGTTTCATGATCTGCGCCGTGATTTGGGCGCTGATGTGCCTGCTGCATGCCGGCGCCGGGAGCTGGGTTCAGCTCGCTATTTTGCGGTTCATGATGGGCGGGGCTGAAGCGGCGGCCACGCCGGCCAACGCCAAAACCATCGGCGAGTGGTTTCCCCGCGAGGAACGCCCCATCGCCGCCGGTTGGGCCGGGGTGGGCTTTTCCATCGGCGCGATGCTGGCGCCGCCCATTATCGTGGTCGCGCATTCCGCTTTCGGCTGGCAAGGCGCATTCCTGTTTGCCGGGGTGCTGGCGATGCTGTGGGTAGTGTTGTGGTGGCTGTTTTACCATAATCCGGGAGAACACCCGCGCCTGAGCAAAGAAGAACTGGCGTTTATCCGTCAGGACAATGAGCCGGAGCCGGTGAAACAACCGTTTTTTACCGCCATGAAAACGGTGATGAAAAACCGCCGTTTCTACGGCATCGCCATTCCCGCGTTTATGGCGGAACCCGCCTGGGCGGTGCTGAGTTTCTGGGTGCCGTTGTATCTGGCTAAAGAGCGCGGCATGGATCTGAAACAAATCGCCATGTTCGCCTGGCTGCCGTTTCTTGCCGCCGACTTCGGCAGTATCGCCAGCGGTTACCTGACCAAGCTCTACGCCCGGCTGTTTGGCTGCTCACGCATCAACTCGGTGGTGGGCAGTTCGGTGACCGGCGCGTTTCTGATGCTGTCGCTCGCGCTGGTCAGCGTGACCCAAAACCCTTATCTGGCCATCATCCTGATTTCTATCGGCGGATTCGGCCATCAAATCATTTCCTGCATGTTGAGCGCCGTGGTGGTGGATTCGTTTGATAAAGGCCAGATGGCGACGGTCAACGGTATGCGCGGTGCCAGTGCGTGGATCGCCAGCTTCCTGTTTTCGCTGCTGATTGGCGTCACCGCCGACAGGATTGGCTTCAACCCGCTGTTTGTCGCTATGGGCTTTTTTGATTTATTCGGCGCGCTATTCCTGATTGCGTTCATCGCGGAACGCCGCCAGCGCGCTCACTGACAGAACTTCCGGATAGACGAGTGATGCTATGAAGACATTGAAACATTGGGTATTGCACCATCAGGCCGAGGATCGGGTTGAACTGCTGGTGGACGGCGCACACCGCTTTTTGTTGTACGTGCTGGCGCCGGGGCTGATGCGGGTGCTGATTAAACAGCGTGGCGAACTGCGGTTGAATCGCACCTGGAGCATCGCGCCGCAGCAGGACGTGCCGTGGCAGGGTAGGGAGCGGGAGAGCAGCGAGGGGTTTGCGCTGCCGGGCTATACGTTGTGCTGGCAAGGCGATGCCTTGCAGATCAGCACCGGACAACTGCGGGTGACGGTGCACCAGCCGCTGTGGCTGGCATGGGAATACCTTGATGCGCACGGGCAGTGGCAACCGCTGGCGTCCGATCGGCCGACCGGCGCCTATCTGCTCAATATGCACGGCGACGGCGTGGCGCACTACCAGCGTCGTACCCCGCAGGAGCGCTGCTACGGGCTGGGCGAAAAAGCGGGTGACCTAAACCGCGCCGGCCGTCGCTTTGAATTCCGCAATCTGGATGCGATGGGTTATAACGCGCAAAACACCGACCCGCTTTACAAGCACTTGCCGTTCACCATTGTGAATCAACCGGGTGCCAGCTACGGCGTGTTTTACGACAATCTCAGCTCCACCTGGCTGGATCTGGGCAACGAGATTGATAATTACCACCCGGCTTACCGGCGCTATCAGGCCGAAGCCGGGGATCTGGATTACTATTTTCTGCTCGGCCCCGCCATTATCGATGTGACCAAAGCGTTTGTCCGGCTCACCGGCAAAACCTGTTTCGGCCCCAGATGGAGTCTCGGTTACAGCGGCTCCACCATGCATTACACCGATGCGCCGGACGCTCAGCAACAGCTGTTGTCCTTCATCGAACTGTGTCGCCAGCATGCGATTCCGTGCGATTCGTTCCAGCTCTCGTCCGGCTATACCTCGATAGGCAACAAGCGTTATGTGTTCAACTGGAACTACGACAAGGTGCCGCAGCCGGAGCAGATGAGCCGGGCATTCCATGACGCCGGTATGCATCTGGCGGCCAATATCAAGCCCTGCCTGTTACAGGATCACCCCCGCTATCAGGAGGTGGCGGCCAAAGGGCTGTTTGTGCGCGATTCGGAGTCGGATAACCCGGAACGCTCCAGCTTCTGGGACGACGAAGGCTCGCATCTGGATTTCACTAACCCGGATACCGTCGCCTGGTGGCAGGAGAACGTGACCCGGCAACTGCTGGAAAAAGGTATCGACTCCACCTGGAACGATAACAACGAATTTGAGATCTGGGATGGCGAAGCCCGCTGTCATGGTTTTGGCCAACCCGTTGCCATCAAACATATTCGCCCGTTGATGCCGTTGCTGATGATGCGTGCCTCAATGGAAGCGCAGCAGCGGTTTGCACCGGCACTGCGGCCTTATCTGATTTCGCGCTCCGGCAGCGCCGGGATGCAACGCTACGTGCAGACCTGGAGCGGGGACAACCGTACCAGTTGGCAGACGCTGCGCTACAACACCCGCATGGGGGTCGGCATGAGTCTGTCCGGCCTGTATAACGTGGGTCATGATGTCGGCGGTTTCGCCGGTAATAAACCCGATGCCGAACTGTTCGCGCGCTGGGTACAGAACGGGGTGATGCACCCGCGGTTTACCATTCACTCGTGGAATGACGACGCCACGGTCAACGAACCCTGGATGTACCCGACGGTGACGCCGATCATCCGTGACGCCATCCAACTGCGTTATCGGCTGTTGCCGTATTTGTATACCTTGCTGTGGCAGGCGCACGCGGATGATGAGCCGATGCTGCGCCCGACCTTTCTGGACCACGAGCATGACCCGCGTACCTTCGAGGAAACCGACGACTTCATGCTCGGTAAGGATCTGTTGGTGGCGAGCGTGGTGGAGCCGGGGCAACGTCAGCGGGAGGTTTATCTGCCGGATAATGGCGACGGCTGGTATGACTTTTATCGCGGCGACTGGTTCAGCGGCGGACAAACCGTGACGCTTGATGCGCCGCTGGAACGATTGCCGCTGCTGGTGCGGGCCGGCGCGATGCTGCCGTTGTCGGCGCGTACGGATTTTACCTGCCCGGAGGCCGATGATCAGCGCACCTTGCTGCTGTTCCCTCTGACCGGTAATGGCGTACGGCAAGGGGTATTGTTTGAAGATGACGGCGAAACGCATCGCTGGCGCGACGGGCAGGCGCTGTGGCTGCGTTGGGAAGTGCGTTGCAGCGCCCAGCGTATTGATATCACCTTCCGCCCGGAAGGGGCATTCGTTCCGGCGTGGCGCACATTAGCTGTACAGTTGCCGCCTGACGAACGGCGCGCGCTCTATATCAACGGCGAGTGCGGCACCGAGTATCAGTTGCCTGCCGGCCGCTAACCAGACGGGCGGCGCACGTCCAGTTGGCCGATGCGCCGCCCGTGACCGGTATCGCCTTATTGTCAGCCGAATACGGCGTCCCGTTTATCAATAGGCAGCGAAGGGGTATTATCGACAGCACATTGCCAATGCCGCCTATTGAGATAGGCTCTTATTCAGGCACCGGGAAGATATATGCTGGATCATTCAGAAGTTCAACGCTATCTGCAACGCATTGGCGTCAGTTCACTGCCCACGGAACCGGCCTTACAACTGCACAGGCTCCATCTTGCTCACCTTACGCACATTCCGTTTGAAAACCTGGATGTGGTGTTCGGGAAACCGATACGCCTTGATCAATCCGCTATCTATCGCAAGATCGTTGATGCGCGGCGCGGCGGTTTCTGCTACGAACTTAACTACGGATTTTATCTGCTGCTGAAGGCATTGGGGTTTGATGTGCAACTGCTGGCAGGGCAGGTGTGGAACGACGACGGCCATTACGGACAGCCATTCGACCATCTGTTTCTGAAAGTCGAGCTGCCGCAGGCGGCGGTGATTGCCGATATCAGTTTCGGCGATTCATTCTGCGTGCCGGTGCCGCTGTCTGGCGCGGTATCCCACGAAGAGCTAGTCAGCTATCGGGTGGCGGCCACGGATGACGGTTATCAGTTGCAGCAACTGACGGCGGGTCAGGCATGGAAACCACAGTACAAGTTTACGCTGCAACCCCGGCAACTGGAGGAATACGCCGACATGGCGCATTACCACCAGACCTCGCCGTCATCACCTTTTACCGGTAAATCGCTTTGCACCCGCGTAACGCCGGAAGGGCGGGTGACGCTATCGGACAACCGGCTGATCGTGACTCGCCATGGGCAGAAAAGCGAACGACGGATCGACAGCCACCGCGATTATCTGGACTGTCTGCAACAGCAGTTCGGGATTGTGCTGGCCGACGATTACGACAGCCAGCGCTGGTTTGAGCGCCTCACGACGGCGGTGTCCTGAGGCGCCTGACGAACGGAATACTGTTTAGCGGATATAGTATTTAGCAGAACAGCCTTTAACGGAACAGCCTTTAGCGGAACAGTGTCTCGGCCCAACGGGCCAACCCGGCGGTGACGGAACCGAAATCGTCGCCGCTGGCGATCGGCACATCGGGCAGACAGTCGCTGATGGCGGCGCGCAGCAACGGCGAGCGGGCGCTGCCGCCGGTCAGGTAAATCACATCCGGCCGGGTCTGGCTGTTTTTCTGTGCCTGAACGAGCTGCTGCCTGATATGTTCCAGCGGCTGGGTAATGGCCTCTTCCAACTGATTCGCGCTGACGCGGGTTGCCAGGTCGGGCGAGATGAACGACAGATGCGCCTGCGTGCTTTCCGCCTGCGACAGGGCGATTTTCTGTTCTTCCGCCAGCCGCACCAGACGGTAGCTGAGCCGCTGACGCCACACGGTCAGCAGGCGCTCCACCCGGTCGGGTTCGCGCGCATCGCGGATCAAATCGCGCAGCAGCTTACCGCAGGCGTTGCTGTAGAATTCCGCCTGTGCCGGCACGTCGTTGATGGCGACGGCGTTCCACCACGGTAGCACCGGCAGGGCGGTGCCTTTTTCGGTGATGCCGTTCATCCCCAGCAATGGGCAGAACTGCCGAAACGCCAGCATGATGTCCAGATCGTTGCCGCCTACCCGGCAGCCGCTGTGGCCCAGCAGGCTTTCCGCGCGTTCGCGACGGTTGCGCCAGTCCGGCCCCATGAGCAACATCGAGCAGTCGGTGGTGCCGCCGCCGATATCCACCACCAGCACCCGTTGTTCTTGTTGCAGCGTGGCTTCGAAATCAAGGCCGGCGGCCACCGGTTCAAACTGGAACGCCACCTGCCGGAACCCGGCGCGTCGGGCAGCCCGTTCCAGAATGCCCTGTGCCTGACGATTGGACTCTTCGCCGCCCATGCCCTGAAAGTTGATTGGCCGGCCAATCACCGCCTGTTCGATCGGCTGGTCGAGCTGTTGCTCGGCCTGCTGGCGAATGTGCAGCATCATGGTACACACCAGATCCTCAAACAGCGCCATTTGCTGTGGTTTCAGCCCGGTGGCGCCGAGAAACGACTTGGGTGATTTCACGAACCAGACGTCTTCCGGGTCATCCATGTAATGGGCCAGCGCCGCCAGCCCGAACCTGACGCTGTCCGGCTGAACCCGGATATCTTCCTCGCGGTTGTGGTTGATGGCGCGTTGCAGCAGCTGGGCGTTGTCGCCTTCCGCGGTGACCTGATGATGCCGCCACAGCCATTCGCTGACCGCTTCGCGGCTGGGCGCGCACAGCATCGACTGCAAATAGGGCGACTGTTGCTCCAGCCGCAGCAAACGTGGCGCCCCGTGTTCCATGACGGCCAGCGAGCAGTTGGCCGTACCATAATCAAAGCCGACAAACATTGTTTTTTTATCCCCATGCCAGTAGAGAAGGGGCGGGAATTTACCGCTTGTCTCCGGGCTTGTAAAGACTAAGGGGCGGATAAAACGCGTTTATCGTCAGTGCGTCGGCTACACGATACGCCGGCTCAGCGTTTGCTGAGCCAGGTTTGCGCCAGTTCGTCAAACGGCAGCGGTCGGGAGAAGAAATACCCCTGCATGAAATTGATCTGCTTGCGGGACAAAAACGCGGCCTGATATTCGGTTTCCACCCCTTCGGCGACGGTCATCAGGTTCATCTGCTGCGCCAGGTCGATAACGCAGTTCACCAGCGTGCTGGATTGCGGATCGTTCTCGTCAATCATGCTGACAAACGACTGGTCGATCTTGATGACATTCACGTGCAGTTTTCTGAGATAGTCGAAATTGGAATAGCCGGTGCCGAAATCGTCCAGCGCGATCAGCACGCCGGCGTTGCTTAGCTTTTTGAAGAAGGCGATGGTTTCCGGCGTAATGTCGATTTTTTCCCGCTCGGTAATTTCAATCATCAGGTGCACTTTTTTCTCGCCAAAGGCGGCGATGAAGTTCTGGCAGTCGGTAATAAAATCGTCGGACTGACAGTGCAATGCGCTGATATTGATGCCGATGTGCAAATGGTCCGGCAGGGTGTCCAAACGGGATGCAAAATCGCGCACCACGCTGCTCATTAACGAGCGGGTCATCGGGATAATCAGGCCGCTTTGTTCACACAACGGAATAAAAATATCGGGAGAAATAAAACCGCTCTTCGGGTGATGCCAGCGCGCCAGCACTTCCACACCATAAATTTCCTGTGATTCGGTGGAGATAACCGGCTGGTAATAAGGCAGCACTTCCTGATTTTCGATGGCGCGACGAATGCCGTCATAAGGCGAATTAAGGCGCGTCGAATATTTATAAGCCAGAAAGCCGGAGCCGAGAGCAATCAGGAAAACCACCAGCAACGTCATTTTTTCCTGATCCCAAAAGTCGACAAGAGAATATTTGTCGTCGAGAGGAAACAGGATGGAAAAATGGTAGTGGTTGGAAGGGGTAATAACAAAATGACGCAGATCTTCAGGGTTAAATGCCGACACCTTATTATCGCGGGATATCCAGGTATTGCCGACCAGCAAAAAAAGATTCCGTCGCTTGCTGAGCAGGTCCAGAACGTTGGTCAAATGCTGACCATGTATGGCGACGCCGACACTGCCGTCCGATGTGGTGCCAAGATACATAATCAGGGTTCTGTCCGGCGTGACGGAGTTGCCGGCCAGCAGCGCCAGTTCCCGCATATGAAAGCGGCCCAGCGCGGCGGGGCGATTATCCACGCCGTACAGCGACGAGCAGTACACCACATCATTTTTGATCAGGCTGACGGTGCGCAGATGGCTGGCGATCGCCGCCGTCATATTCAGTTGTCGGATGACGTCAGACGTGCAGGGTTGGGCCAGCAGCGGTTTACTCTCTTCCACCGCATCTCTGGCCTCATTGAGAATATCTTCGATATTTTTGACTGCCCTTTCCGCGTTGGCATAAGCGCCCTGACGATCAGTACGGTAGTCCTGATAGTAAATTGCCCATAAGCCCATGGCGAACATTGCTAAAAAGGTCAAAAAAGCGATCAGTTTATTCATTTGTGTATGGCCCTTGAACTGACCTTATAGTTTTTTATACCCGGCATCCTTCAAGTTGCAGGTACGCTGGTTTTATTACCCGGCCCCTCCATAGGCCTCGCCCTTTTGGTCCACGGCAAGCCGCGTTCAACACGGCTCCCGGCAGTGTTGTCGTTCCCCCGTCGCCGATTTATGCCGGTTCCGGGGGATTCACTCGGTTGCCGCCTTTATGCAACTCGAATTATTTGGGATATATATCGGCGGTTATTCTTTTGATTTTAGTCGGGCCATCACAATTTAGGGCAGAAAAATGATCAGGCGGCACACGTATGCTGCGCCATCTCCTCCAGCAGGTGGGTGATAAACGTCAGCCGTTGCGGATATCCGCTCAGATCATTGATGAATTTCAGCCGACTGGGGCCATCCAGACGATAAACTTTAGGATCGCGCTGCAGCAGGCCGATCAGATGCGTGGGATCGACGCGATTATGCTGGCTGAATTCGACAAACCCCCCTTTGTCGTTGCCTTCGATACGCTTGATGCCCAGCAGTTGCGCCTGCTGACGCAAGCCGGCCACCTGCAGCAGATGACGGGCCGCGTCCGGCAGTTTGCCGAAACGGTCGATCAGTTCCGCTTTCAGGTCATCCAGCTCGCTGTCGTTTTTAGCGCTGGCGATACGCTTGTAAAACGACAGGCGGGTATTGACGTCCGGAATGAAGTCGTCCGGCAACAGAGCCGGTAAACGCAGCTCCACGTCGGTCTGGCTGCTGATCAAGTCTTCCAGCGACGGCTCTCGTCCGGCTTTGAGCGACTCCACCGCGCTTTCCAGCAGGTCCATGTACAGTGAAAAACCGACGCTTTCCATCTGGCCGCTCTGGTCTTCGCCCAGCAGCTCGCCTGCGCCGCGAATTTCCAGATCGTGGGTGGCGAGGGCGAAACCCGCCCCGAGATCTTCCAGCGAGGCGATGGCCTCCAGCCGTTTGTGGGCGTCGCTGCTCATCGCCTTGGGATTGGGCGTCAGCAGATAGGCGTAAGCCTGATGGTGCGAGCGCCCGACGCGGCCGCGCAACTGATGCAACTGCGCCAGGCCGAAGTGGTCGGCGCGTTCGATGATGATGGTATTGGCGCTCGGAATATCGATACCCGTCTCGATGATGGTAGTGCACACCAGCACATTGAAACGCTGGTGATGGAAGTCGTTCATCACCCGCTCCAGATCGCGCTCGCGCATCTGGCCGTGGCCGATGGCAATACGCGCTTCCGGTACCAGCTCGTTCAGGCGCTGGGCGGCTTTCTCGATGTTTTCTACGTCATTGTAGAGGTAGTACACCTGCCCGCCGCGCAGGATTTCACGCAGGATGGCCTCACGCACCACCAGACTGTCGTACTCGCGCACAAAGGTTTTCACCGCCAGACGGCGGGCCGGCGGCGTGGCGATGATCGACAGATCGCGGATGCCGCTCATCGCCATGTTCAGGGTGCGCGGAATCGGCGTCGCGGTGAGCGTCAGGATATCGACGTTGGCGCGCATCGCTTTGATTCGCTCCTTGTGGCGCACGCCGAAGCGGTGTTCTTCATCGACGATCAGCAAACCCAAATCCCGCCAGCGTACGTCGCTTTGCAGTAATTTGTGGGTGCCGATCAGAATATCCACCTTGCCTTCCTGCGTCTGTTCCAGCACCTGGGTCTGCTCTTTCTGGCTACGGAAGCGGGACAGCATTTCAATGCGCACCGGCCAGTTGGCGAAACGGTCGCGGAAATTGTCGAAGTGCTGCTGAGCCAGCAGGGTGGTCGGCACCAGCACCGCGACCTGCTTGTGGTTTTCCACTGCCAGAAACGCGGCGCGCATCGCCACTTCGGTTTTGCCGAAGCCGACGTCGCCGCACACCAGCCGGTCCATCGCCAGCGGGCGGCACATGTCGCTCAGCACGGCGTTGATGGCTTGCGCCTGATCCGGCGTGGTATCAAACGGGAAACCCTGACAGAACAGCTGGTACTGCTCCCGGTCGTGTTTGAAGGCGAAACCGGTGTGGGCGGCGCGCTGGGCGTAAACATCCAGCAGTTCGGCGGCCACGTCACGCACTTTCTCCGCCGCTTTCTGCCGCGCCCGCGTCCAGGCGTCTCCGCCCAGCTTGTGCAACGGCGCGCTTTCCTCGGCGCCGCCGGCATAGCGGCTGATCAAATGCAACGACGACACCGGCACATACAGTTTGTCTTCGCCGGCGTAATGCAGAATCAGGTATTCCGCCTTGATGCCGCCGGCTTCCAGCGTGGTCAGCCCGGAGTAACGGCCGACGCCGTGTTCGAGATGCACCACCGGCTGGCCCGGGCGTAATTCCGCCAGATTGCGGATCAGAGTATCGGTGTTGATGGTTCGACGGCTGTCCTGACGGCGACGGCTGACGCGCTCGCCCAGCAGGTCGCTTTCGCAGATCAGCGTGCGCTGGCGCAGGGTATCAATAAAACCGTGCTCGCTGGCGCCGATCATCAGGTAGCAACCCGGCGACGCCGTCTGCTCCAGGCTTTTCACCGGCGTGGGGGAGAGCTTGATACGGGACAGCAACTCCTGCAACGTTTCCCGGCGCCCCTCGCTTTCCACCGAAAATACAATTTGCCCGCCGAACTGCTCCACAAAACGGCGCAACGCATCCAACGGCGATTTGTTCTGGTGCTGGACCGCCAGGTCTGGCAATGGTTGATAACCCAGATTGATATTGGCGGCTTTATCCGGCAGCGTGTCGCTGCGCAACTGTACGCGCGGCCATTGTTTGAGTTCGGCAAACAGCGTATCAACCGGCAGCCACAGCGTATCCGGCGGCAACAGCGGGCGCATCGGGTCAACCCGGCGGCTGTCGTGGCGCTGCTGGATATCCTGCCAGAAACGCTCGGCGCCTTGCTGGATGTCGCCGGTATTGACCAGCAGCGTGCCGGTTGGCAGATAGCTGAACAGCGCCGGCAGCGGCTGGCTGAAGAACAGCGGTTGCCAGTACTCGATCCCGGCGGGCAGGGTGCCTTTGCTCACCTGCTGGTAGACGTGTTCGGCGTCGCGCCGGACCTCGAATTGTTCGCGCCACTGGCTGCGAAACAGCTCGATGGCGGTCTTGTCGGTGGGAAACTCCCGCGCCGGCAACAGATGAATCTGTTCGACTTCATTCAGCGTGCGTTGGGTATCGGCGTCAAACAGCCGCAGGCTGTCGATTTCATCGTCGAAGAAATCGATACGGAACGGCTCTTCGCTGCCCATAGGGAACAGGTCGAGCAGCGCGCCGCGGGTGGCGAATTCGCCATGCTCCATCACCTGATCGACGCTGCGGTAGCCGGCCTGTTCCAACTGGTTGCGCAGCTTATCGCGCGACAGGCGCTGACCTTTTTTCAGCATCAACGCATGGCCGTGCAGGAACGCGTGCGGACACACTTTCTGCATCAGGGTATTGACCGGCAGGATCAACACGCCGCGCGTCAGCGAGGATAACTGGTACAGCGTGGATAACCGGGCGGAGATAATTTCCTGGTGGGGGGAAAAACTGTCGTACGGCAGGGTTTCCCAATCCGGCAGCGTCATTACCGGCTGAGCGGTAAACTGCTGAATTTCGTCGCGCAACCGTAGAGCATTCTGCATGTCAGGGGTAATCAGTACCACCAGTCCGGCGTGGTGTTCAACGATCTCTGCGCATTCGACGGCGCAGGCTGCGCCGGTAAGCTGGCCCAGCAGGCGTTGTTCACCCGCTTTGCCAGGCAAGGTATAGCGATATTGTTCAGGCATCATCCGATTATCAGGTCTCGATATCCACTAAGAAAAAGTCGGGAAGAGAGAGGGTTAGGGTTCCATAAAGTAGTACTACCCTTTATTATCCTTGTTCACTTTGCTTTAGCAACCTCATCCAGACGGATTTCATGTATCAACCTGTCGCACTTTTCATCGGCCTGCGCTACATGCGAGGGCGGGCCGCGGACCGCTTCGGGCGGTTTGTTTCCTGGTTGTCCGCTATTGGTATCACCCTCGGGGTGATGGCGTTGGTCACCGTGCTGTCGGTGATGAACGGCTTTGAGCGGGAGCTGGAAAACAGCATTCTGGGGCTGATGCCCCAGGCCATCATCACCACGCCGCAAGGCTCCCTTAACCCGCAGACGTTGCCGTCTTCTTCGCTGTCCAGCCTGAAAGGCATCAGCCGTATCGCGCCGCTGACCACCGGCGATGTGGTGCTGCAAAGCGCCCGCAGCGTGGCGGTGGGGGTGATGCTCGGCGTTAACCCCGACGAGCAGGAGCCGCTGGCTAACTATCTGGTCAATACCCACTTGCAGCAGTTGCAGCCGGGGCAGTATCAGGTGATTCTCGGCGAGCAGTTGGCCAGCCAGCTTGGCGTTAAACCGGGCGACCAACTGCGGCTGATGGTCACCAGCGCCAGCCAGTTGACGCCGATGGGGCGGGTTCCCAGTCAGCGGTTGTTTACCGTAGCCGGCACCTTTTCCGCCCGCAGCGAAGTGGATGGCTATCAGCTGTTGGTTAACCAGCAGGACGCCTCGCGCCTGATGCGCTACCCGCTCGGCAATATCACCGGCTGGCGGCTGTGGCTCAATCAGCCGCTGACGGTGGACACGCTCAGCCAGCAGGCATTGCCGCCGGGGACAGCGTGGAAAGACTGGCGCGAACGCAAAGGCGAGCTGTTCCAGGCGGTGAGGATGGAGAAAAACATGATGGGGCTGCTGCTAAGCCTGATTGTGGCCGTCGCCGCGTTTAATATCATTACTTCGCTGGGTTTGCTGGTGATGGAAAAACAGGGCGAGGTCGCTATTCTGCAAACGCAGGGGTTGACCCGACGCCAGATTATGGCGGTATTCATGGTTCAGGGCGGCGGCGCCGGTGTGATGGGGGCGGCTGGTCGGGGCGATACTGGGTATGGTGCTGGCCAGTCAGCTCAATACCCTGATGCCGATGCTCGGACTGCTGATCGACGGCGGCGCGCTGCCGGTGCAGATCCAGCCGGCGCAGGTCATCGCCATCGCGCTGGTGGCGATGCTGCTGGCGCTGCTTTCCACGCTTTATCCTTCCTGGCGCGCGGCCGCCACCCATCCCGCAGAGGCTTTACGTTATGAGTAATTCACCGTTATTGCAGTGCCGTCAGCTATGCAAACGCTATCAGGAAGGCAACCTGTCCACCGATGTGCTGCGTGATGTGTCATTCGATATGCAACAGGGGGAAATGATGGCGATTGTCGGCAGCTCCGGCTCCGGCAAGAGTACGCTGTTGCATTTGCTGGGCGGGCTGGATTCGCCGACCTCCGGCGACGTGGTATTTCAGGGCAAGACGCTGAATCAGTTGTCGGCCGCCGCTAAAGCGGCGCTACGCAACCGCGAGCTGGGTTTCATCTATCAGTTCCACCACCTGCTGCCGGATTTCACCGCGCTGGAAAACGTGGCGATGCCGCTGTTGATAGGCAACGTGGCGCCGAAAGAGGCGCAAGAGAAGGCGCAGACCATGCTAGCCGCCGTTGGCCTGGCGCAGCGCAGTCAGCACCGTTCTTCGGAACTGTCCGGCGGCGAACGTCAGCGCGTGGCGATTGCGCGCGCGCTGGTCAATAGCCCGTCGCTGGTGCTGGCGGACGAACCGACCGGCAACCTCGATCAACGTACTACCGACGCCATTTTCGAACTGCTGGGTGAACTGAATGTGCGCCAGGGCACCGCCTTTCTGGTGGTGACCCATGACCTGCATTTAGCCAGCCGCCTTGGCCGCCAGCTGGAAATGCGCGACGGTCAGTTGCAGCAGGAGTTGACCCTGATGGGGGCGTCGCAATGACCTTTCCTCCGCTTTCGCTGCTGATCGGGCTACGTTTCAGCCGCGGGCGCCGCCGCAGCGGCATGGTGTCGCTGATTTCGGTGATTTCCACCCTTGGTATTGCGCTCGGCGTGGCGGTGCTGATCGTCGGTCTGAGCGCGATGAATGGTTTCGAGCGCGAGCTAAACAACCGCATTCTGGCCGTGGTACCGCATGGTGAAATCGAAGCGGCCAACCAGCCGTTCCGGGACTGGCAACCGCTGTTGCCGAAGATTGAACGCGTTCCCGGCGTCGCCGCCGCGGCGCCTTACGTCAGTTTTACCGGGTTGCTGGAAAACGGCGCCAGCCTGAAGGCGATCCAGTTCAAAGGCGTGGATCCCCAACAGGAACTGAAACTTAGCGCGCTGCCGCAGTTCGTGCAGGATAACGCCTGGTCGCGTTTTCATGCCGGCGCACAGCAGGTCATTATCGGTAAGGGTGTGGCGGATGCGCTGGGCGTGAAAAACGGCGACTGGGTTACCGTGATGATCCCCAATAGCGACCCGCAGATGAAACTGCTGCAGCCGAAGCGCATTCGGTTACAGGTGGCGGGCATTTTGCAATTGAGCGGTCAGTTGGATCACAGCCTGGCGCTGGTGCCGCTGGCCGATGCCCAGCAGTATCTGGAACTGGGTGACGGCATCACCGGTATCGCCATCAAGGCACAGGATGTGTTTGCCGCCCAGAAGCTGGTGCATGACGCGGGCGAGGCGACCAATGTCTATGTTTATATTCGCAGCTGGGTCGGTACTTACGGCTATATGTACCGCGATATCCAGATGATCCGTACCATCATGTACCTTGCTATGGTGCTGGTCATCGGCGTGGCCTGCTTCAACATCGTTTCCACGCTGGTGATGGCGGTGAAGGACAAGAGCAGCGATATCGCTGTGTTAAGGACGCTGGGCGCGGGCGACGGCCTGATCCGCGCCATTTTTGTCTGGTACGGTTTGCTGGCCGGGCTGCTCGGCAGCGTGGTGGGTACCGTGGCGGGTATTGTGGTCACGCTACAGCTGACGCCGCTGATTCGCGGCCTTGAAACGCTGACCGGCCACCGTTTTCTGTCCGGCGATATTTATTTCATCGATTTTCTGCCGTCGGAACTGCATATGCTGGATGTGATTATCGTGCTGGTCACCTCGCTGGTGCTGAGCCTGATTGCCAGTTGGTATCCGGCCCGCCGCGCCAGCCGTATCGATCCGGCCCGGGTATTGAGCGGCCAGTAAACCCGCGCCGCCGTTGCGTAAGCGCTGCGGCGGCGTCATTTTGTCTGAAGCTGGGGGAGCGTCCATGTATTACGGTTTTGACATCGGAGGCACCAAGATCGAGCTGGCGGTGTTTGACGCCGATCTACAGCGCATCTGGCAAAAGCGAATTCCCACTCCCCGGGACGATTATGATCGTCTGCTGCGCGCCTTGCTAACCCTGACCGAAGAAGCCGACGCGCTGATCGGCGGGCGCGGGTGGGTCGGCGTCGGGGTGCCCGGTATGGAGAATACCGACGACGGTACTTTGTTCGCCGCGAATCTGCCCGCCGCCATGGGGCGACCGTTGCGCGCCGATCTCAGCCGGTTGCTGCAACGCGAGGTTCGGCTCAGCAACGACGCCAACTGTTTTGCGCTCTCGGAAGCCTGGAACGAGGCGTTTCGCTCCTATCCGGTGGTACTGGGGATTATTCTCGGCACCGGCATGGGCGGCGGTCTGGTGGTCAATGGGCAGGTGGTGGACGGGAAGAATGGCATCGCCGGTGAATTCGGTCATTTTCGTTTGCCGATTGACGCGCTGGATATTCTTGGCGAGACGATTCCACGCGTAAAATGTGGCTGCGGCCGTGTCGGTTGTGTGGAAAACTACCTCTCCGGGCGCGGATTTGAATGGTTGTACGCGCATTTCAGCCGGCGCACGCTGTCGGCACCGGAGATTATTGCGGCGTTCTACGCCGGCGATCCACAGGCGCAGGCGCATGTGGATCGCTATCTGGCGTTGCTGGCGGTGTGTCTCGGCAATCTGCTGACGCTGGTCGACCCGCATCTAGTGGTGCTGGGAGGCGGCTTGTCGAATTTTGACGAGATTTATCGCCAACTGCCGCATCGATTGCCGGGCAGTCTGTTGCCGGTGGCCCGCGTACCGCGTATTGAGAAAGCCCATTATGGCGATGCGGGCGGCGTACGCGGCGCGGCATTGCTACACTTGATGGGTCAGACGGCGCCGCGCCAATCTCTATGAGCGGCACCGCTGACAATCCCGCTGTCAGGGCGGACGCAGAGCGTATCCGTCGATGCGCTCTAAAGACAATCTAAGGAGCAGACATGCACTCGCGTCAGCGATTACACCGTTTTCGGCAGCGAAAGCGTCTCCGTCATCAGCGTTTGTGTGCCCGCATTTTTCATCTTGATTATCTGGTGGTCAAAAACGTGAATAAACCACGTGTTGTTGTCCTTACCGGAGCAGGGATTTCTGCCGAATCCGGTATTCGCACGTTTCGTGCCTCGGATGGACTGTGGGAAGAGCATCGGGTGGAGGATGTCGCCACTCCGGAAGGGTTTCATCGCGATCCGCAAACGGTGCAGAATTTTTATAACCAGCGTCGCCGCCAGCTACAACAGCCGGAGATTATGCCCAACGCCGCACATCTGGCGCTGGCGGAACTGGAGGCGGCGCTCGGCGATCATTTCCTGCTGGTCACCCAGAACATTGACAATCTGCATGAACGCGCCGGTGGTAAGCGCATCATCCACATGCATGGCGAACTGTTGAAAGTGCGTTGCAGCCAGAGCGGGCAGGTTTTTGAGTGGACGGGCGATGTTTCGGCGGACGAGCGTTGCCACTGCTGCCAGTTTCCGGCGCCGTTGCGCCCGCACGTGGTGTGGTTTGGCGAAATGCCGCTGGAGATGGAACACATTTATCATGCGCTGTCGGAAGCCGACCTGTTTGTTGCCATCGGCACCTCGGGCCATGTCTATCCGGCTGCCGGCTTTGTGCACGAAGCGCGAGTGCACGGCGCACATACGGTGGAACTGAACCTGGAACCCAGCCAGGTGCAGAGCCAGTTCGACGAACACATCTATGGCCCTGCCAGCAAGGTGGTGGTGGAGTTCGTTCGCACCTGGCTGGCGCGGCACTCGCTGGCGTCATCAGCCTGAGCCTGATGACTTCCCCGCCCAGCGCGGGCGTATGGCGCTGGGCATGGGCTCGGTCAGCGGAGGATGTTCCCGCATCAGCGCATCGCGGCGGGCGCGCAGGCACTCTTCAATCTGGTCGAATGGCAGGTTGGCTTCGTGGTTATAGAAACTGTATTCGCATTCGACGCAGTTGTTGGATGGTTCGCTCTGCCGACTGTCGTTTTTTCGCCGGGCGCGATACAGCGTGCGCAGAAGGGATATCAGCATAATTTACCCCGCAGGATGACTGGTTGATGATGATCTAATAGGCGTGTTGATAATCACCTATAGCTATAAAGGTAGCCGAGATTGCGGCGATTAAAAAACAATCAATCTGGATAAGATAATCACATCTCATACAATGCAGCAGGGGAATGGGGCGCAGGCTCCTTTAGCGCCATACGTTATCCCTTGCGTCATACTTTGCGAGCCACTTTCCATTCCCTGGCGAAAATTTCCGGCATCAGCTTGATATCACTGCGGATATGCGCATCATGATCGCCATTGTCCGATTTTTCATTGCAGGCGGCCCATGCAGTCAACCCCGGTGCGTTATACCCAATTGAAACAGCAACAGCGCAGGCGAGATCGTCAGCGGTTGTTGGGGTTATGGCTGTTGCTGGTGGTCGGCGTGGCGATGAGCCTGTGCGCCGGCGAGCGCTGGATTGGGCCGACGCACTGGCTGGACTCGGACGCATCGTTATTCATCTGGCAGCTCAGGTTGCCGCGCACGCTGGCGGTGATGCTGGTCGGGGCGGGGCTGGCGATGGGCGGCGCGGTAATGCAGGCGGTGTTCGATAATCCGCTGGCGGAGGCGGGGCTGCTCGGCGTATCCAGCGGCGCCGGCGTGGCGCTGGTGCTGGCGGTGTTGATCGGGCAAGGTTTGCTGCCGGTCTGGAGCCTTAGCCTGTGCGCCATCGCGGGCGCGCTGTTGGTCACACTGATGCTGCTGCGTTTTTCCCGCTCCGGGGTATCCAACGCGCGTCTGCTGCTGATCGGGGTGGCGCTGAGCATTATCTGTAATGCGCTGATGACCTGGGCGGTCTATTTCAGCACCAGCCTTGATTTGCGCCAACTGATGTACTGGATGATGGGGAGCTTCAGCGGGGTCGACTGGCGCTACGGCGGATTGATGTTACTGATGCTGCCGCTGCTGGTCTGGCTGGCGCGCTGCGGCGGGGTGCTCAATCAACTGGCGCTGGGCGAGATGGCTGCCCGGCAACTGGGGGTCGCGGTGTTTTACTGGCGTAATGTGCTGGTGCTGGCGATGGGCGTTCTGGTGGGCGTCAGCGTGGCGCTGGCTGGTGTGATCGGCTTTGTCGGGTTGGTCATCCCGCATATTTTGCGCTTGTGCGGGCTGACCGATCAGCGCTATCTATTAACCGGGTGTGGACTGGCCGGCGCCGTTGTGCTGATGTTGGCGGATACGCTGGCGCGCACGTTGCTGGCGACCGCGGAACTGCCGGTTGGCGTAGTTACCGCCACGCTGGGGGCGCCCTGGTTTATCTGGCTGCTGCTGCGCCATCAGGCGTAATTCCCGCAATGCATAATTCCCGCAATGATGAACAGGCCGGCGGACAAGCCGGTTTGACGAAAAAGGAACAGACAATGAGCAATACGCTATACGCAATTCCCCTGCAAACCATCGATGGCCGTCAGGCATCACTGGAAAACTGGCGCAATAATGTGCTGCTGGTAGTCAACGTCGCCTCGCAGTGCGGGCTGACCAAGCAGTATGAAGCGCTGGAGAATCTGTACGAAACCTATCGTGACCGCGGATTCGCGGTACTGGGCTTCCCTTCCAACGAATTCGCCGGGCAGGAACCGGGCAGCAACGAAGAGATCAACGCGTTTTGTCGCGGGACCTTCGGCGTACAGTTCCCGATGTTCGGCAAAATTAACGTCAACGGGAGCGGGCGTCACCCGTTGTATCAGGCGCTGATTCAGGCACAGCCGGAGGCGCTGCGACCACAAGGTAGCGAATTCTACGAGCGCCGCGTTAGCAAAGGGCAGGCACCGGCTCATCCGGGCGATATCCTGTGGAACTTCGAGAAATTTCTGGTTAACCGCCGTGGCGAGGTGATAGCACGTTTCTCTCCGGATATGACGCCGGATGACGGCGCGATTATCAAAGCGATTGAGCAGGCGCTGGCGCAATAACGGTGTCTGCCCAGCCGTTGCTGTACCTGCACAACGTTAGCGTCGCCGGGCGTTTGTCGTCGGTGACGTTACGCTGTCGCCCCGGCGAACTGGTGCATATTATTGGTCCCAATGGTGCGGGTAAAAGCACGCTGCTGGCGCTAATGGCTGGATTGCAGCCGGGGGACGGCGAGGCGCTGCTGTTGGGGCAGACGATCGCCGCCTGGTCGGCGCGCGATCTGGCAAGGGTACGCGCCTACCTACCGCAACAGCATAGCGCGCTGGCCTTGATGCCGGTGTTCCAGTACTTGCAATTGCACCAGCCATCGCACAGCGATGCCGAAAGCGTGGATGCTGTGGTGCAACAGTTAGCCGAGCGATTGTCGCTGGCGGATAAACTGCGTCGTCCGCTGACCCAGCTTTCCGGCGGCGAATGGCAGCGGGTCAGATTAGCGGCGGTGCTGCTGCAAGTCTGGCCGACGCTGAATCCTTCGGCCCGGCTATTGTTGCTGGATGAACCCGCCGCCAGTCTGGATATCGCCCAACGTGTGGCGCTGGATGCATTGCTGGCCGAGTTATGCCGGGCTGGGGTTGCGGTCATCGCGTCGGGTCACGACCTGAACCATACCTTGCACCATGCCGACCGGGTATGGCTGATGTCGCGTGGTGAGCTGATGGTGCAAGGGGCAACGGCCGATGTTATGCAGCCGGAAGCGCTGTCGCCGGTGTTTGGGGTGGCGTTTACACGCTATGCGCTGGACGGTCGCCACTGGATGCTGGCGCAGCAGGAATGACGGCGTCGGGACACGTCGGTATGGTTTCCGGCTGGTTATGGTGTGACGCCGGGCAAAATGTGCTGCGTAACGCGCTGTCACAACAGAAAAATTCTCTGTTTTCGGCCGATTAATGTCCGGACACGAATGATAATATGACGTAATTCGGTTTTTGTGGGGGCTCCCCGTTAACAGCGAGCATGATGCATGAAGTTCTGGAGATTCTGGCTAATACTGGTGGCGCTGTTTCTTGCTGGATGCAGCAGCCACGTTCCGCAGAGTACCCGTTTGGGCGATGCCAGCGAGGTGCGATCGCAGTTGCACGCCCAACTGGCGAAGTGGCGTGGCACGCCCTATCGCTATGGCGGGCTGGATCAGAACGGTATCGATTGCTCCGGTTTCGTTTATCTGACGTTTCGTGATCGGTTCGGCCTGACGCTGCCGCGTTCTACCGAGGAACAAACTGAAGTCGGCACTCGCGTCGACCGCGACGCGCTACTGCCGGGCGACCTAGTCTTTTTCCGTACCGGTAGCGGCGAGAATGGGCTGCATGTCGGTATTTACGACAATAATGACCAGTTTATTCATGCCTCCACCAGCCGCGGCGTTATGCGATCGTCGTTGAACAACGTTTACTGGAAACGGGCCTATTGGCAGGCCCGCCGCATCTGATTTTCCGGCCGCCCAACGGCGGTCTGCTGCTATTCGGAGTTTCGTCATGCCTGCACTGCGTTTGCTGATTTCCGATTCTGTCGACCCCTGGTTTAATCTGGCGGTGGAAGAGTGCATTTTCCGCCAAATGCCGACCACGCAGCGGGTGCTGTTTTTGTGGCGCAATGCTGAAACCGTGGTGATCGGTCGGGCGCAGAACCCGTGGAAAGAGTGTAATACCCGGCGCATGGAGCAGGACGGCATCAAACTGGCGCGGCGCAGTAGCGGCGGCGGGGCGGTATTCCATGATCTCGGCAATACCTGTTTTACCTTCATGGCGGGCAAACCCGGCTATGACAAGAGCGTTTCCACCGGCATTATCCTGCGGGCGTTGACGACGTGCGGGGTGACGGCGCAGGCATCGGGGCGCAACGATCTGGTGGTCGAAACCGCGGATGGCGTCAGAAAGATTTCCGGTTCCGCCTATCGGGAAAGCGCCGATCGCGGTTTTCATCATGGTACGTTGCTGCTGGCGGCCAATCTGTCCCGTCTGGCGGATTACCTCAATCCGGATGTTAAGAAACTGCAAGCCAAAGGTATTGCATCTGTACGCTCGCGGGTGGCTAATCTGGTGGAGCTGTTACCGGAGATTAGCCATGAGACGGTTTGCGATGCCATTACGCAGGCATTTTTCGAACATTATCAAACCCGGTGCCAGCCGGAAATTATCTCACCTGACGTTTTGCCGGATCTGCCGGGATTCGCTGAATTGTTCGCGCGCCAGAGCAGCTGGGCGTGGAATTTTGGTCAGGCGCCGGAATTTAGCCATATGCTGGATACCCGTTTTGACTGGGGCGGTGTAGAACTGCACTTCGATGTGGAGCGTGGCGTCATCAGCCGCTGTCAGCTTTTTACCGATAGCCTCAATCCCACACCGCTGGAAGCGCTGGCTGAGCGGCTGGAAGGGGTGTCATACCGCCCGGATGCGTTGCTGGTGGTCGGCGAGCGTCTGGCGGTAGATTTTCCTCAACAACATAACGAAATAAACGCGTTGATTGTCTGGTTATCGGAAGGTATTCGTTAATAATTTGAAATGGGTATTAGGGCTTTGTCTGAAAAATGAAAAACGGATTGTTTTTCGACACCGCCGAATTATAGATTAGTATCGGTTTCGTTAGTAACCAAATGGTATTCGCGTGAAAAGAATTGGGGTTATTTATTATATATTCTTACGGGTGTTTAGGCGCACGTTGTTGAATCAGCATAATATTATGCGCCCCGTCTGAATATTATTGTTAATAATCCTTAATGTTTCTGAAGTGGTAGCGGCGAATAGGACTAGGTCAGACATGTGTTGTTTGACTGCCCGTTACGGCGGGTTCAACCTTTTAATCTGGCTATAACACTATGCGTATCCAGCTTGAAGTTGACTATGTCAGTCAGTATCTTTTCTCTCCGATTTATCATCTGGACTCACGGTTGCTGGCGCTAGAGATGATCGGGCGTTTCCAGAGCGCGGCAGGAAATTTGTCCATGCCACAGGAAATCTTACTGGGCATGCTGAGCCGCCGGCAGAAGCAGACGTTGCTGAGAGAGCAACTGGCAATTCTGAAAGATAAATCAGCCTGGTTTATCAATAACCGGGTGACCGTTCTGCTGAAGATCGATCATACATTGACGGAGTTTCTGATTAACGATGAGTCACTGGGGCGTGAGTTTCGTGCGCTGCCTTTTTTGCAACTTGAAATTAATGAGAATTTCCCTGATATATCCCGTGGGCGAGATAACGCCCAATTAACTAAATTAAGCCAGTCTTTTGATTTGTGGCTGGATAATTTTGGTTCCGGGAAAATGAATCTGAAACCATTTTATGATGGCATGGTTTCCAGTGTGAAAATGGACGCCGCGTTTATCAATAAATTATTAATTCGACCCGCGTCTGTTTCTATTATTAATCCGATGTTGCAGGTGATGAAAAAACATTGTCCCTCGCTGCAAGTCGTGGCGAAAGGGATTGATAATATAGCCAGTTTTGAAAAAATCTGTGAGCTTGACGTCAACGCTGTACAGGGGCAATTATGGCCGTCCTTGTCGCCGGAAGCGCTGGATAATGCGCTGATGCCGGTAGCCTGTTACGGATGAGTGAATGCGGGCGTTCTTCGTCTGTGGTCGACGCCCGCTACTTGTTTGCCATCCGCCAGCTATCTTATTTGCACTATTAATTTTTCCATACGGCGAATATCCCTATATTTACTCCGTGTTAATTCTCCTGTCGCAGTTCTACACTGACGAGAAAAGGGGGAATTATGCCGCATCGCCTTCTATTCAATAACCATTATCACCAGCAACTTCCGGGGTTTTACACCGAGCTGACACCCACGCCATTGCAGGGCGCGCGTTTGCTATATCATAACGCCACGCTTGCTCAGGAACTGGGGTTATCGGAAGACTGGTTTGACGGTGACAACAGCCGCATCTGGGCCGGAGAACAGCTGTTACCGGGCATGGCGCCGCTGGCTCAGGTATACAGTGGTCATCAGTTCGGAGTCTGGGCCGGGCAGTTGGGTGACGGGCGCGGTATCCTGCTCGGACAACAGCAACTGGCGGATGGACGTACACAAGACTGGCATCTCAAAGGCGCGGGCTTGACCCCCTATTCACGCATGGGAGACGGCCGGGCGGTATTGCGCTCCGTAGTGCGCGAATTTCTGGCGTCGGAAGCGTTACACCATCTCGGCATCCCCACCACGCGAGCCTTGACCATCGTCAGCAGCGACCATCCGGTACGGCGCGAGCAGGAAGAACGGGGGGCGATGCTATTGCGGGTGGCGGATAGCCATGTCCGTTTCGGTCACTTCGAACATTTCTACTACCGCCGCGAACCGGAAAAAGTGCGCCAACTGGCGGAGTATGTCATCGCATGCCACTGGCCGCAGTGGCAGCAGGAAACCGATCGCTATTACCTGTGGTTCTGCGATGTCGTGGAACGCACCGCGCGGTTGATTGCTCACTGGCAGGCCGTTGGGTTTGCCCACGGTGTGATGAATACCGACAATATGTCCATTCTTGGTCTTACCATCGACTACGGCCCGTACGGTTTTATGGACGATTATCAGCCCGGCTACATCTGTAATCATTCGGATCATCAGGGGCGTTACGCATTTGATAATCAGCCGGCGGTGGCGTTGTGGAATCTGCACCGCCTGGCGCAGTCGCTATCGGGGCTGATGTCCAGCGATATCCTGCAACGGGCGCTGGACCGCTATGAACCCGCGTTGATGCAGCGTTTCGGCGAGCTGATGCGCGCTAAACTCGGCTTTGATACGCCGCAGGCGCAGGATAATAGGTTGCTGGTGGAGTTGTTGAAGCTGATGCAGCGTGAGCTGGCGGACTATACCCATATTTTTCGACTCTTGTCGGAAACAGAACGGCACAGCAGCCACTCACCTTTACAGGACGTGTTTATCGATCGTCCGGCATTTGACGGTTGGTTCAGTGCGTACCGTCAGCGGCTGGCGTTGGAAAGCGTGGAGGATGCTGAGCGCCAGCGTCGCATGAGGCAGTCCAACCCGCGTTATGTGTTACGTAATTATCTTGCTCAGCAGGCTATCGAACAGGCGGAACGAGAGGATGTCGGCTTGCTCGGGCGTTTGCATCAGGCATTACGTCAACCGTATGCGGATCAGCCGGACATGGCCGATCTGGCCGCGTTGCCTCCGACATGGGGTAAACATCTGGAGATTTCCTGTTCCAGTTAAATTTCCTGATCCAGCTAAAATGTGCGGCCCCGGTAGGCGAAGCCGGTGGGGAAAGATAAGATAACCGACTGTATGATGGTCAGAATTAGGGGAGTAACTGGCTTATTATTTCCCATGCCGCGCCGTAAAATCAGTATAAACTAGGGAGTACCCCGCCATTATTCGTGACGCGGGTTTGCCCGTCAGGGCGAACTATTCCGATGCGGTTATATTCCGATGCGCCACGGCGGTTTGTTGCAACGGATATATCGGTTGCGAAAAATAATTGGCTAACAGAAACGGCCGGTTGCGAAAAACGCGGTGTGATAAAAGCAGTGTCATTTTATGTACAGGGGATAAATGGATGTTGTTAGTCGAACGAAATACGCAAAGACTGCTTCTGGGGGTAGCCGGCTCGATTTGGCTGGGTAGTCTGTTGACTTCGTTTTCCGCTCAGGCGGTTCCGCCGACTGCATCGGGCAGTGCGGTACCATCGGTCGTGTCAAAAAGTCATACCTCTGTTACCGCTGGTTTGCCTGCCGGTATTTCACCGCATTATCTTAGCGAGTTGACCGCGCTTTATACGCGCCAGCACATGCAGCCGATGTGGATCGACAGCAGCGTCGTTAAAGCGTTTCAACAGCAGTTGGCGGAAGTCGCGCTTTCCGGTATTCAACCTCAATTCACCACCTGGGTCACCTGGTTGACCGATCCGAAATTAAACGGCTTTGCCCGCGATGTGGTGCTGTCGGATGCCATGCTGGGGTACATGCAGTTTGTTGCCGGGGTGGAGAAAAACGGCAACAGTTGGTTGTACAGCAGCGTTCCCTATAAGTTGTCCATGCCATCGGCGGCGATGATTGAACAGTGGCAGCAGGCGGTTGCATCGGGCAACGGGCTGGCGTTTATGGCGTCGTTGGCGCCGCGTCATTCCCAGTACGCAAAAATGCACGATGCGTTGAAAACCATGCTGACGGACAACCGCCCCTGGCCGAAACTGGTACTGGCGGACTCACTGCGCCCCGGCGATGAAAGCAGCGCTTTACCGGTGCTAAAAGAGATTCTGCTGCGAACCGGCATGCTGAATCAGGATGGTGCCGCGATGCCGCTGTTTAATGAGGCGTCGTCAGGTAATGTATCGCCGCTGCGTTATGAAGGAGAGGTTGTGGAGGCGGTGAAACGCTTCCAGCATTCGCAAGGGCTGCAGGATGACGGTGTGATCGGTAAACGCACCCGCGACTGGCTCAATGTCTCTTCGCAGATGCGCGCGACGCTGCTGGCGTTGAATATCCAGCGCCTGCGACTGGTGCCGGACAAAGTCAGCAGCGGCATCGTGGTCAACATTCCCAACTACTCGCTCAGTTACTACCAGAATGGCGCGGAGATTTTGTCGTCCAGGGTGATTGTCGGTCAGCCGAAACGCAAGACGCCGCTGATGAACAGCTCATTGAGCAATGTGGTGATGAACCCGCCGTGGAACGTGCCCACCACACTTACCCGCCAGGACATCATTCCTAAAGTCATTCAGGATCCGGGGTATCTGCAGCGCCACGGTTACACGGTATTGTCGGACTGGACCGAAAGCGCCCAGCCAATTGATCCTTCGATGATCGACTGGCCGATGGTTTCGGCCGGCAACTTCCCGTATCGCCTGCGTCAGGCGCCGGGAGACAGCAATTCGCTGGGGCGTTACAAGTTCAATATGCCGAATACGGACGCCATCTACCTGCACGACACGCCTAACCACAATTTGTTTCAGAAAGATATCCGGGCGTTAAGTTCGGGATGCGTGCGCGTCAACAAGGCGTCGGAGCTGGCGGCGTTGCTGTTGCAGGACGCTGGCTGGAACAATGCCCGTATTTCGTCAACGCTTGAACAGGGCAACACCACCTACGTGGCGGTGCGCCAAAGGGTGCCGGTGAATTTCTACTACCTTACCGCCTGGGTGGCTGACGATGGTAAGCCGCAGTTCCGCACAGATATTTACAATTATGACGATACGGTGAAAACCGGCGCGCTGGCTTTGTCCAGGGTCGGATTATTATTACAGTAAGTATCCGTAATGCTGGCAATTCTCGGGTTGCATCGACGGGCGTTGTCAGGCGAAAAGGGATGGGAGACCGCGCCGGGGTTGGCGTAAAGCCGGTTGACGGGTCTGCCGCAGGCAGTTAAGGTGCAAAGCGGTGCATTATAAGCACCGCTTCACCCGTTGTTCTTCGCTTCGCTTTTTTAGCCCAGGGTACTCAAGCTTTATGGAACACATTGATAATCATCGACGCAAATGGCTGGCGCTCGGCGGGGCGGCGTTAGGGATAGCGCTCCTACCGGGTCAATCGCTGGCTTCGTTATCCACTGCTCGTCCGCGCATTCTTACGCTGAACAATATCAATACCGGTGAGCGTCTCAAAGTCGAATTCTTCGATGGTCGTCGTTATAACAAAGACGAGTTATCCCGGCTGAACCATTTCTTCCGCGATTATCGGGCGAATAAGGTTAAAACTATCGACCCGGCGCTGTTTGATCAGCTATACCGGCTGCAAGTTATGTTGGGTTCTACCAAGCCGGTACAGCTGATCTCGGGTTATCGTTCTTACAGCACCAATGAAGATTTGCGGTCGCACAGTAAGGGCGTGGCAAAACAGAGCTACCATACCCAGGGAAAAGCCATGGATTTCCATATCGAAGGCGTCCAACTGGCTAATATCCGAAAAGCCGCGATGAAAATGCGTGCCGGCGGCGTTGGCTATTACCCGCAGAGCAATTTTGTGCACATCGATACCGGTGCGATTCGCACCTGGTAACCTGAGTCGCTGAGTGGGTGAAATCGGCCTGTCCCTTGAACAAGGATTGAAGTAAAACGGAGCGGTATGAAGTACCAGATTATTCCTGTCACAGCTTTTAGCCAGAATTGCACACTGTTATGGTGTGAAAAAACGTTGCAGGCCGCCATTGTGGATCCCGGCGGCGAAGCAGACAAAATCAAGCAGGTGGTGGCGCAGACCGGTGTGACGGTAACCCAGATCCTGTTGACGCATGGTCATTTGGATCATGTGGGCGCTGCTGCTGCGCTGGCCGAATATTTTCAGGTGCCGATTGTCGGCCCGCAACAGGCGGATGCCTTCTGGCTTGACGGGTTACCTGCCCAGAGCCGGATGTTCGGTTTAGATGATTGTCCGCCGCTGGTACCGACCCGTTGGCTGGAAGAAGGCGACACCGTCGCCATTGGTGAATCGGTATTATCCGTTCTGCACTGCCCGGGGCACACGCCGGGTCACGTGGTGTTCATTGATGAGCAGGCGCGTTTCGCACAGGTTGGCGATGTGATTTTTCGTGGCGGAGTGGGGCGTAGCGATTTCCCGCAGGGTAACCATCAGGCGCTGGTGGATTCTATCCGCAACAAGCTGTTCCCGCTGGGCGATGATATTGTCTTCATTCCGGGCCACGGGCCAACGTCCACGCTTGGCGAAGAGCGTAGAACTAACCCGTTTGTGCGCGATACCAACTGATTCCTGTTTTATCCGCGCAAAAAAGCCAGCAAGTATGCTGGCTTTTTTGTTTCTATTCGCCCTTTGGGAAGGGCGATGACTGTTATGCATTACATCACGGCAACGATGGCTTCGCACAGCGGCGCCATGTTTTCCGGCGTCATGCCTGCCACGTTGATTCGGCCGGAGTTCACCGCGTAAATACCAAATTCGTTGCGCAGACGCAGCACCTGATCCTTGTTCAGTCCGCTGAAAGAGAACATGCCATTCTGATTGATGATAAAGGAGAAATCCTGATTGGCACCTTTTTCCTGCAGTGTACTGACGAACAGGTGGCGCATACGCTGAATACGTTCACGCATTGCCGTCAGTTCCTGTTCCCAGATATTACGCAGTGACTCGTTGGACAGCACCGTAGCCACCACCGCCGCGCCGTGTGACGGCGGGTTGGAGTAGTTGGCGCGGATCGCCGCCTTCACCTGGCTGAATGCGGTGTCGACAGTGGCGGCATCTGCCGCCACGATAGTGCAGGCGCCGACACGCTCGTTGTACAAGCCAAAGTTTTTGGAGTAAGAGCTGGCGACGACTAACTCTTTGTGTTTGGCTGCAAAAATACGCAGCCCTGCGGCGTCTTCATCCAGACCGCGGGCAAAGCCCTGATAGGCGAAGTCGAATAACGGCAGCCAGCCTTTTTCCAGCGCCAGATCGGCCAATTGCGCCCACTGCGCTTCCGTTGGGTCGATACCGGTGGGGTTATGGCAACAGCCATGGAACAGCACAACATCGCCGGCCTGAGCCGCGTTGAGGCTGGTCAGCATACCGTCAAAATCCAGTGCGTGGTTGACAGCATCGTAGTAGGTGTAATCACAGACTTCGAGACCGACGGCTGAGAACACATTTTTGTGGTTCGGCCAGCTCGGGTTACTGACCCAGATACGTTTGGCGCTGGTTTGATTGGCGATGAAGTCTGCGGCAACACGTAGACCGCCGGTGCCGCCCGGCGTCTGTGCGGTGCGCGCGCGTTTGTTCGCAATGATCTCGCTCTGCTTACTGAACAACAACTCCTGGGTGCAACGGGCAAATTCCGGTATGCCATCGATGCTCAGGTAGTTTTTGGTGGTTTCTGTTTCCAGCAACAGCTGTTCCGCTTTTTTAACACTGGTAAGTACCGGCGTCTTACCTGTTTCATCTTTATAGACCCCAATCCCCAGATTGATTTTATGAGGACGCTCGTCAGCGCGAAACAAGTCAGCCAGCCCCAGAATCGGGTCGGCAGGTGCGGCAGAGATTTTTTCAAACATTGCGAAGTAATCCATGACAGAGAGTAAACAGAAATAGCAGGTTAACGCCAGCGTCCGGCTTTGCCAACCGTTTGCATCAAAAGAAACGGAAATAGTGATGACGGAAGGGAGCTCGGGATTTTTTCCTGATAACCGACAAAGTCGGCGCATGCGCCGACTTTGTCGTAGGTAGCGTGAATGGGGTCAGTCAGAACTGATAGACCAGACCGGTGAACACGGTATCATCGGTCTTTCGGGCAAATGGGTTATTGGCGCTGCTTATCAGATTGCGCAGGTAGGCGACATTCATGACGATGTTCTTATTGAACGTGTAATTGCCCCCTAAACTGGCATATCGGGTGGTATAGCCGCTGGAGCCTTGTCCGATACCAGTATCATCGTCAGCCTTCGCAGATACGTATGCCAAAGAAGGTGTGAATCCAAAGTCAAAGTGATATTGCGCTACAGTTTCAAATATTCTGGTTTTATCAGCAAAGGCGGTGATTGAGGTGCCTATTGGCGTCAGGTTATGGAATATGCCATACATAATCGCCAAATAGGTACTATTGGCATCATATTTTATTCCGGCTGCCCAGGCGTCTGCTTTATTGCCTTCACTTGTCGCTCGCTGTGCAGTCGTTCGGTTGACGGTTTCATAAGATGCGATAACGCCTATATCGACAGGTGTCGTATAGGCGGAAGATATTCCCCAGCCATTACCGGCTTGAAGTGCGGCATTGCTGGAGTCACTATGCCGGGATTGATATTGCAGACCAATATCCCATCCATCGACTATGCCGAAGAAATCTTTGTTGCGATACGTGGCCACACCAGAGGTGCGACCGGTAATGTTGTCGGTGTAGCCTTGATCGTTGCCAAATTCAGGCAACACGTCAGTATAGGATAAGCCGTCGTAGGCAATGCCTTTATTTCTTCCGTAATCAATACTGCCATATTTATTGAATTTCAAGCCGGCGTACGCGTAGCGTGTTTTCCCGTTAACCGCGTTGGCGTCTTCCGCCCGGCTGGCATCAAAGTGATATTCGTAATTGCCGTAACCTGTAATACCCTGGGTGAGCTGTGATTCACCTTTTACCCCCAGACGTGCATACGTTGAATCACCATTCCCTTTGAAACTATTGGTTTTATCGCCAAAGTAATAAGCTGATCGTACTTTGCCATACAGATCAAGCTTATTACCATCTTTATTATAAACCTCAGCTGCACTGACCAGACCAGTTGAAAATAACAATACTGATGTGGTTAGCGTATTTATCAAGTGCTTCATCATTCGCATTACCCTCGTTATGTGTTATTGACCATTGAGACACTTCTTTCTGGCGGCAATAGATAATCAGCAGAAATATTGCCGATGCTTTGTTGTGCCCATCAGCAGTCTCACATCGGGGGGAAGCTTTAGTCAGATTGGAAATGATACGAGAACGGCGTTGGTGAAATATTATGTTTTTATTCGAATCAAAATATTACATTTCATTTTTATTTCTTTATTTTTTAATAATAAACAATGGGTTGAAGATGGATTTGTTTGTTTTATTTTTATTAATTTTAAATGTGATTTTAAATACTGATTTAAGCACGAGTTTTATTCTTATAAATATATCAGCCATACTGCAGATTACAGGGGGACAGAATCCCGGAAGCTTAGGGTGCCAGTGGTGCCGCTGGCAAGCACCTCGCGTTCTCTGGTGCGTATCAGCGAGGCGTGTGGATATGGTCTTGGTGCTAAGCGGCAATTGAAATAATCTTAATAAGATAGGTAATGCTTGTCAGTGCCGCATCAAAGCAAACTGGGCCAACCTTAAGGGAAGGCATTCCCCTGGGAATCTTTCCCCGTGGTTTTCTGTCTGGCAGGCTTAACTGTTCGGCATCACTAACCAGATAGACTATTGCTGAGGTCAGTTCCAGAATCAGGTAAGTAGCACCGGCAGAGCTTTTTAAGTATCGCCCGGCGTTGCCAACTGTTTGCATCAAAAGAAACGGAAATAATGGTTGTTGGTGGTATAAATGTCTTATGAGGTGTCTCATCGGTGCTGAGCCTGTTTGTAGGTCATTTCGCCTTTTTCGACCTGTTCACTCAACAACGGCTAATTTAACGGATAGAGGATAATCACGCTGGGTACGTTTGAATTCTGCCATCATCACGTTCTCCGGATTTAAGTCTGGAACGTGTCAACACTATTCAGGACGGGCCAGACCCAAAAATAAAGCCGAGGCTATGCCTCGGCTTTATGCAGTATCTATTCAGAAAAGTGATACTAAGTTAGAACTGGTAAACCATACCTACAGCAACGCGGTCGTCAGTTGCCATTTTGTATGCATTGCTACTGCTCAGCAGGTTCATGTCATACTCTGTATAGGTCGAGAAGTTCTTATTGAAGGAATAGGTCAGAGCATAGCTGACATATTTCACGATGTAATCATTCTGAGTTGTTGCAGCAGTATCATCTTTCGCTTTAGCAGAAACATAAGCGATAGATGGTTTCAGGCCGAAGTCAAATGCGTACTGGGCAACAGCTTCAAAAACTTGTGTTTTGTCAAAAGCAGTACCGCCAGATCTGGTTGAGCCAGTGTTGAAGGAGCTGAAACCAACATAGGACAGGTTACGGTATTCACCGTAAGTTGCTGCCACATAGATGCTGTTGGCATCGTATTTCAGGCCAGTAGCCCACATTTCTGCATCAGTGCCGCGACCATCGTCAATTACAGAAGAACCATTGGCTTTGTTTGCACGATTAACATGGCCGTAAGACCCGGTAATGCCTACGCCCATCGCAGAAGTATAGGAGGTAGATAGGGCGTATCCAGCACCAAGGTTGTTTCTGACATTAGTGGAGTCAGTATGTGCAGACTGGTAGCTCAGGCCGAAGTTCAGGCCATCAACCAGACCGAAGAAGTTCTTGTTGCGATAGTTGGCAACACCAGAGCTACGACCAGTAAAGCTGTTGGTGTAAGCAGAATCACCGCCCCATTCCGGCAGCACGTCGGTATAAGAGATACCGTCGTAAGACACGTTGCGGTTACGACCGTAATCCAGAGAACCAAAGTTGGCAAATTTCAAACCAGCGTAAGCATAGCGGGTTTTACCGTTGGCACCGTTAGTATCTTCAGCGTTAGCGGCATTGAATTGGTATTCTAAACGGCCGTAACCAGTCAAATCGCTGTTGATTTTGGTTTCACCCAAGAAACCCAGACGGGCGTAAGTTTTGTCGCCGCTGTTGCCGTTATCTTTGGAGAAGTAGTGCAGACCATCAATTTTACCGTTCAGGTCCAGTTTGTTGCCGTCTTTGTTGTACACTTCTGCTGCGTTGGCTGCGCCTGCAGCCAACAGTGCCGGGATAACCACTGCCAGAATATTACGCTTCATCATTATCAATACCCTCGTTGTGTTATATCACCTGCATCGGTATTACAGAAAAATCTGTAAGGAACTTCTCATCTAAGCAGGTGTCTTTCTGTGTCCGCTGGCAGTGTTTCATCAGGTATTGGGTTTATCTACAATGAATATGCTACCAATGTGACAAAATGGAAACATTTTTAAAGATTTTGTGTCAAATTACTAATTAAATATTGCTTTTTATAAAAATGAAATAAAACAGTAATATATTTGACATCTAAGTGGTGAGATTTCACTCGCTGGTTATGAAAGGTTTATGGTTTTTTTAGTAATGTGTTTTTTGGTTTAATAAAAAATAAATTTTTCTGTCACGTAGCGGTAATGGTTTAGAGGGACGATAAAGTGTATTCAGACGGGGAATTTTTGTTATGTTATGCCTAGGCATAATAAATATGAAGACTATGTCAGGTGTTCAAGAAAAAAACGCCGACCAAAATACATTAGTCGGCGGTATAGGTAGCATTGATATTGCTACAATAAAATCATGCAGCAATAGCTAATCCGATTAGAACTGATAAACTATACCGACAGCAACGATGTCGTTAGTGGACAAACCGTAAGCGTTGTTGCTGTCCAGCAGGTTGATATCGTATTCTGTGTAGGTAGAGAAGTTCTTATTAAATGAGTAAGTCATACCTAAGCTAACATATTTGGTAATGTAATCATCGGTACGTGCAGCAGAGGTATTGTCTTCGCCTTTGGCTGTGACATAACCAATACTCGGTGTCAGACCGAAGTCAAAGTTGTACTGAGCAACGGCTTCAAAGATTTTTGTCTTATCAAAAGCATTGTTGCCGCGGATTGCACTAGATGTGTTGTTACTGAATGTACTGTTAGCAATATAAGTCAGGTTGTGGTATTCGCCATAGGTGGCAGCAACATAGACATTGTTTGCGTCGTATTTCAGACCGGTCGCCCAAGCTTCGGCTTTATCACCACGGCCATCGGCAATTTGAGTTTCGGAGCGATTGGCTTGAGTATATGACCCAACAACACCGACACCAAACGGTGCTGTATAGCTAGAAGAAATTGCCCAGCCAGCGCCAGTTTGCTTCTGAATTCTGCTTGAGTCGCTATGTGCTGATTGGTAGCCCAGAGCGAAATCCCAACCATCTACCAGACCGAAGAAGTTCTTGTTACGGTAAGTAGCAACACCAGAGTTACGACTAGTCAGGTTATCGGTGTATGCCTGGTCGCCACCAAATTCCGGCAGTACGTCGGTGTAAGAGATACCATCATACGCAACGCTACGGTTACGACCGTAATCAATAGAACCGAAATCACTAAATTTCAGGCCAGCATACGCATAACGAGTTTTACTAGCATTAGCGCCACCATTGGTGTCTTCAGCCTGGCTAGCGTTAAAGTTATGTTCAAAACGACCATAACCGGTCAGATCTTTCGTAATCTGTGTTTCGCCTTTGAAACCCAGACGAACATAGCTTTGATCGCCTTTGTTGTTGTCATCTTTGGAGAAGTAGTGCAGGCCAACAACTTTACCGTTCAGGTCCAGCTTGTTACCGTCTTTGTTGTACACTTCAGCCGCGTTAGCTGCGCCGGCAGCCAACAGAGCCGGGATTACCACTGCAAGAAGATTGCGCTTCATCATTATTACCCTCATTGGTGTTATTAAGACAGCTGGATCACAGTAAAAGAATTCTGACGGAACTTTAATGTGAATCCAGTTGTCTTCCTGTGTCTGAACGCAGTTTTCCATTCACCCGCCCGTTAATCTACTCTTTAAATGATACTAATTTCTAATTCGAGTAACCATTGGAAAATATGTGTTTCATATTGTAAAATTTACGGAACTTTGTGAGCAAACTCTAAAATAAAAAAAGAAGGGCACCCATAAGGTGCCCTTCTTATTACATATATCTGTTTTTCTTATGTTATTTTTTGCTTAGAAGGTGGCGCTGCGCGGTGTGCGCGGGAACGGAATGACATCGCGCACATTTTGTACACCGGTTACATAAGCAATCAAACGTTCAAAACCAAGACCGAAACCAGAGTGAGGAATGGTGCCGTAACGACGCAGATCACGGTACCACCAGTAATCTTCCTTACTGAGCCCCATTTCTTCCAGGCGGATATCCAACTGTTCCAGACGTTCTTCACGCTGGGAACCACCGATAATCTCGCCAATGCCCGGTGCCAGCACGTCCATCGCCGCCACGGTTTTGCCGTCGTTGTTCATGCGCATATAAAAGGCTTTGATGTCTTTCGGGTAATTTTTGACGACGACGGGTGCCTGGAAGTGTTTCTCCGCCAGATAGCGTTCGTGCTCGGAGGACAGGTCGATGCCCCAGGACACCGGGTTTTCAAACGTCTGCCCGCAGTTTTCCAGAATGGTGATGGCATCGGTGTAATCCACCTGGGCGAAGTCGGAGCTGACAAAACGCTCCAGCCGGCTGATCGCTTCTTTATCTACGCGTTCAGCGAAGAATTTCATGTCATCGGCACGTTCTTCGAGTACAGCCTTGAACACAAACTTCAGCAGGTTTTCCGCCAGTGCGGCGACGTCGTCCAGCGTTGCAAATGCCACTTCCGGTTCGATCATCCAGAACTCCGCCAGATGGCGGCTGGTGTTGGAGTTTTCAGCACGGAAGGTCGGCCCAAAGGTGTAGATTTTGGACAATGCACAGGCATAGGTTTCGCCGTTAAGCTGGCCGGATACGGTCAGGAACGCTTCTTTACCGAAGAAATCTTCGCTGAAATCTACTTTGCCCTGATCGTTGCGCGGCAGGTTTTCCAGGTCCAGTGTGGATACCCGGAACATCTCGCCGGCACCTTCGGTATCGGAGGCGGTAATGATCGGGGTGGATACCCAGTAGAAACCGCTCTGGTGGAAGTACCGGTGGATCGCCTGCGCCAGCGTGTGGCGCACACGGGCGACGGCACCGACCAGGTTGGTGCGTGGGCGCAAGTGCGCGACTTCACGCAGGTATTCGATGCTGTGGCGTTTGGCCGCCATCGGGTAGGTATCAGGATCTTCCACCCAGCCGACGACCTTGAGTTCGCTAGCCTGCAGCTCAAAGCTCTGGCCTTCGCCGGGGGACTCCACCACTTTGCCGGTCACTTCCACCGAGCAGCCGGTAGTCAGACGCAGGACATCGCTCTGGTAATTGGCAAGATTATTATTGACGACGGCCTGTAGCGAATCAAAGCAGGAACCGTCATAGACGGCAATAAAGGAAATACCGGCTTTAGAGTCTCTCCGGGTACGTACCCAGCCGCGCACGGTGACGTCACTGTCAACGGCGACACGGCCTTGCAGTACGTCGACTACAGGCACTACGCTCATAACATTCTCTCTATTGGTGAAATTTAATGGGTAACTGTCACTGCCCGGAAACGGGCGTTTCGTTATGTTACTTGTCGTTAGGCAGGACACAAGCAGAAATCACCGGAACGCGCCAAGTTTTACGCGATTCCGGTGCTGCTGGCTTAAAGAGTAGTCAGTCGTGCGGAAGGCGCGACGTTCAGGAGGCTTTTTTTACTCGCGGCAGATCAAACGCTTTACGCAGCTCGCTGACGAACGCCTGATCCTGGCAAATGGTTTTTCCCGGGCTGTCTGACAGCTTGGCCACCGGTTTGCCGTTACACTCCACCAGTTTGATGACGATATTCAACGGCTTGACACCGGGGATATCGCAGGTCAGGCGAGTGCCGATACCGAAGACCACGTTGATGCGTTGCCCGAAGTGGCGATAAAGGTGCAGCGCTTTTTCCAGATTGAGGTTATCGGAGAACACCAGCGTTTTACTCATTGGATCGATATCCAGCGCATGATAATGGGCGATGGCTTTTTCACCCCATTCGATCGGGTCGCCGGAATCATGCCGTAATCCCTGATAACGACGGGCGAATTGTAGGTCAAAGTCGCGCAGGAAGGCGTCCATGGTGATGCAGTCGGTCAGCGCGATACCGAGCTGCTCCGGGTATTCCAGCAGCCAGGCATCCAGCGCGGCGCGTTGGCTGCTGGCCAGCGTTGGGCTGATCTGCTGATGGGCCTGGAACCATTCGTGCGCCTGGGTTCCGACCGGCGTCAGTTGCAGCCGCCGTGCCAGGTCGTAGTTGCTGGTGCCGATCAGGTAAGGGAACTCCGCCTTGAGGGTGCGCACGATCTGGTGCTGAACTTCATGAGAGAAACGACGACGGGTGCCGAAATCCATCAGTCTGAAGCGGCTGAGGTCGGTATCGGCGCTGTGCTGGTGAAACCGCGCCAGCGTGTCGTGCAACTGGTTGAGTGCAACCGCGACGTGCTCGCCGGGCGTGCGGGCGCGGTGCACCACTTCACTGATGACCGCAAGCAGCGGCACTTCCCACAGAATCACTTCGCGCCACGGCCCGGTGATACGAATATCCAGCTTGCCCTGATGATTGCTGACGCGGATTTGCGCCGGATTAAAGCGGAAGGTTTTCAGCCAGTCGAGATAGTCGGTTTTGAAAAACGGCAGCGAGGCGAGGTAGGCGTACTCATCGTCATGCAGCGACAGTTGGCTCATGGCCTCTACCTGCGCCCGGATCTCATCGGCATAGCTTCCTAACAATTCATCGCCGCGGCAGCGAAATTCGGCGGCTACATGCACATCATGGTAGTGATGGTACACCGCCTGTTGCATGTGCAGTTTATAGGCGTCGGTATCCAGCAATGAGGTCAGTATCGGGGCAGTGTGTAAAGTCATAATGCGTTACCGCATCCTCGTTTAATGCAATTTACAAGCTAATGCAAGTGACTGTCATCGTCATCGACAGCGGGAGCCAGCTGTCTGTTCAATGAGGCTTATCACATCATATTGGGCGGATGAAGGCGAGATTCAATCGTGCGATTGTGACAAAAAAGTATCTGTTTTTACCGTCTATTTAACATGAGTGGTTGAATTATAATGTTTTTTATACTAAACAAAATTACCGGGAAATCCGGTTCGCCATGACGACCACGCATGAAAAGCAGGAAAGTTTGCATTCCGGCAGTCACTCCCCTTTAATAGACGTAACAGCCTGTTGAATAACGGAACTGCGTACAAAGTAGACGGGAACAGTCGCGTAAGCAGGCGATAATACCGTTTCCCACGCACCGGCAAAGAGAGGTCGGCGCAGGAGGGCGGTTTACCCTTGTTTACTGTGTGAATAAATAACTGTGTGAATACATAAAGGACGGCGATCATTGCCTGGCCACGCGAGTTCGTCGTAGCCGGCAGCATTCGGCGTGTTAACCGCGCTTTTTTTGCTCTTCTCTATTAAGGAAGAGTGGATGCGCAGCCAGAGCATCCTGCGCCGTCATCATTACTGCTGTCATTAAGGTAATCAGTCATGAGTCAACAACCACAAGTCAAATACCGGCACGATTACCGCGCGCCGGATTATACCATTACCGACATCGCGCTGGATTTTGACCTGCACCCGGAACAGACCCGGGTGATAGCCGTCAGCCAGGTCGTGCTGCAAGGGGAACCGGGCGCAGCGCTGAAACTGGATGGCGAAGGACTGAAATTACTGAGCGTTCAGGTCGATGGTCAGGACTGGCAGGCGCACCGTGTGCTGGAAGGCGGTCTGGAACTGACCGGATTGCCGGAGAAATTCACGCTACGGATTGAAACGGAAATCAGCCCGGCGGCCAACAGCGCGCTGGAAGGGTTGTATCAGTCAGGCGACGCGCTGTGCACCCAATGCGAAGCGGAAGGATTCCGCCACATCACCTATTATCTGGACCGCCCGGACGTTCTGGCGCGTTTCACCACCCGCATTACCGCCGATAAAGCGCGCTACCCATATCTGCTCTCCAACGGTAACCGCGTGGCGCAGGGGGAACTGGATGAAGGCCGCCACTGGGTGGAATGGCAGGACCCGTTCCCGAAACCCTGCTACCTGTTTGCGCTGGTGGCCGGTGATTTTGATGTGCTGCGCGACAGTTTCATCACTCGTTCCGGCCGAGAAGTGGCGCTGGAGCTGTTCGTGGATCGCGGCAATCTCGATCGTGCCGACTGGGCGATGACCTCGCTGAAGAACGCCATGAAGTGGGATGAAACCCGTTTTGGTCTGGAATATGACCTCGACATTTATATGATCGTGGCGGTGGATTTCTTCAACATGGGGGCGATGGAAAACAAGGGGCTGAACATTTTCAACTCCAAGTATGTGCTGGCCAAAGCCGAAACCGCCACCGACAAGGATTATCTCGGTATCGAAGCGGTGATCGCCCACGAGTATTTCCATAACTGGACCGGTAACCGCGTGACCTGCCGCGACTGGTTCCAGCTTAGCCTGAAAGAAGGGCTGACGGTGTTCCGTGATCAGGAGTTCAGCTCCGACGTCGGTTCGCGCCCGGCCAATCGTATCGATAACGTGCGCGTCATGCGCGGCGCGCAGTTCGCTGAAGACGCCAGTCCGATGTCCCACCCGATTCGTCCGGATCAGGTCATCGAGATGAATAACTTCTATACCCTGACGGTGTATGAAAAAGGGTCGGAAGTGATTCGTATGATGCACACGCTGCTGGGTGAAGAGAAATTCCAGGCCGGGATGCGGTTGTATTTTGACCGTCATGACGGCAGCGCCGCCACCTGCGATGACTTTGTGCAGGCGATGGAGGATGCCTCCAGCGTCGATCTGTCTCAGTTCCGCCGCTGGTACAGCCAGTCCGGCACGCCGGTGGTGACGGTGCGCGACGATTACGACGCCGCGACCCGTCAGTACCGTCTGCACGTCAGCCAGATGACGCCTGTCGGCGCCGATAAGCAGCCCAAGCTGCCGCTGCATATCCCGCTGGATGTGGAGTTGTACGATACCGAAGGGCAGGTGATCCCGCTGCGCCAGAAAGGGCAGAAACTGGGCTCGGTGCTGAACGTGACCGAAGCGGAGCAAACGTTCGTATTTGACGATGTTCCCTGCCAGCCGGTGCCGTCGCTGTTGCGTGAGTTCTCCGCGCCGGTAAAACTGAACTACTCCTGGAGCGATGAGCAACTGACGTTCCTGATGCGTTATGCCAGCAATGCGTTTTCCCGCTGGGACGCGGCCCAGAGCCTGCTGGCCAACTACATTCGCCTGAATGTGGCGCGTTACCAGCAAAAACAGCCGCTGTCATTGCCGATGCACGTGGTGGACGCCTTCCGCGGCGTGCTGCTGGATGACAAACTGGACCCGATGCTGGCGTCTCAGATCCTGTCGCTGCCGGGCGAAAATGAAATGGCCGAGCTGTTTGAGATCATCGACCCGGACGCCATCACCGCGGTGCGCCAGTCGCTGACGCAGACGCTGGCGCAGGAAATGGCGGACGAGCTGCTGGCGGTCTATCGCGCCAACAAACTGGCGTCCTACCGTGTCGATCAGCAGGATATGGGGAAACGTGCGCTGCGCAATCTGTGCCTGAGCTATCTGGCGTTTGCCGATCGCGAGCAGGCGGACGCGCTGGCGGCGGCGCAGTTTACCGATGCCGACAACATGACCGATTCGCTGGCGGCGATGGCGGCGTCCGTTGCCGCGCAACTGCCGTGCCGGGATACGCTGCTGGCGGCGTTTGACGAGCGCTGGCATCAGGATGGTCTGGTGATGGACAAATGGTTCGCCTTGCAGGCCAGCAGCCCGGCCAGCGATGTGTTGAGCCGGGTGCGTGAATTGCTCAACCACCGTTCCTTCAGCCTGAACAACCCTAATCGCCTGCGCTCGCTGGTCGGTTCGTTCTGTGCGGGCAACCCGTCGGCATTCCACGCGGTAGACGGCAGCGGCTATCAGTTCCTGACCGAGATGCTCAGCGATCTGAACACCCGCAACCCGCAGGTGGCTTCCCGCCTGATTGAACCGCTGATTCGCCTCAAACGTTACGACAGCGGCCGTCAGGCGCTGATGCGTCAGGCGCTGGAAACGCTGAAAGGGCTGGAAAACCTGTCGGGCGATCTGTTCGAGAAGATCACCAAGGCGCTGGGGGCGTAGGCACAATTCAATAATATCAATATGATATTGATATGATAGAAGTAAAAAACCACCGCTGTCAGCAGTCGGTGGTTTTTTTATACCCTGAGCGGGGAGCCTGTATCAGGCGTGTGCCTGCGTCCGGTGCGGTGTGTCACCGGACGGCGTCAGAATTCGCTCCAGCACCTGTGCTTCCAGCTCCGCCAGCCGGGCGGAGCCGCGGCGGCGCGGTCGTGGCAGGTCAATCGCCACATCCAGCCCGACCCGGCCTTCTTCGATCAAGATCACCCGGTCGGCGAGTGCAACAGCTTCGCTGACGTCATGCGTCACCAGCAGAACGGTAAATCCCTGTTGCAGCCACAGTGATTCAATCAGCCCCTGCATCTCGATACGGGTCAACGCATCCAACGCGCCCAGCGGCTCATCCAGCAATAACAGACCGGGGCGATGGATCAGCGCACGTGCCAGCGCCACCCGCTGTTTTTGTCCGCCGGACAGCGCGGCCGGCCAGTCGGCGGCCCGTGATGACAACCCGACCGCGTCCAGCGCCTGATACGCGGCCGTACGCCACTCGCCGCGCAACCCCAACCCGACGTTGTCGAGCACTCGCTTCCACGGTAGTAAGCGCGCTTCCTGAAACATCAGCCGGATATCGCCGCGCGCCTGACGCAGCGGGGCGCGGCCGGCCAGCAACTCTCCGTGGCTTGCCTGCTCCAGACCGGCCAGCAGACGCAGCAGGGTGCTCTTGCCGCAGCCGCTGCGGCCGACCACGGCGACGAACTGGCCGGCCGGAATGTGCAGGTGCACGTCATTCAGAATAGTACGCTGACCATAGCGCTTGGTGACGCCGTTGATCAGCAACGGGGTGCCGGCGTTAAGGCGGGCCGGTGCAGCGGTGTTGGGCGCAGCGTGATTAAAAGTCATGCATGTTCCTCCGTTAATTGCCAACTGGGGTGCCAACGCAGCCAGATGCGCTCCAGCGTCAGGGCGATGACGTCAGCCAGTTTGCCCAGCAGGGCATACAGAATGATCGCCACCACCACCACGTCGGTTTGCAGAAATTCGCGGGCGTTCATCGCCAGATAGCCGATGCCGGAGCTGGCGGAGATGGTTTCCGCCACGATCAGCGTCAACCACATCAAGCCGAGCGAGAAACGCACGCCGACCATGATCGAGGGCAGCGCGCCGGGCAGCAGCACCTCGCGGAACAGTCGGAAGCCGGACAGTCCATAACTGCGCGACATTTCCAGCAGACCGCTGTCGATGTTGCGGATGCCGTGATAAGTGTTGAGGTAGACCGGGAACAGGGTGCCGAGCGCCACCAGAAAGATCTTGGCGCTCTCTTCAATGCCGAACCACAGGATCACCAGCGGGATCAGAGCCAGATGCGGCACGTTGCGCAGCATTTGCACCGAGGTGTCCAGCAAGCGCTCGCCGGTGCGAGACAGCCCGGTGATAAAACCGAGCGCCAGCCCCAGCGCGCCGCCGATGGCAAACCCGGTCAGCGCACGCCAGGTACTGATACTGAGGTGTTGCCACAGTTCACCGCTGCGGGTCAGCCGCCAGAAGGTCACGGCAATCGCTTCCGGCGAAGGCAGGATCCGGGTGGAGAGCCAGCCGACGCTGGACGCAAGTTGCCAGACTATCACCAGCAGCAGCGGCAGCAGCCAGGGTGTCAGGCGTTCGACAAGTGGCGTCAGTCTCTTGCGCATGCGGCAGCCCTCAACTTTGCGCCGCTTTCAGCAGCGGGACAAACTCGTTGCCGACGATTTCGCCTTGCGAACGCAGGGGCTGCGGCTGCGGCACGTCCGGCACCGCCACGTCCAGATGCGGAAACAGCAGTTCGCCCACTTTGTAGGCTTCCTCCAGATGCGGGTAGCCGGACAGAACAAAGGTATCGATACCCAGTGAGGCGTATTCCTGGATGCGTTGCGCCACGGTTTGCGGGTCGCCCACCAGCGCGGTGCCGGCGCCGCCGCGTACCAGACCGATACCGGCCCACAGGTTGGGGCTGATCTCCAGTTTGTCGCGGCGACCGCCGTGCAGCGCCACCATGCGTTGCTGACCCACCGAGTCAAAACGTTTCAACGATGCCTGCGCCTGGGCGATGGTGTCGTCGTCCAGCCGGGAAATCAGGCGGTTGGCGGCCTGCCAGGCCTCTTCATTGGTTTCGCGCACAATCACGTGCAGGCGGATGCCGAAACGTACGCTGCGCCCCTGTGCGGCGGCTTTGGCCCGCACGCGATCCAGCTTTTCTTTCACCTGCGCCGGTGGCTCGCCCCAGGTGAGGTAAAGTTCTACCTGTTCGGCGGCCAGATCCAGCGCTGCGTCGGACGAGCCGCCGAAGTAGAGCGGCGGGCGCGGCTGTTGCACCGGCGGGTAGTGCAGTTTGGCGCCTTTCACCTGAATATGCTTGCCGTCGTAATCGACGGTTTCGCCCTCCAGCACCCGCCGCCAGATGCGGGTAAATTCGGCGGACGCTTCATAGCGTTCCGCATGATCGAGGAACAGCCCTTCGGCGGCCAGCTCGTCCGGGTCGCCGCCGGTAACCAGATTGAACAACGCCCGGCCGTTGGACAGCCGGTCCAGCGTGGCGGCCTGACGGGCGGCCAGCGTCGGCGAAATGATGCCGGGGCGCAGCGCCACCAGAAAACGCAGGCGCTGGGTGACCGGGATCAACGACGAGGCCACCAGCCAGGAATCTTCGCAGGAGCGGCCGGTAGGGATCAGCACGCCGCCGAAACCCAGTCGGTCCGCCGCCTGGGCGATCTGTTGCAGGTAACCGTAATCAACCGGGCGGGCGTTTTCGCCTTTGCCAAAGTAGTGTCCGTCGCCGTGAGTAGGCAGGAACCAGAAAATATTCAGACTCATTGTCATCGTCTCCGTGAAATCAGGCAGGATTAGTGTGCTGCCGGGGCGCGCCAGATACGGCTGGCGATGTCCAGCCTGGTAGGAATCAGGCGGTTTTCGTAAAACAGGTCGGCGGTGTGCTGCTGCGCCTGTAGCGTGCGTTCATCCACCGGTTTGATCACCGTCAGCGGACGATGGTCGAAATAGGTGCTGATAACGGCTTCCGGCAACCCCATCGCGTTGGCCAGCAGCGTAACGCTCTGCGAACGCTGGTTGATGGTCAGGGCGTCGGCCTGGGTTAGGGTGTTGAGTAACTGTTGTAGAAAAACGCCGTGTTGCTCGGCGTAACGGCGGGAGGCCAGATAAAACGAACCGGTCAGGTTCAGATCGGTGCCGTCGGCCAGTACCCGCACGCCGCCTTGCAGCAGCGCGGCGGAGTAGTAAGGATCCCAGATGGTCCAGGCGTCGACGTTACCCTGCTGGAACGCGGCGCGGGCATCGGCCGGCGTCAGGTAGGCCGGCTGGATATCGGCGAAGGTCAGCCCCGCTTTTTGCAGGTTGCGCAGCAGCAGATTGTGAGAGCTGGAGCCTTTCTGGAACGCTACCTTGCGGCCTTTCAGGTCGGCGACGGTTTTGATCGGGCTATCGTCCCGAACCAGAATCACCTCGGCTTTAGGCTTGGGTGGTTCAACGCCGATGTAGACCAGATCGGCGCCGGCGGCCTGTGCGAAGAGCGGCGGGATATCGCCGGTACTGCCGACATCAATGCTGCCGATGTTGAGCGCTTCCAGCATTTGCGGCCCGGCCGGGAATTCAATCCAGCTGATTTTGGTATGCGGGAACTGCTTTTCCAGCAGTTGGTGGGTTTTAGCCAGCACCAGACTGACCGAGCCTTTCTGAAAACCGATGCGCAACTGTTCTGGGTCGCTGGCCGCATGGGCGAGGGCGGATACGCCGAGTGCGCCAGAGAACAGCAGTGTCAGGGCGGCTTGTTTAATCCGGGACAGCATAAGCATTCTTTCCTTATATGAAAAAGAGGGTCAGGCGCTGTGGCGAAAGGGTTCGGGTTGACGGCGAATCAACGCCTGAAAGAAGATATTCAAGGCGTCTTGCAGACGGGCTTCCAGCGCATCGGTAAAGATCGGGGTACGGTCGTAGTGGCTGATCTGGCTGTCATCCGCGAATACGCCCTGCAGGATTTCCTGTGCTTTCAGGGCGTTCAGCACCGGTTTAAGGCTGTAATCCACCGCCAGCATGTGGGCGACGGAACCGGCGGTGGACAGCGGCAGCACCACTTTGTGTTCCAGCGCCCGTTCCGGCAGCACGTCCAGCAGGGCTTTCAGACCGCCGGAAAACGACGCTTTGTAAATCGGGGTGGCGACCAGTAGGCCGTCGGCGCTGGCGAGTTGCTCGTTCAGGGTTTGCAGCGCCGGGCTGTCGAAGCGGGCATTGAGCAGGTCTTCCGGCGGAAAGTTGTGCAGGTGCCACGGCAACACCTCGGCGCCTTTGGCTTCCAGCCATTTTCCGGCGTGATGCAATAAAGCGGTTGAACGGGAAGGGTAACGTGGGCTGCCTGCCAGCGTTATAACGCGCATAGTGACTCCTTATATACCCGTCATACTTCAAGTTGCAGATGCGTTGGCTTTCTTACTCGGCCCATCCCTGGGCCTCGCCCTTTTAGGGTCGCAGCGAGCTGCGTTCAACTCTGCTCCCGGCAGATTTGTCACTCACCCCAGTCACTTACTGATGTAAGCTCCTGGGGATTCGCTGCGTCGCCGCGTTACAAGACTCATTATGAGTCTTGCCCTTAAGGGCCAACGCGTTGCGTTGTTCAAAACGCCACGCGTTTTGTCCTGCAACTCGAATTATTTTGGGTATAACCAAATGGTATCGTTTTTCACAATTTAATAACCGTTTGGTTAGTCTGGCAGAGCCGGCGGAGGTTAGAAAAATGATTTATTGTGGAATGGAAAGCGAAAAAACGAATAAAAAATCCGCAATGGCCGGCGTATAAAGGAAAACGATTGCGTCGTCGCGGCGTTTTTTGGCCCAGGTCAATTCCCTTTCGCCTGACGATGGACGATAATACGCCCCCGGTTTGTAACCGGGAATCCAGGAGAAGTCATGTATCCCCTCATCCGTAAAGCGTTATTCCAGCTCGACCCTGAACAGGCGCACGAGTTTACCCTGCATCAGTTGCGCCGCATTACCCACACCCCGTTTGAATGGCTGGTTCGTCAGTCGGTTCCCACCAAGCCGGTGACCTGCATGGGGCTGTCGTTCCGCAATCCGCTGGGGCTGGCCGCCGGGCTGGATAAGGACGGCGAGTGTATCGATGCGCTCGGCGCCATGGGGTTCGGCTTTATTGAAGTGGGCACCGTCACGCCGCGTCCGCAGCCGGGCAATGACAAGCCGCGTTTGTTCCGGGTGGTGGAGGCCGAAGGGCTGATCAACCGTATGGGCTTCAACAATCGCGGGGTGGATAATCTGGTGGAGAATGTCAAACAGTCGCGTTTTGGCGGCGTGCTCGGCATCAATATCGGTAAAAATAAAGACACGCCGGTGGAACAGGGAAAAGACGATTATCTGATTTGTATGGATAAGGTCTATTCCCACGCCGGTTATATTGCCATCAATATTTCTTCTCCCAATACGCCGGGATTACGGACGCTGCAATATGGCGATGCGCTGGATGATTTGTTACAGGCTGTAAAAAATAAACAGACTGAGCTGCATACCCGCTATCAAAAATATGTACCGGTCGCGGTAAAAATTGCGCCGGATCTTTCTGAAGAAGAATTGATCCAAATTGCCGACAGTCTGGTGCGCCATAATATCGACGGCGTGATCGCTACCAATACCACGTTGGATCGTCAATTGATCCAGGGGTTGAATCATTGCGGGCAAACCGGCGGATTAAGCGGGCGTCCGTTGCAGTCGCGCAGCACCGAAGTCATTCGTCGTCTGTCGCAGGAATTGCAGGGGCGGTTACCGATTATCGGCGTAGGCGGAATTGATTCGGTAGTCGCCGCCAGAGAAAAATTAGCCGCCGGGGCGACGCTGGTTCAGATTTACAGCGGATTTATTTATCGCGGACCGCGTCTGATTAAAGATATCGTTACCCATATTTGATTTTTTCATTCCTGTTATACCCTAAATAATTCGAGTTGCAGGAAGGCGGCAAGAGAGTGACAAATTCGTTGGGAACGAATTTGACCAGCCAACGGCTGGCCTCCGGTGAGAGACAGGATGTCTCTCATTTAATCCCGATGAGCTTACTCAGGTAAGTGATTCGGGTGAACGAACGCAGCCAACACACCTGCAACTTGAAGTATGACGGGTATATCCAGCGTGGGGGTTTATTTCTCCGCCGCGCTGGTCTATATTTTCATCGTTTGTGTAAAAATACGTCAGAGTCGTGCCTGATGGCTTATTTTAAAAGCGGTATTGCCCGGCGAATACGCTAAGGATATATACCCGCCATCTTTTTTCAGGTCACGGCGTGTTGGTTGCTCTTATTCATCCAGCCGCTTATTGATGTTAGTCGCTGGTGATTCATCCGGTCGCGCCAGCCGGTGCGTTGTAATTTGTAGGGCATACATAAAGGTAATGCGATGAAATTAATCCCTGACGATAGCTGGCGTTGGTATTTCGATACCGAACAGGCGCGCCTGATGCTCGATCTGGCCAACGGCGTGGTATTCCGTTCCCGTTTCTCTTCCGCCATGCTGACGCCGGATGCCTTTATGCCGAGCGTGTTCTGTGTGGAGGATGCCGCGCTGTTTTTCACCTATCAGGAGAAATGTCAGGCGCTGGCGCTGCCCGCCGAAGCCCGGGCCGAGCTGGTGCTGAACGCGCTGGTGGCTAACCGTTTCCTGAAACCGATGATGCCGAAAAGTTGGCACTTTGCGGCTCAGGGTGCGGCGCATTCATCACCGCAAACCGGCGATCAGGTTAGCGTGCAACTGAATGAGCGCCAGGAAGCGGCGAATTTCATGGTGGTGGAAGCCGGGGATAAAGCCAGTTTGTGCGTGCTGGCACAGGGGCAACTGGCGCTTAGCGGCAAGACCATGCAACTGGGCGACGCCATCAAAATCATGCATGACCGCCTGCGTCCCATTGCGGACAAGAACGGCGAAACATCGCCGCATTACGCTTTCGCCGGCTGAACCCCGGCGGAGCGATATATTCAGTTCATTACGTCACTATTCCACCATACCGCTATTCCATCATACCGCTATTCCATCACACCACTATTCCATCACACCACTATTCCATCACACCACTATTTCACCGCGTCACAGGCGGTTATCAGGCCAGTTGAATATCCCCCGCCGGAATGCAGCTGCACGCCAGAATCGTCCCGTCTTCGCCCCGCGCGCTGGTTTTCAACGGCGACACATCGCCAGCGGTCAGCGTCAGTCGACAGCAACCGCATAACCCGGCCCGGCAGGAGTAGGGAACGCGGATCCCCTGTTGTTCCAGCTGTTCCAGCAGGATTTGCTGATTGTTGCCGGTAAAACGCTGGCCCTGATAGGCGATCTGCACCGCTTTGACGGCGCTGGCTTGCGGCGTCAAACTTTCAGTAGTAGCACCCGCGCCATAAGGCCGCGGCGGTTTGGTGGACAAAATCTCGACGCTGTCGCCGGCGCGAATGATGCCGCTGTTGCGGGCGATCAGGTTCATGCCGAAATCCACATCGCCGTTTTCCGCCGTGCGGTATCGCTGCAATGTCGCCAGCGGCTCACCGGACGGATGGCGACGTCCGCGCTCTACGCTCACCGTGGTCAGGACGCAGCGGCTACAGGGCTTCGCCACATCGAACACCACCTCGCCGACCCGCACGGTCTGCCAGCTGTCTTCGGCGTAAGCTTCGGCGCCGCTGACGGTAAGGTTAGGACGAAACTGCTCGATGCGGATGCCTGCGCTGCAACGGCGGCGCAGATCGTCGAATGAGGTGTCGTTGATCAGCAGGAAAGGGTAGCCGTCGGCAAACCCCAGCGGGATGTCCGGGCGGCGTTTAACGCGGCGCGACGGCTCCGGACCCTGCCAGCGCAGCTGCACCGGGCGTTGCAGGTAATCGCTCAGCCAGCGGTTGAGCGCTTCCGGCGCGATCCGGGCTTGAAAATGGTTGCCCCAGACTTCGGTTGGCGCGGTGGCGGGGGCGAAATCGTCGACGCGCACCAGGTATGTCTGGCCGTCGGGCGCGGACAGGAACACGCCATCGTGGGTCAGCGCCGGCGTGAACAGCACCAGTTGCGGAAACTGGCGGGCGGTAATGAAGGTGCCATCGGGTTCAGTGATCATGAACATGCGGTCAAACGCCAGTCCGCTGGCGCTGACCATCGCCTGCGACAGCTGGATACCGCGCATGGATTTGACCGGGTGAACAAAAAGCCGACTTAGCACGATCACGGTGAGGATTTCCTTGCTGACGTAAAGCGGCAACTTTATGACAAGCCGCCGGGATTAGCTATAATGCGCCTCAATTTTCTTTAAGGCTGCCGGTTTTCCTTAAGGCTTCCCGGTTTTCCTTAAAATACGTTTTTTCCAGAGCGTCTTCTTTCTTGAAGGGACGTTCTTTATTAGGTCGTTCTTCATTAAGGTAATAGTCGCGATATGAACTCTCTGTTTGCCAGCACGGCGCGTGGTCTGGAAGAATTGTTAAAAAGTGAACTTGAAGCGCTGGGCGCGCAGCAGTGCACGGTGGTGCAGGGCGGAGTGCACTTTCAGGGAGACGATCGGCTGCTATACCAGAGCCTGATGTGGAGCCGACTGGCGTCGCGCATTCTGCTGCCGCTCAACGAGTTTAACGTCTACAGCGATCTGGACCTGTATCTGGGCGTGCAGGCGGTGGACTGGAGCGCGGTGTTTGACGTCAACCACACCTTTGCGGTGCATTTTACCGGCACCAATGACGAGATTCGCAACAGCCAGTATGGCGCGCTTAAGGTCAAGGATGCCATTGTGGACAGCTTTAGCCGCAAAACCGGTCAGCGTCCGGACGTCGCCCGCCAGCAGCCCGACATCCGCATCAATGTCTTTCTGCAACGCGAGAAAGCCAGCGTGGCGCTGGACCTGAGCGGCGAGAGCCTGCACCTGCGCGGTTACCGCGAAATGGCCGGGCAGGCGCCGCTGAAGGAGAATCTGGCGGCGGCGATCGTGTTGCGATCCGGCTGGGAAGCCGGCACGCCGATGGTAGATCCGATGTGCGGTTCCGGCACGCTGCTGATTGAAGCGGCGATGATGGCGGCGGATCGCGCGCCCGGTTTGCATCGTCAGTACTGGGGTTTTCTGGCCTGGCAGAACCATAATCCGACGCTGTGGAAAAGCGTCACCACCGAGGCGCAGGAACGCGCCCGGGCCGGTCTGCAAGCCACATCTTCCCGGTTCTTTGGTTCCGACGTCGACCGCCGCATGGTGGAGATTGCCAGCAGCAACGCGCGTCGCGCCGGGGTCAGTTCCCTGATTCGGTTTGAATCCGCCGACGCCACTCAACTGAAAAATCCGCTGCCGCAGGGGCCGACGGGCACGGTGGTCAGCAACCCGCCTTACGGCGAGCGACTGGAGAGCGAGCCGGCGCTGATTGCGTTGCATAACCTGCTCGGACGCAAAATGAAAAGCGAATTCGGCGGCTGGAAGCTGTCGCTGTTTAGCGCCTCGCCGGAACTGCTCAGTTGCCTGCAACTGCGTGCCGATCGCCAGTTCAAGGCCAAGAACGGCCCGCTGGAGTGCGTGCAGAAGAATTATCAGCTGGCGGAAAAGGAAAACGGCGCGGAGAGCGCGGCGACGTTCGCCGAGGATTTCGCCAATCGTCTGCGCAAAAACCTGCGCAAGCTGGATAAATGGGCCGCGCAGCAGGGTATCGAATGCTATCGCCTGTATGACGCCGACCTGCCGGAATATAACGTGGCGGTAGACCGTTACGGCGAGCGGGTGGTGATTCAGGAGTATGCGCCGCCGAAAAGCATCGACGCCCAGAAGGCCCGCCAGCGGTTGTTTGATGTGATCAACGCCACCCTGAGCGTGCTGGAGCTGCCCGCCAGCCATCTGGTGCTGAAGACCCGTGAACGCCAAAAAGGCAAGAACCAGTACGAAAAGCTGGCCGAGAAAGGCGAGTTTCTGCAGGTATCGGAGTTCAACGCCAAACTGTGGGTCAACCTGACCGACTATCTGGACACCGGGCTGTTTCTTGATCACCGCATCGCCCGCCGCATGTTAGGCGAGATGAGCAACGGCAAGGATTTCCTCAACCTGTTCGCCTACACCGGCAGCGCCAGCGTGCACGCCGGGCTGGGCGGCGCGCGCTCCACCACCACGGTGGATATGTCGCGCACCTATCTGGAATGGGCGGAAAAGAACCTGCGCCTCAACGGCCTGACCGGTCGTCAGCACCGGCTGATTCACGCCGATTGTCTGGCGTGGATGCGGGAAACCCACGAACAGTTTGACCTGATTTTTATCGACCCGCCGACCTTCTCCAACTCCAAGCGGATGGACGAGTCGTTCGATGTGCAGCGTGATCACCTGATGCTGATGACCCAGCTCAAACGTATACTGCGCCCTGGCGGCATCATCATGTTTTCCAACAACAAACGCGGATTCCAGATGGATCAGGCCGGGCTGGCCGCGCTGGGACTGGAGGCGAAGGAGATTACCGCACAGACGCTGTCGCAGGATTTCGCCCGTAACCGTCAGATTCACAACTGCTGGCTGCTGAAACACGCCGGCGAGGAAAAATAACTACCATGTCATTGATTAGCTTATCCGGCGCCTGGCTATCGTTCAGCGATGCGCCGTTGTTGGACAACACCGAACTGCATATTGAAGACAACGAGCGCGTGTGTCTGGTTGGGCGTAACGGCGCCGGCAAATCCACGTTGCTGAAAATTCTGGCGAAGGAAATACCGCTGGATGACGGCCGGCTGGTGTACGAGCAGGACCTGATTGTGGCGCGCTTGCAGCAGGACCCGCCGCGCGATGTGGCCGGCACGGTGTTCGATTTCGTCGCCGAAGGCGTGGCGGCGCAGGCCGAGTACCTGAAGGCCTACCATGTCGCGTTGCGGCTGGTGGGGGAAGACCCCAGCGAGAAAAACCTGAACCAACTGGCGAAGGTTCAGGAAGTGCTGGACCATCAGGGGCTGTGGAAGCTGGAGGACCGCATCAACGAGGTGCTGGAACAGTTGGGATTGTCGGCGGACACGCCGCTGTCGGCGCTGTCCGGCGGCTGGCTGCGTAAAGCGGCGCTGGGGCGCGCGCTGGTCAGCGCGCCGCGAGTGTTGTTGCTGGATGAACCCACCAACCATCTGGATATCGATACCATCGACTGGCTGGAAGGTTTCCTCAAGACGTTTTCCGGCAGCATCGTGTTTATTTCCCACGACCGTTCATTTATCCGCAATATGGCGACCCGCATTGTCGATCTGGATCGCGGCAAGATGGTGTCCTGGCCTGGCGATTACGACAAATATCTGCTGGGTAAAGAAGAGGCGCTGCGGGTGGAAGAACTGCAGAATGCCGAATTCGACCGCAAGCTGGCGCAGGAAGAGGTGTGGATCCGTCAGGGCATCAAGGCCCGTCGCACCCGTAATGAAGGCCGCGTGCGGGCGCTCAAGACGATGCGTCAGGAACGCGCCGAACGCCGCGAAGTAATGGGTAACGCCAAAATGCAGGTGGAAGAGGCGTCCCGTTCCGGCAAGATCGTATTTGAACTGGAAGACGTTGATTATCAGGTGGACGGCAAAACGCTGGTGTCCGGTTTTTCCGCCCAGGTGCAGCGCGGCGATAAAATCGCGCTGGTTGGGCCGAACGGCTGCGGCAAGACCACGCTGCTGAAACTGATGCTGGGGCAACTGGCGCCGACGTCCGGACGTATCCACTGCGGCACCAAACTGGAAGTGGCGTACTTCGATCAACATCGCGCCGAGTTGGATCCGGAACGAACGGTGATGGACAACCTCGCCGAAGGCAAGCAAGAGGTGATGGTTAACGGCCGTCCGCGCCATGTGCTGGGTTATCTGCAGGACTTCCTGTTTCACCCGAAGCGCGCCATGACGCCGGTCAAAGCGCTGTCCGGCGGGGAGCGCAACCGCCTGCTGCTGGCCCGGTTGTTCCTGAAACCCAGCAACCTGCTGATTCTCGATGAACCCACCAACGATCTGGACGTGGAAACGTTGGAACTGCTGGAAGAGTTGCTGGAAAGTTATCAGGGCACGGTGCTGCTGGTGAGCCATGACCGTCAGTTCGTCGATAACTCGGTGACCGAGTGCTGGATTTTTGAAGGGAATGGTCTGATTGGCCGCTATGTCGGCGGCTATTATGATGCTCAGCAACAGCGCGCGTACGCCGCGCCGTTGCGCACGTCCTTACCGGTAAAAAGCGCACCGGCGAAAGAAAACCGCGACAGTGAGAACGCGCAGAGCGCGCCGGCCGCACAGCCAGCTAAACGCGGCGGCGGCAAGCTCAGTTATAACCAGCAGCGTGAACTGGAACAGTTGCCGCAACGTATTGAAGTGCTGGAGAACGAGATTGAAAATCTGCAACAGCAGATGAACGACCCGGCGTTCTTTTCCCTGCCGCATGATGAAACCCAGCCGGTGCTGACGGCGCTGGCGCAAGCGGAGCAGCAGTTGGAAGACTGTTTCGAACGTTGGGAAACGCTCGAAGCCCAAAAGAATGGCTAAGGCATCGCCGGCGTTGACGGGGAGCGGTTGCTTTCTGGCGTAAACGCGCTGCTGAGGCGAACGCCTTCGCCGGATGAACCACACCGCGGCGGCACAAGCCGGTGCCGTGGCAGGTCAGCCGGGTGAACCGTCACGCGGGCATCGTTTAGCCGCGGGCCTGACGCCAGAGAAGGGCGATGTTTGAGCTTCTCTCTGGCGCGCGGGCATCGTGTTGTAAAAAACGATGATTACAAAGAAACCGTGGTTGCAACGAAACGATAGTTGCAAATAAACGGTGGTCGCAGGCAAGCTGACTTATCTCGCATGTCATCTTGCCGGTGCCGCCATCAATCCAGTCTCAATAACGTCACGATTTTTCTTATCCGTCAGGCCACGGGAGGCGGCGAATGTGTGTCCATCACCACCACTATGACCGGCACATGCTGTGTCCGCACTGTGACTTGCTGGTAGAACTGCCGACATTGCAGGATGGGCAACGGGCGGTGTGTCCGCGTTGTAAAACCGCGTTGTCCAGCCGTCGGCGTGAGCCGCGCTGGCGGCCAGCCAGCTTCGCGTTTAGCGCGCTGATCATGCTGCTGCTGTCCATGCTGTTTCCCTTTGTTTCGATGAGCGTCGCCGGTATTCGCAGCGAAATCACCCTGCTGGAAATCCCGCGGGTGATGGTGGCGGAAAACTATGCCAGCATGGCGACGCTGTTTCTGCTGTTTTCTCAACTGGTGCCGGCCTGCTCAATGGCGATGATTCTGCTGCTGTGCCTGCGCGCGCCGTTGCCTGACGCGGTGCGGCGTTTGTTCACCAGGACGCTATTCCAGTTGAAAAGCTGGGGCATGGCGGAGATCTTTCTGGCGGGCGTGCTGGTCAGTTTTGTAAAGCTAATGTCGTATGGCGATATCGGTATCGGCGCCAGTTTTGTCCCTTATATCGTTTTTTGCCTGTTGCAACTGCTGGCGTTCCAGAGCCTCGATCGCCGCTGGCTGTGGGACGACGTCGCGCCGCCGCCGCCGATGCCGGCGGGGCTGGAAACCGGCCGCAGCGGGTTGGATCAAGGCGTACGCGCCTGCACCTGTTGTAGCGCTATCCTGCCCGCCGATGAGCTCCGTTGCCCGCGATGTCACACCCACGGCCATGCCCGACGGCGCCACAGCCTGCAATGGACGCTGGCGCTGTTGCTGACGTCGGTGCTGCTGTATGTGCCCGCCAACGTGATGCCGATTATGGTCACCGAAGCGCTCGGTCATAGCATCACCTCGACGATCATGTCCGGCGTGATCTTACTATGGGATTCCGGTTCGTGGCCGGTGGCGCTGGTAATTTTCATCGCCAGTATCATGGTGCCGACGCTGAAAATGCTGGCGATGGGCTGGTTGTGCTGGTGTGCGCACGGCTCGCGTCGTTACGATACTGAGCGGCTGCATCTGGTGTATGAAGTCGTGGAATTTGTCGGCCGCTGGTCGATGATCGATGTCTTTGTCATCGCCGTATTGTCGGCGATGGTGCGTATGGGCCGACTGATGAGCATTTATCCGGCCATCGGCGCGGTGTTGTTTGCCACCGTGGTCATATTGACCATGATTGCCGCAATGACCTTTGATCCCCGCCTGCTGTGGGATCGGCATCACGTGCAAGGAGAGGAGCGTTCCGTTGACGAAAACTAATCAAGGCATGGCGCAGATCGAAAGCATCAAACGCTGGTCGCCGGTATGGATTGTACCGATTGTGACCGTGCTGATTGGCGCCTGGATTCTGTTTTATCACGTGAGTCATCAGGGGCCGGAAATCACGCTGACCACCAGCAACGCCGAGGGGATCGAGGCGGGAAAAACGGCGATCAAGAGCCGCAGCGTGAATGTGGGGGTGGTGGAAAGCGTGATGCTGAGCGAAGACCTGCAGCAGGTGGAAATCAAGGCGCGTCTTAACGACGGCATGGATAAGCTGCTGAGCAAGGATTCGGTGTTCTGGGTGGTGAAACCGCAGATAGGCCGCGAAGGCGTCTCCGGGCTTGGGACGCTGTTGTCCGGCTCTTTCATCGAGCTTCAGCCGGGGTCCAACAAGGAAGACAGCCGCGCTTTCAAACTGCTGGATTCGCCGCCGCTGGCGTCGCCGGACGCCAAAGGGATCCGCATTATTCTCAACAGCGAGCAGTCCGGGCAGTTGACCGCCGGCGATCCGGTGCTGTTCCGCGGCTACCGGGTCGGATCGGTGGAAACCAGCCACTTTGATCCTGCGGCCAGAAAGATGCAGTATCAGCTGTTTGTCGCCGCGCCCTATGACCAACTGGTCACGGCGAATGTTCGTTTCTGGAAAGACAGCGGCGTGGCGCTGAATCTGTCCGCGCAGGGGATGCGGGTGGAAATGGGGTCGCTCAGCACGTTGCTAAGCGGCGGCGTCAGCTTTGATGTGCCTGCCGGTTGGGAAGTGGGCAACCCGGCTCATGAGCGCGACGAATTCCAGCTGTTTGACAATCAGAACAGCATTCAGGATTCGCTCTATACCGAGTACAAAGAATACCTGCTGTTTTTCGATGAGTCGGTACGCGGCCTGCAGGCGGGGGCGCCGGTCGAATTCCGCGGCATCCGGCTGGGAACCGTCGCGGAAGTGCCGTTCTTCCCGCACAATCTGCCGCAGAGTTTCGACAGCGATTACCGCATCCCGGTACTGGTACGTATCGAACCGGGCCGGCTGAAGCAAGGGCTGCGCGACCAGATCAATCTGGAACAGGAACTGAGTAAGGGCGCGGTCTCTGGTATGCGGGCGTCGATGAAGACCGCCAATCTGCTGACCGGCGCGCTGTACGTGGATCTGGATTTTTATCCGCAGCAGAAAGGCCGCGTGACGTCGCTGACGTCGATGGATGGCTACCCGGTGTTGCCGACGGTTAACGGCGGCCTGACGCAGATCCAGCAGAAACTGATGTCGGTGCTGGATAAAATCAATAGCCTGCCGCTCAACCCGATGGTGGAACAGGCGACGAAGACGCTGGCGGAAAGCCAGTCCACCCTGCGCGAACTGCAAAAAACGTTGGTATCGCTCAACACGTTGACTAACAGCGAGGCGATGCAGCAGTTGCCGGAGGATATGCAGCGTACGCTGCGCGAACTGAACCACAGCCTGCAGGGCGTGCAGCCCGGTTCGCCGGCGTATAACCGTATGGTGGGCGACATGCAGCGTTTGGATCAGACGCTGCGTGAATTGCAGCCGTTGCTGCGTACCCTGAACGACAAGAGTAATGCCCTGATCTTCGAGGCACCGGGTGCCCGAGATCCACAACCGAAGAAGGCGAAACCATGATAAAGCGATGGCCGTTGTGGCTGGTGTTGTTGCTGGGCGCCTGTAGCAGCCCGCAGAAAGTCTATTATCAACTGCCTGCCGCCACGCAGAACACCAGTGTGTCGGTGGCGTCGACCGAAGGGCGTCAGCTGTGGGTGGCTCCGGTCACTCTGGTGGATTCGCTGGCAGGGAACGGCATCGTGTTCCAGACTTCGGCGGTACGTTACACCATCGCGACCAATAATCTGTGGGCCAGCCCGCTGGACCAGCAGTTGCAGCAGGCGCTGGTGGCGTCGCTGCGCAACGGCCTGCCGGGCTGGCATGTCGCCGCGACCGGCGCTGCCAGCGATAACGCTTCCAGCTTGCAGGTCAATGTGACGGCGTTTCAGGGGCGGTTTGACGGCAAAGCGGTGATTCGCGGCGAATGGGTGCTGCAAGGCGGTAAACGCGTGATCACCCAGCCGTTCAATATCGAGGTGCCGCAGGCCGAAGACGGCTACGACGCACTGATAGGCGCGCTCGGCAAAGGCTGGCAGCAGGTGGCGGAGCAGGTACGCCAGCGCCTGCAGGCCGGCGCCTGATCGCCGTTCGACGTAGAAAACGGGGCGCTTTTATACCAATACGAATTGAGTTATAGCAAATACCTCTGGATCTCGTTTTTGTGATCACGATCGGTTTCCAGGGGTTTTGTTTTTGTCTCAGCCTGTTAGCCCAAAATGTGGCTTTGTCTCACAGAAAATTCTTTATTCTGGTTCACAAATATGACAATGGCGTGAATTTTGCGCCTTGATCTTCGCCTCCCAAATGGCTATTCATAGGGTGTGGTTGCGTGAAAAGTAACCACTGTTTTCTTTCCACCAGAGTCGAAATGAGGGAAACAAGGCATGAAGAGACAGAAAAGAGATCGTCTGGCACGGGCGCATTCACGGGGCTACCAGGCTGGTATCGTTGGCCGGTCCAAGGAGCTCTGTCCTTATCAATCGATCGATGCCCGGTCTAACTGGTTGGGAGGTTGGCGAGAGGCCATGGAGGACAGGGCGGCGATTGCCTGATCGCGCCTTGTCAATCGAAAAGGGAACGACCTCCGCCACGGCGGAGGTTTTCTTTTTCAGGGGGAGAACGATTTTAGGGAAGAACGATGCCCGGAAACGATGCGTCGAACGGCCTTCCGTCAGTCAGTGAAACGGCTGTCCACCGCATCCGCCAGCATGGCCAGCAGGCGTTCGCTGTCCTGCCAGCCGAGGCAGGCGTCGGTAATCGACTGGCCGTAGGTCAGTTGATCCGGATGGTGCAGCGGCTGGGTGCCTTCCACCAGAAAACTCTCCGCCATTACGCCGGCGATGGCGCTGGCGCCGCCGCGAATCTGGTCGCATACCGCCTGCGCCACGGTCAACTGGCGCTGAAATTGCTTCTGACTGTTGCCGTGGCTGAAATCCACCACCAGCCGTTCCGGCAGCGCAAATTCCCGCAGCGCGGCACAGGCCTCGGCAATGTGTTGCTCTTCGTAGTTGGGCGTTTTGCCGCCACGCAGAATGATATGGCCGAACGGGTTGCCGTGGGTCTGGTACACCGTCATGCGGCCGTGTTTATCCGGCGATAAAAACATGTGGCGCGCCCGGGCGGCGCGGATGGCGTCAACCGCGATGCGGACGTTGCCGTCGGTGCCGTTCTTGAATCCCACCGGACAGGAGAGGGCGGAGGCCATTTCCCGATGGATCTGGCTTTCGGTGGTGCGTGCGCCGATCGCCCCCCAACTGATGGTGTCGGCGATATACTGCCCGGTGACAATATCCAAAAATTCGGTGGCGGTCGGCAGGCCGAGCGCGTTGATATCCAGTAGCAACTGGCGCGCCTGCGTCAATCCCTCGTTGATCAGGAAGCTGCCGTTGAGCTGCGGGTCGGCAATCAGCCCTTTCCAGCCCACCACGGTGCGCGGTTTTTCGAAGTAGGTTCGCATCACGATTTCCAGCCGGTGCTGGTATCTCGTCCGCAATGCGGCCAGCCGCTGGGCGTATTCTCTGGCGCTATCAATATGGTGAATGGAGCACGGGCCAATGATCACCAGCAAACGGCGGTCCTGCCCGGAAAGAATGTGTTCTATGCGTGCGCGCGAGGCGATGACGGTGTCGGCGACATCCGGCGTGAGGGGAAGTGCGGTCAACAGCTCATGGGGCGTCATCAGACTGGCAAGTCGCTCACTGCGCAGCTCATCAGTTGGTTGCATGTGTAGTCTCTGAATGTACGTGACGCCTATCCCGTTAGGTATAGGCTTTTTTATGAATAACCATCAGGTCTGGCAGAAAGCGCGGGGAGGTGGCCGTGGGGCCACCGATGTTTTTCCGGGTCCGCCTGGCCGCGATGGCGATAGTCTATCACAGCCAACCCCTTACTCCGATGAGTGAAAACAGCTAATACATACGCCGATTTATGCCCATCAGGTCGATAATGCGGGCGGAAATCTCCTCCACCGAATAATTAGTGGTGTTGATGTAACGGATCTGATTACGGCGGAATAGCGACTCCACCTCGCTCAGTTCCATACGGCATTGCCGCAGCGAGGCATAACGGCTGTTGCCACGCCGTTCTTCACGGATGGCCGCCAGTCGCTCGGCGTCGATGGTCAGGCCGAACAGCTTTTGCTGATAAGGCTTGAGCGCCTCCGGCAGCAGCAGGTTGTCCATATCGTCGGCGGTGAAGGGATAGTTGGCGGCCCGGATGCCGAACTGCATCGCCAGATAAAGGCTGGTCGGGGTTTTGCCGCAGCGGGAAACCCCCAGCAAGATCACCTGCGCCTGATCGAGGTTGCGCAACGAGATGCCGTCGTCGTGGGCCAGCGTGTAATCGATCGCGGCGATACGCGCGTCGTATTTGGTCAGGTTGTTGGCGGTCAGTCCGTGGGTACGATTGGCCACCGGCATCGGCGACACGTTCAGTTCCTGCTGCAGCGGCGCCACCAGGGCCTGCACGATGTCCTGACAGAATCCTTCGCTGCCGACGATGATATCGCGGATAGCCGGCGTGACAATGGAGTAGAACACCAGCGGGCGAATGCCGCTCTGGTGGTACAAGGTATCGATCTGTTCGCGGACGGCTGCCGCCCGGGCTTCATTATCGACGAACGGCAGGGTATAACTGACGGTGCTAACCGGAAACTGGGACATGACGGCATGACCCAGCACTTCCGCCGTAATGGCGGTGCCGTCGGACACATAAAATACGCTTCTTTCCATACCAACTCCTCCAATGCCTTCGCTGGCTATCATAAGACTTTTGTGCCAAAAATCAGGTGTTTCCTGACATTTTTATTAAAACACTATTTCATTATCTTCATGATTAAGATGGTATTATTCTACAATATTGGGATTTTTCTGACTTTTAGCAATCCAAAACTCTGAATTCCTCTTTTTTTCACCAGGTTGATCGATTCACCTTTCCGTCCTTTTTGAAACCCTGTGCTACGCTCATAGAGCCAAAACTCATTCATGGCGCAATATTTCACACCCTAATTCTTCACATCCTAACTGTATGCAAAAAGGATTATTTTCGATGTCTAACAACGGCCCTGATATGCGTAATGTCCTGTGGTATAACCAGCTTGGTATGCACGACGTTGAGCGGGTGGGAGGCAAAAATGCCTCTCTGGGGGAAATGATCACCAATCTGTCGGAACTTGGGGTGTCGGTTCCGAATGGTTTTGCGACAACCGCCCAGGCGTTTAATGACTTTCTCAACCAAAGCGGCATCAACCAGCGTATCTATGAACTGCTGGACCATACCGATGCCGACGATGTCGGCCAACTGGCCAAGGCCGGCGCGCAGATCCGTCAGTGGGTCATCGATACACCGTTCCAGCCGGAGCTGGAGCAGGCAATCCGCGACGCCTACCAGCAACTGGCGGACGGTGAGCCGGATGCGTCGTTCGCCGTGCGTTCTTCCGCCACCGCGGAAGACATGCCGGACGCCTCATTCGCCGGCCAGCAGGAAACCTTTCTTAACGTACAGGGCATTGATGCCGTGATGGTGGCGGTGAAGCATGTGTTTGCTTCGCTGTTCAACGATCGCGCCATTTCCTATCGCGTGCATCAGGGCTACGACCACCGCGGCGTGGCGCTGTCCGCCGGGGTGCAGCGCATGGTGCGTTCCGATCTGGCGTCTTCCGGCGTGCTGTTTACGCTGGATACCGAGTCGGGCTTCGATCAGGTGGTGTTTATTACCGCTTCCTGGGGGCTGGGTGAGATGGTGGTGCAGGGCGCGGTCAACCCGGATGAGTTTTATGTGCACAAACCGACGCTGCTCAATGGCAAGCCGTCGATTGTGCGCCGCAATATGGGATCGAAAAAAATCCGTATGGTGTACGCCGCCACGCAGGAGCACGGTAAGCAGGTGCGGGTGGAGGATGTGGAAGAGGCGCAGCGCACCCGTTTTTGCCTGAGCGATGATGAAGTACAGGCGCTGGCGCATCAGGCGCTGCTGATTGAAAAACACTACGGCCGTCCGATGGACATCGAATGGGCCAAAGACGGCCACACCGGCAAGCTGTATATCGTGCAGGCGCGTCCGGAGACGGTGCGTTCCAACGGTCAGGTGATGGAGCGCTATCATTTGCCGGCCGGCGGCAAGGTGCTGGTGGAAGGGCGTGCCATCGGCCATCGCATCGGCGCGGGCGAAGTGAAGATCGTCCATGACATTAGTGAAATGCATCGGGTGAATGCCGGCGACGTGCTGGTGACCGATATGACCGACCCGGACTGGGAACCGATCATGAAAAAGGCGGCGGCGATCGTCACCAACCGCGGCGGGCGGACCTGTCATGCGGCGATCATCGCCCGTGAACTGGGTATCCCGGCGGTGGTGGGCTGCGGCGACGCCACCGAGCGGCTGCAAAGCGGCCAAAAAGTGACGGTATCCTGCGCCGAGGGCGACACCGGTTACGTCTATCACGACCTGCTGGACTTCACCGTGAAAAGCTCGCAGGTGGATGCTATGCCGTCGCTGCCGCTGAAAATTATGATGAACGTCGGCAACCCGGATCGGGCGTTCGATTTCGCCTGCCTGCCCAACGAAGGGGTAGGGCTGGCGCGGCTGGAGTTCATCATCAACCGCATGATCGGGGTGCATCCGCGCGCCTTGCTGGAGTTTGCACAGCAAACGCCGGAACTGCAGCGTGAAATCCGTACCCTGATGCAGGGATACGACGACCCGGTCGAGTTCTACATCGAACGGCTGAAGGAAGGCATCGCGACGCTGGCGGCGGCATTCTGGCCGAAGCGCGTAATCGTGCGTTTGTCCGACTTCAAGTCCAACGAGTACGCCAACCTGCTGGGCGGCGCTCGCTATGAGCCGGAAGAAGAAAACCCGATGCTGGGTTTCCGTGGTGCCGGCCGTTACGTGTCGCCGGACTTCCGTGCTTGCTTTGCGCTGGAGTGCGAGGCGGTGAAGCGGGTGCGCAACGGCATGGGGCTGACCAATGTTGAAGTGATGATCCCGTTTGTGCGCACCGTGGCGCAGGCGGAAGCCGTGGTGGCCGAGTTGGCCAGTCAGGGGCTGAAACGTGGCGAGAACGGTCTGAAAATCATCATGATGTGCGAAATTCCGTCCAACGCGCTGCTGGCGGAGGAGTTCCTGCAACATTTCGACGGTTTCTCTATCGGCTCGAATGACATGACGCAGCTGGCGTTGGGGCTGGACCGCGACTCCGGCGTGGTGTCCGAACTGTTTGACGAGCGTAATGACGCGGTGAAAGCGCTGCTGGCGATGGCGATTCGCGCGGCGAAAAAGCAGGGTAAATACGTCGGGATCTGTGGTCAGGGGCCGTCCGACCATGAGGATTTCGCCGCCTGGCTGATGGATGAAGGCATCGATAGCCTGTCGCTGAACCCGGATACCGTGGTGCAGACCTGGCTGAGTCTGGCGGAGAAGCGCTAAGCCGTTTATTTGACGTTGATTGAATCATACCCACCGCCCGCCGCACTGCGCCGGGCGGTTTTTTTATGCCCTGGCGATACGAGATAGCGTGAGCGAAGAAGCCGGTGAGAGAAAAAAATGCAGCATGTGCAACAGCACGGAGAAGGGATAAAGCGGCAGATAAAAAAAGGCCCACCTCAGGGGATGGGCAAAGACTACACACAGCAATTCGTTACTAGCTCTGACGAGGAGAAACCTCACTGACAAACATTACGTTAACAATAGCTCCGGGTATGAATACTAGGTTTTGGGGCGATCGGAGTCATTAGGAATCATCCTAATGGTTAATTATTTTTGAATAATAGATTTGTCATGCAAGAATTTTTGTCATGAAAATTGATCTAATGGCAGATTAACTGCCATAAATGATGAGTATTGGCTGAGAAGTTTCCTAAAAATATAAAATTATCTTACATATTAGGAATGTTCCCGGTGCGTCGTACACCGGGAGATGAAAGTGGAAATCAGAGCTTTTTGTGGTGATGGGGAATGGCGCGGATCGGCGGCGGTTCCGGCGACTCTTTCATCCAGGCCGATAACAGGCGATAAGATACCGCCAGCACCACCGGGCCGATAAACAGCCCAATCATGCCGAATGCCAGCAGGCCGCCGATCACGCCGGACAGGATCAGCAACATCGGCAAATCCGCGCCCATACGGATCAGCAACGGACGGATGATGTTGTCCAGCGTGCCAACCACACAGCTCCAGATCAGCAGGATGGTGCCCCAGGTGGTATCGCCGCTCCAGTAAAGCCAGATAATGGCGGGAATCAGCACCGTCAGCGGGCCGATTTGCGCCACGCAGGACAGGAACATCAGCACCGTGAGCAGCGTGGTGTAGGGAATTCCGGCCAGCGCCAGACCAATACCGCCCAGCACCGACTGCACAATCGCCGTCACCACCACCCCGAGCGCGACCGCCCGAATGGCTTGCGCCGCCAGAATCACCGCCGAGTCGCCGCCCTGACGCCCGAGGCGAATGGCGAAACGGCGCACACCCAGCGCGACTTGATCCCCTTTGCTGTATAGCAACACGCTGAACAGCACCATCAGGGCACAGTGCATCAGGAAACGGCCGATGTGCGCCGCCTGCGACACTACCCAGGACGCGGTCTGACCGATGTAGGGCTGGATTTTGGCCATCAGCGCCGGGCCGCCGCTGTGCGCCAGCGAATGCCAACTGCTGTGCAACTTGGCGCCCACCAACGGGATGGACTGTAGCCAGTCGAGTTCCGGCGGGGTAATCCGCCCCTGCGCGCCGATCCAACTGATCAGATTCGAGGCGTTGTCGATCACGCTGCTGACCAGAATTGAGGTTGGGAACACGAACAGCAGCACCAGCATCAGGGTCATGACCAGCACCGCCAGCGAGCGGGATCCCCACAGCATCTGCTGCAGACGGATTAATAGCGGCCAGGTAGCGACGACTACCATACTGGCCCAGGCAAAGCCGAGGATGAACGGTTGCACCACCCAGAAACAGGCAATAATCAGAATACCAATAAACAACAAGCTGAACAGGATTCGTGCGAGATCGAATCGCTGTGACTGAGATTGTTTCATCAAGAGAGGTTACCTCGTTAATTCAGGCGATAGGCCTAATGCAAAATGATGAAAACGGGGCTGGCTGTCGTCCCTGATGGCTGATAATGCGAAGGATTTAAGCCAGAATTCATCATGCGTGATTTCCGCTGGTTTGCACAGTGATTCCTGACCGGGTGGGCAATCGTCAGCGTTATGCCGCGGGAGGCGCCTGCCGCCACAACCCTAAGTTTTTCTTGCTCCATTAACGCATCGCCGGGGGAAATGTGATAAAACGAAGGGGCCGCTGATGGCCGACGCGCCGCCTGTCGGCATTTAGTTTATTGGCAAATAGTTTATTGGCAAACACCTCTCGCACGGACAGGGTCAACACATAATGATCCCACAGATCACACAAGCGCCGGGAATCGTTCAACCGGTGCTGAGCTTTTTGGAAGCCTTGAAGCAAAATGGTTTTACCGGCGATATCGCCACCCAGTACGCCGATCGCCTGACGATGGCGACGGATAACAGTATTTATCAACTGCTGCCGGACGCCGTGGTTTTCCCCCGTTCTACCGCCGACGTGGCGCTGTTGGCCCGCCTGGCGGATGAGGAGCGCTTTCGCGAGCTGGTCTTCACGCCGCGCGGCGGCGGCACCGGCACCAACGGGCAGGCGCTCAATCACGGGATTGTGGTGGATATGTCCCGCTACATGAACCGTATTTTGGAAATCAACCCGGAACAGGGTTGGGTACGGGTGGAAGCCGGGGTCATCAAGGATCAACTGAACCAGTACCTGAAGCCGTTCGGCTACTTTTTCGCGCCGGAGTTGTCCACCAGTAACCGCGCCACGCTGGGCGGTATGATCAATACCGACGCCTCGGGGCAAGGCTCGCTGGTGTACGGCAAAACCTCGGACCATGTGCTGGGGCTGCGCGCGGTACTGCCGGGCGGCGAACTGCTGGATACCCAGGCGATGCCGGTGGCGCTGGCGGAACAGCTGGCGCAGGACAATTCGCCGATCGGCCGTATTTATCACACCGTATTGCATCGCTGCCGTGAACGCCGTGAGCTGATTGTAGAAAAATTCCCCAAACTGAACCGTTTCCTGACCGGTTACGACCTGCGTCATGTGTTCAGCGATGACATGCAAACGTTTGACCTGACCCGCATCCTGACCGGTGCCGAGGGGACGCTGGCGTTCATCACCGAAGCGAAGCTGGATATCACGCCGCTGCCCAAGGTGCGGCGGCTGGTCAACGTCAAATACGACTCGTTCGATTCCGCGTTGCGCAGCGCGCCGTTCATGGTGGAAGCGCGGGCGCTGTCGGTGGAAACGGTGGACTCGAAGGTGCTGAATCTGGCGCGCGAAGATATCGTGTGGCACTCGGTCAGCGAACTGATTACCGATGTGCCCGGCGAAGAGATGCTGGGGCTGAACATCGTCGAGTTCGCCGGCGACGACGAACCGCTGATCGACGGACAGGTGGCGTCGTTGTGCGAACGTCTTGATGGGCTACTGGCGGCCCGCGAGGCGGGGGTGATCGGCTATCAGGTTTGCCGTGAGCTGGCGGGCATCGAACGTATTTACGGCATGCGCAAGAAAGCGGTCGGCCTGCTGGGCAACAGCAAAGGGCAGGCGAAACCGATTCCGTTTGCCGAAGACACCTGCGTGCCGCCTCAGCATCTGGCGGATTACATCGTCGAATTCCGTGCGCTGCTGGACAGCCACAATCTGAGCTACGGCATGTTCGGCCATGTGGACGCCGGCGTGTTGCATGTGCGCCCGGCGCTGGATATGTGCGACCCGCAGCAGGAAGTGCTAATGAAGCAGTTGTCCGATCAGATTGTGGCGCTGACCGCCAAATACGGCGGGTTGCTGTGGGGCGAACACGGCAAAGGTTTCCGCGCCGAATACAGCCCGGCGTTCTTCGGGCCGGAACTGTATGAAGAGCTGCGCCGGGTCAAGGCGGCGTTCGACCCGGATAATCGTCTCAACCCCGGTAAGATTTGTGCGCCGCTGGGCGTAGACGCGCCTATGATGAAGGTGGATGCGGTGAAACGCGGCACCTACGATCGGCAGATTCCGCTGACGGTGCGCACCGCGTACCGCGGCGCGATGGAGTGCAACGGCAATGGCCTGTGCTTCAACTTCGATACCCGCAGCCCGATGTGTCCGTCGATGAAAATCACCGGCAACCGTATCCATTCGCCCAAAGGTCGCGCCACGCTGGTGCGCGAGTGGCTGCGCCTGCTGTCGGAGCAAGGCGTGGATCCGCTGGCGCTGGAAAATGCGCTGCCGCACCAGCGCGTTAGTTTCCGCGGGCTGATCGCCAAAACCCGCAACACGCTGGCCGCGCGTCAGGGCGTGTATGACTTCTCGCATGAGGTCAAGGAGGCGATGTCCGGCTGTCTGGCCTGCAAAGCCTGCTCCACTCAGTGCCCGATCAAGATTGACGTTCCCGGTTTTCGCGCACGCTTCCTGCAGCTGTACCACACCCGCTATCTGCGCCCGGCGCGGGACTATCTGGTGGCCGGCGTGGAAAGCTACGCTCCGCTGATGGCGCACAGCCCGAAAACCTTCAACTTTTTCCTGCGCCAGCCGTGGGTCAATGCGGTGAGCCGCAAGCTCATCGGCATGGTGGATTTGCCGTTGCTGTCGGCGCCGTCGCTGCGCCGGCAATTTGTCGGCCACCGGGTGATGACCACCACGCTGGAGCAGTTGGAACAGATGTCGCCGCAGGCGCGCGCCGATCATGTGCTGATCGTGCAGGATCCGTTTACCAGCTATTACGACGCGCAGGTAGTGGCGGATTTCGTCCGACTGGTGGAAAAACTGGGATTGCGGCCGGTGCTGCTGCCGTTTTCGCCGAACGGCAAGCCGCAGCATATCAAAGGGTTCCTGCAACGCTTCGCCAAAACCGCCGGTAAAACCGCGGAATTCCTCAACCGGGTGTCTCGTCTTGGGCTGCCGATGGTGGGGGTGGATCCGGCGCTGGTGCTGTGCTATCGGGATGAATACCGGGAAGTGCTGGGCGATCGGCGCGGCGATTTTCAGGTGCAACTGGTGCATGAATGGCTGACGGCGCTATTGACCAGCCGCGACGATCGCGCTGCGGCACTGCGCGACGAGCCGTGGTATCTGTTCGGTCACTGCACTGAAACCACGGCGCTGCCGGCCAGCGGGCAACAGTGGTCGGCCATTTTCGCCCATTTCGGCGCCCGGCTGGAAAACGTTAGCGTCGGCTGTTGCGGCATGGCGGGCACTTACGGTCATGAAACCCGCAATCTGGCGCACTCTCAGGGGATCTATGCTCTCTCCTGGCAGCCGTCCCTGCAACGGTTGCCGCAGGCGCGCTGTCTGACCACCGGCTACTCCTGCCGCAGTCAGGTTAAGCGTATGGAAGGGCGTGGATTGAAACATCCGTTGCAGGCGTTGCTGGAGCTGGTGTGATGCTGTGGAAACGTAACGTAGATATTGAGCAGTTGAATCAGATGGCGGTCGACGGCATGGCCGGCCATATCGGCATCCGTATGACGCGCCTGACCGACGATACGCTGGAAGGCGTGATGCCGGTGGATCATCGCACGCGTCAACCTTTCGGGCTGCTGCATGGCGGCGCATCGGTAGCGCTGGCGGAATCGCTGGGGTCGATCGCCGGCTATCTGTGTTCGGAGGGCGAGCAGCGGGTAGTGGGAGTGGAAATCAACGCCAACCACCTGCGCGCGGTGACGGAAGGCGAGGTGCGCGGCGTGTGCCGCGCGCTGCACACCGGCAAACGGATGCAGGTCTGGCAGATTGATATTTTTGACAGCCGTGACCGGCTCTGTTGCACCTCACGGCTAACCACGGCGGTGATCACGCCGGATGCCTGATCTCCCGCCATTCATCACTCCCTGTCGAGCGTCTGGCCCGGCAGGGCTTGCCCCTTACACTGCGTAGACATCAGGGGATAAAAGCCACCCGCTGCATAAAATCGGTTTGGAAGGCGGTGGCTTTGTCCCAGTTACCCATCAGGCTGAACTGGGTGCAAATGTGCTGCAACGTCTGGCGTGCAAAGTAGTAACTCTGCACCCGGAATAAGTGGTCGCGCTCGGTATTGTTGATTTCATGAATCAAACGCTGGTGGATCTTGATCAGGCTGAACAGGTAACTGTTTTCGTCGCCCTGCTGTTGGCTCAGTTCCGCCATTTGCACACCGGTCAGGTAGTAGTGCCGCAATTCGCCAATCTCGCCGTCATCCCGCTCCAGCGATAACTCCGCCAGATAAAACTCCATCGTGGCATTACGCAACTGTCGCCGGTAGTCATCAATCTGCGTCTGCAACCAGGCTCTGAACGGGAACATGTCCGGCACCTCACATATTAAATAAGAATCATTATCATATTTTTAAGCGCCTCATCGCGCAACGTTTCCGGCGCGCATTTGCCGGTAAGAGGCGATCGCGATCACATTTTCTGCATGAGATGCGCCGGATTTATCGCCATGTGCCTTCAGCGGAGAATTTTTTGCATGGCACAGGTGTTCAGAAAATAGACTGATTCAGGAGTGTTATACTGATGATAAGAAAATGTTGATAGCACTAACAGGTAAAACCATAGGTATAAATTATCAATTTTTGCTATATCAATAGTCAGTTATTGGTTTTCGGGGCGGCGAGCGGCGAAAACACCGGTTGCGAATGGCACGTTTTGAACCTGTAACCGGGAAAAGCCCCACAATTAATTGAGAAAAGCCCCACAATCACACGGTTGATGTAGTAATAATTATCATTAACATTGTATGAGTCCTGACAGTATCGATATCCGAATCAATCAACCGGAAGAAAACGGATGTCATGCGGTCGGTATCACAGCCTGCCGTGCAGGGGGGCAATAACAGCAAACGAGGTGATCCCGATGCAAACGCACGATGTAGAAACTTTTTCACTGGACGAACAGGCATGGCAGGGATTGACGCTGACCGATAGCGCCGTGGCCCATATCAGTAACCTGATGCGACGGGATGAATCGGTGCAGGGCATTCGGCTGGCGGTTAAACAGTCCGGTTGTGCGGGGTTCGGTTACGTACTGGAACTGGTACATCAGCCTGATCCCACCGATCGGCTCTATCAGCGCGAAGGCGCGCGGCTGTTCATTCCGCTCAAGGCGATGCCGTTTCTCGACGGTACGGAAGTGGATTTTGTGCAGGAAGGCATCAATCAGGTATTCAAATTCAACAACCCAAAAGCCCGCCATGCCTGTGGGTGTGGCGAAAGTTTTGGGCTTTAAGCGGCGACACGATTATGGCGCGTAGCAATGTAGACGTATCCGACGATGTCCAGACCTGGCTCGATGACGGCCGTTATAAAGAAGGCTTTTTCACCGAGCTGGCGATGGATCAACTGGCCCATGGCATCAATGAAGACGTGGTGCGGGCGATTTCCGCCAGACGCAATGAACCGGAGTGGATGCTAGAGTTTCGACTCAGCGCCTATCGTGCCTGGTTGCAGATGGAAGAACCTCACTGGCTGAAGGCGCACTATGAGCGGCTGAACTATCAGGACTACAGCTATTACTCCGCGCCTTCCTGCGGGCAGTGCGACGACAACTGCGGTTCCCAGCCGGGCGCGCAGCAACAGCCGGCCGGCGATGCCGCTCACGGTAATTATCTAACCCGCGAGGTGGAAGACGCTTTCGACAAACTGGGCGTACCGGTACGGGAGGGTAAAGACGTAGCGGTCGACGCCATTTTCGATTCGGTGTCCGTCGCCACCACTTATCGGGATGAGCTGGCGCAGCAGGGCATTATCTTCTGTTCGTTCAGCGAAGCAATTCAGGCGCATCCGGAGCTGGTGCGCCAGTATCTGGGCACGGTGGTGCCTGCCAACGACAATTTCTTTGCCGCGTTAAACGCCGCCGTGGCTTCGGACGGTACCTTCGTTTACATCCCGAAAGGGGTGCGTTGCCCGATGGAACTGTCGACCTACTTTCGCATCAACGCCGCCAAGACCGGTCAGTTCGAGCGCACCATTCTGATTGCCGACGACGACAGCTACGTCAGTTATATCGAGGGTTGTTCGGCGCCGGTGCGCGACAGTTACCAACTGCATGCGGCGGTGGTGGAGGTGATCGTCAACAAAAATGCCGAAGTGAAATATTCCACGGTGCAGAACTGGTTCGCCGGTCAGGGCAGCGAAGGCGGCATTCTCAACTTCGTGACTAAACGCGCGCTGTGTGCCGGCGACCATTCGCGCATGTCGTGGACGCAATCGGAAACCGGCTCGGCGATCACCTGGAAATACCCGAGCGTGATCCTGCGCGGCGACTACTCGGTGGGTGAGTTCTTCTCGGTGGCGCTGACCAGCGGCCACCAGCAGGCGGATACCGGCACCAAGATGATCCATATCGGTAAGAACACCCGTTCGACCATCATCGCCAAGGGGATTTCCGCCGGGCACAGCGAGAACACCTATCGTGGGTTGGTGAAGATCATGCCCAGCGCCACCAACGCGCGCAATTTCACCCAGTGCGACTCGATGCTGATCGGCGGTGACTGCGGCGCGCACACCTTCCCCTACGTGGAGGTGAGAAACAACAGCGCGCAGCTGGAACACGAAGCCACCACCTCGCGTATCGGCGAGGATCAACTGTTCTATTGCCTGCAGCGCGGCATCAGTGAAGACGATGCCATCTCGATGATCGTGAACGGTTTCTGCAAAGACGTGTTCTCGGAGCTGCCGCTGGAGTTCGCGGTGGAAGCCCAGAAATTGTTGTCCATCAGCCTCGAACACAGTGTGGGCTGATGAATGCGCCAACGCCACGGCACGCCATGCACCGCGTTGCGGTGCCGATAATCATGAGCGTCGGGTAAGACGCCGGAAGGGTAAGAGTATGTTAACGATTGAAAACTTGAACGTCAGCGTCGAAGACAAACCGATCATCAACGGGTTGAACCTACAGGTCAATCCGGGCGAGGTCCACGCCATCATGGGGCCGAACGGCTCGGGCAAGAGCACGCTGTCCGCCACGCTGGCCGGGCGTGAGGACTATGAGGTCACCGGCGGTTCGCTGCGTTTCAAGGGCAAAGATCTGCTGGAACTGTCGCCGGAGGAACGGGCCGGCGAAGGGATCTTCATGGCGTTTCAGTACCCGGTGGAGATCCCCGGCGTCAGCAATCGCTTTTTCCTGCAAACCGCGCTGAACGCCGTGCGCGCCTATCGCCAGCAACCGACGCTGGACCGATTCGACTTTGAAGATTTCATCGACGACAAAATCCGGTTGCTGAACATGCCGGACGACCTGCTGACGCGCTCGGTCAACGTCGGTTTTTCCGGCGGCGAGAAAAAACGCAACGATATCCTGCAAATGGCGGTGCTGGAGCCGGAACTGTGCATTCTGGATGAAACCGACTCCGGGCTGGACATCGACGCGCTGAAAATCGTTTCCGGCGGCGTTAACGCGCTGCGCGACGGCAAGCGCGCTTTCATCATTGTCACCCATTACCAGCGCATTCTGGATTACATTCGGCCGGATTACGTGCACGTGCTCTATCAGGGGCGGATTGTGAAATCCGGGGATTTCTCGCTGGTGAAACAGTTGGAGGAGCAGGGCTATGGCTGGCTTACCGACCAACAGTAAAGCGCAACAGGCGCTGCAACAGTGGCAACGCCTGTTCGACACCGCGGCACCGCGCGCCGATGAGGCGCGGCAGCACTGGCAACAGGTCATGCAACTGGGGATTCCCCACCGCAAGCTGGAGCACTGGAAATATACGCCGCTGGAGCGGTTGCTTGAGCATGAATTCGCCACGGCAGCGACCGAAAGCGCGGTCACGTCGGCGCAGCGCGACGCGCTGGCGTTGCCGGTCGATGGCTGGCGACTGGTGTTTGTCGACGGGCGCTACAGCCGTGCGTTGAGCGACGCCGACACCGGGCCGTATCAGGTGGCGGTGATTCCGTCGGCCCGGCGGCAGTCTGGTTTGCCGCCAATTCAGCCGGAGGTGTTTTTGCACCTGACGGAAAGCCTGGCGGCGGAACAGACGCTGATTCAGGTCGACAACGGCGTGACGGCGGAGAAGCCGCTCTATCTGCTGCATATCAGCAGTGGCCGGCCGGCGGCGCTCAACACGCTGCATTATCGCCATCATGCGCGCATCGGCGAAGGCGCCAGCGCGACGCTGATAGAGCATTACGCCAGTCTGGAAGGCGCCGCTCACTTTAGCGGCGCGCGCCTGACTATCGACGCGGGTGAAAACAGCCGCACCGAGCACTACAAGCTGGGGTTCGAAGCCGCCGACAGTTATCACTTCGCCCACAATGATTTACGTCTGGCGCGGGCCGCTCAACTGCACAGCCACAGTTTTCTGCTGGGCGCCGGGCTGACCCGCCATCACACCAGCGCGCAGATGAACGGCGAAGGCGTGACGCTGTCGATGAACAGCCTGATGGTGCCGACCGGCAACGAGGTGTGCGATACCCGTACGTATCTGGAACACAATCAGGGGTTCGGCGAAAGCCGCCAGTTGCATAAGGCGATTGTGCGCGATCGGGCGCGCGGCGTGTTTAACGGGCTGATCAAGGTGGCGCCCGGCGCGCTGAAGACCGACGGCAAGATGACCAACAACAACCTGTTGTTGGGGCGACTGGCTGAGGTGGACACCAAACCTCAGCTGGAAATCTACGCCGATGACGTGAAATGCAGCCACGGCGCGACGGTCGGGCGCATCGACGAAGAGCAATTGTTTTATCTGCGTTCACGCGGTATCGGCGAACAGGCGGCGCAACAGATGATTATCTTCGCGTTTGCCGCCGAACTAACGGAGGCGATCCGCTATGACGCGCTGCGTGATGCGGTGCTGGAGCGAGTGGCCCAGCGTCTGCAGGCACTGGGAGGAGAAATAGCGTGAATTATCCTGTCGAACATTATCCTATCGATCGGGTGCGGGCGGATTTCCCGATTTTGCAGCAATCGGTCAACGGACAGCCGCTGGCCTACCTGGACAGCGCCGCCAGCGCGCAGAAACCGCTGGTGGTTATCGACCGTGAACGGGATTTCTACCTGCACGAGTACGCGGCGGTGCACCGTGGCATCCATACGCTGAGCGCCCGCGCCACCAGCGCGATGGAGGAGGTGAGGGCGAAGGTCGCCACCTTTATTCATGCCGCTTCGGCGGAAGACATCGTGTTTGTGCGCGGCACCACCGAAGCCATCAATCTGGTGGCCAACAGTTACGGGCGTACCGCGTTTCAGCCCGGTGATAACCTGGTGATCAGCGAAATGGAGCACCACGCCAACATTGTGCCCTGGCAAATGCTGGCGCAGGCGCGTGGGCTGACGCTGCGGGTACTGCCGATCACCGATGACGGCGAACTGGACATGGCGCAACTGCCGGCGTTACTGGATGAACGCACCCGGCTGGTGGCGGTGACGCAGGTTTCCAACGTGCTGGGTACGGTTAACCCGCTGGCGGAGATCATCCGTCAGGCGCATGCCTGCGGGGCGAAAGTGCTGGTGGATGGCGCGCAGGCGGTGATGCACCAGGCCGTGGACGTGCAGGCGCTGGATTGCGATTTCTACGCGTTTTCCGGCCATAAGCTGTACGGACCGTCAGGCATTGGCGTACTGTACGGCAAAAGCGAACTGCTGCAGGCAATGCCGCCGTGGGAAGGCGGCGGCGCCATGATCCGCGACGTCAGCCTGACGCAGGGCACCACCTATGCCGATCCGCCGTGGCGCTTTGAGGCGGGCTCGCCGCATGTCGCCGGGATTATCGGGCTGGGGGCGGCGCTGGATTATGTCTCCGCGCTGGGGGTTGATGCGATTCAGGCGCATGAGGGCCTGCTGATGCGCTATGCGCTGGCGTCGTTGGCCGAAGTGCCGACGCTCCGCCTGTACGGCCCGGCGCATCGTCAGGGGGTGATCGCTTTCAATCTGGGGCGCCACCACGCCTTTGACGTCGGTAGCTTTCTCGACCAGTACGGCATCGCCATTCGCACCGGCCACCATTGCGCCATGCCGCTGATGAGCCGTTATGGCGTGCCCAGCATGTGCCGCGCATCGCTGGCGCTCTATTCCTGCCAGGATGAGATTGACCGCCTGGTGGCGGGACTGCACCGCATACATCGTCTGTTGGGCGAGTAAGCCGACGACAGAAAAGTGATGGTTTCTGGAGCATTGTTACGGCGCAAATGGTTACGGCGCGAATGGTTATGGAGAAAAGGGTTATGGCGCAACTGCCGGATCCGCAGAAATTACTGCGGAATTTTTCCCGTTGCAGCAACTGGGAAGAGAAGTACCTCTATATCATTGAACTGGGCGCCGGTCTGACGCCGCTGAGCGACGCGCAGCGTCAGGACGGCAACCGGGTATCCGGCTGCCAGAGTCAGGTGTGGATCGATCTGGCAAGTGATGAGCAGGGCAAAGTGGTGCTGCACGGCGATAGCGATGCCGCAATCGTCAAGGGATTGATTGCCATCGTATTCAGCCTGTATCAGGGGCTGTCCGCCCGGGAGATTGTCGAGCTGGACGTGCGTCCTTTCTTCGCGTCGCTGGCGCTGACCCAGCACCTGACGCCATCACGATCGCAAGGGTTGGAAGCCATGCTGCGCGCCGTACGAGCGCGTGCGTCCGCATTGATATAACGCCCGCAGGGCGCGGTTCCCGTGCCCTGATACGTCACATTTCAGAATCCATCCGGTGGATTTCCTGCTACCCTGCTTTTATCCTTGGGAACCTCCAATGATGAAAAGAGATTCAACCTATTGATAAGAAATAAGAAAGAAGGTGTCTGCCAACGGCGATTCACCCGCGCTTTGTTAGGGCGTAACCCTGTGTTGCGCTCTGGCGCTCACCCGATCTTCAGCAGTAAAACAGGAAACCGATAATGAAACGTGCGCTTACTTTGGTGGGATTATTGTTTACCTCCTGTCTGGCGGGCATGCAGCCTGCCAGTGCGACGGAATATCCTCTGCCACCCCCTGACAGTCGACTGATCGGGGAAAATATTACCTATACCGTACCCAATGACGGGCACCCGCTGGAAACCATCGCCGCCAAATTCAAAATTGGCCTGCTCGGCATGCTGGAAGCCAACCCCGGCACCGACCCCTACCTGCCCAAGCCCGGCTCAAACCTGACCATTCCGTTGCAGATGCTGCTGCCCGATACGCCACGTGAGGGGATTGTGGTCAATCTGGCGGAACTGCGGTTGTACTATTTCCCGAAAGGGAAAAATACGGTGATCGTCTATCCGATCGGTATCGGTCAGCTTGGCCGTAATACGCCGGTGATGGTGACCCATGTTATTGAGCGGCGCCCAAACCCGACCTGGATCCCCACCGCCAATACACGGCGCCATTATAAGGAACAAGGGATCACGTTGCCGGCGATGGTGCCAGGTGGGCCGGATAATCCGATGGGATTGTTCGCGTTACGGCTGGAGAAAAGCGGCGGCGTGTATTCGATTCATGGCACCAATGCCGATTTTGGTATCGGTATGCGGGTGAGTTCCGGTTGTATCCGCCTGCGCCCGGAAGATATTGAAGCGCTATTTAATGACGCGCCGGTAGGTACCCGGGTACAGATCATCAATGAACCGATCAAGATTGCGGTGGAACCTGACGGGAAACGCTATGTGGAAGTGCATCAGCCGTTGTCGCGAACCGATAAGGACGATCCGCAGACCATGCCGATTGCGCTGAACCAGAAGGTGAAAGCCTTTATCCACCATGACGATACCGACGCCGAAGCGGCTCAACACGCCATTGTGCGCCGTTCCGGCATGCCGGTGCTGGTCAATACCGGGCAGAACGTTCCTCATCAGCCGGCGCTGCAACAGCAGGGGGCGCCGATATCGGCGGTGGTGACATCCCCGACGCACTAATCACCACCTGTGTCAGGACGCCATCAGCGGGCGTTCTGACACATCAGGCGTGTTTTTGGCAAGGCGATGTTTAGTAAAACGATGTTTAGTAAGACGATGCTCGGTAAATCGATGTTAGGTAAAGCAGTGTTCGGTTAGGCGGCACGCTCAGGAAGAGGGTGTGATAAGAGCAAAGAGAAGAGCAAAAAAAATGGCGCACAAAGTGCGCCATTTTTCATTCAACCAGTTCTTACTTCTTGTAAGTACGAACCTGGTTGTCCAGGCGCTGGTTAGCACGAGCTGCGTCATCTTTAGCAGCCTGCACGTCGGTAGCCAGAGCGTCAACTTTGCTGGTCAGAGCAGATACTTTTTCGTTCAGAGAAGAAACGTCAGAAGACAGCTGATCCAGTTTAGCATTGCTGGAGCAACCAGCCAGCAGAGTGGAACCCAGGATTACCGCGCCCAGTACCAGTTTAGTACGATTCATTATTAATACCCTCTAAATTGAGTTAATCTCCATGTAGCGTTACAAGTATTACACAAACCGTTTTCTGATGAGAATAAATTTTTGATGGGAACATGCTTAATTTTGATCGTTCGCTCAAAGAATCATCGAGTTTTACAGGCAGGTTAAAAAAGTAAGGAAAACAGCGCTATCTTATCAGATTACTCCGACCTTCACGGCCGCGGATATGCTTTTTTTGTATAACCGATCGCGCTATTTATCAGCGATAAACATGGCGCCAAAATAAAAAGCGCCCCGCAGGGCGCTTTGAAATATTCTCATTATCGAATTACAGGCGGTGTACCGAAGAGGTGTTGGTGGTACCACTCGACACCAGCGCGCCGGAAACCATCACCACTACGTCGCCTTCCTGGGCCATGCCGCTCTTCAGCGCTGCTTCTTTACCGATGCGGTAGAAATCATCGGTGGACGCGATTTCTTTCACCAGCATCGTTTCCACGCCTTTGCTCAGCAGCAGCTGACGCGCGGTGATTTCGTTGGTGGTCAGCGCCAGAATGCGGGCATTCGGGAAGTATTTACGGATGGATTTGGCGGATTTGCCGCCGTGGGTGGCGACGACGATCAGCGGCGCTTCCAGTTTCTCTGCAGTTTCCACCGCGCCACGGCACACCGCTTCGGTGATGCGCAGTTTGCTGCTGCTTTGCAGTTTATCCAGACGCGATGTCATCACTCTATCGGTGCGTTCGCAGATGGTCGCCATGATGCTGACCGCTTCCAGCGGGTATTTGCCTTTGGCGCTCTCGCCGGACAGCATCACCGCGTCGGTGCCGTCGATGATGGCGTTGGCGACGTCACCGGCTTCGGCGCGGGTCGGACGCGGGTTCTTGATCATCGAGTCCAGCATCTGGGTCGCGGTGATTACGACTTTGCGGGCCTGGTTGCATTTTTCGATCATCATTTTCTGAGCGAAGATCACTTCTTCAACCGGGATCTCAACGCCCAGGTCGCCGCGCGCCACCATAATGCCGTCAGAGGCGTCCAGAATGTCGTCGAAGTTGTTCAGACCTTCCTGGTTTTCGATCTTGGAGATGATCTGGATGTGCTCGCCGCCGTGCTGTTTCAGGTGAGCGCGGATCTCTTCTACGTCGGAACGTTTGCGGATAAAGGACGCCGCCACGAAATCGACGCCTTGTTCGCAGCCGAAAATCAGGTCGCGCTTGTCTTTTTCCGCCAGCGCCGGCAACTGGATGGAAACGCCCGGCAGGTTAACGCCCTTGTTTTCGCCCAGGTCGCCGTTGTTCAGCACCTTACAAATAACTTCGCCACCTTTGATCTCAATGACTTCCATACCGATCAGACCATCGTCGACCAGTACGGTGTTGCCGACGCTCAGATCGTTGGCAAAACCGGCATAGGTTACCGCCACGCGTTCTTTATTGCCGATGACGCTCTGGTCGGTGGTGAAAGTGAAGGTCTGACCGGCGGTCAGGGAGACGTCCGCGCCGTTTTCCAGCTTAATGGTCCGGATTTCCGGGCCTTTGGTATCCAGTAGGATCGCTGCTTTCAGACCGGTTTTTTCCGTGATAGCGCGTAAGTTCTTGATACGTTGACCATGTTCGGCATAGTCACCGTGAGAGAAGTTCAGGCGCATCACATTCATGCCTGCTTTCAGCAGTTTGCCCAGCACTTCCTCTGATTCGGTTTTCGGGCCGATGGTACAAACGATTTTAGTCTTTTTCATAACGGTAGTTTCTACAAGTTGTGATGGATAAAAAAACAGGGTGACCGGCGGTTAGACGAAGCTGAACCTCCGGGGACAATACGTTTGCGACTGCGAGAGAATGATAAGTATAGATGGTGACAGACGAGGGAGAGCGTAGAAGCACGTGACCGGATATTGCCCATGATCAAGAGTGGGCGAGGCGGCAATATCCCGGAGGATTGTGTTGTTGATTGTGTTTTTGTCCGTGGCACGTGGATTCGCTGAAACCATTCAATGAAACGACGTTCCGTATTATAGTTATCAGGCAAAGAGATACAAGTCATTGAACGGAAGGATAACGCGTATTTTCGTGCTCTTGCGCAAAAAAATGTGCGATTTATTGTTTTTACACAAACTTGTTGCGCAAATGCACTAAGAATATCTGGCTATCGATGTGGAATGAACCTGGCGCCCAGGGCGTTACTGACTGGTCTGGCAAGATATGCAGCGGGGGTTTCGGCGTTATGCAGGTACGATTGTCCGTTATCAAAAAATTGCCCGTTATCAAAAAATTGTCCACTATCAAAAAATCGCCGTAATAATTCGATTCCTCATTACAACGGTTGTGACGACCAGGGTAACGCGGCAACTCGCGTTAACCACCGCCAACTGCTTTATCCATCCCCGGGAGCCGTCCACATCGTTGATATTCCCGTTCGGCGCTTTAGCCACCGTTATCCAACAGACGCTGAGCGATGGTCAGTAAAAGGTGCTGTATCGATGACGTACAAAAAACAACTCCTCCCTGCTAACGGCTTGTTGTTAAGCTAATGCGATGAGTAAGCGATAATTTGGGGAATACTATTCCCATATCACGGGAAGGAAGGCGCTTCCCCGCAGAGAGCGACATTATGGAACTGAATCGTATAGGTGACATCGCGGCCTTTGTGGCTGTGGTTGACTCAGGGAATTACACGCGCGCCTCGGGCAGCGTGGGGGTATCCCGCTCGGCCATCGGGAAAAGCATCACACGGCTGGAATCCCAACTGGGCGTCAGGCTGCTCAACCGGACGACACGCCAGCTCAGCCTGACGGAAGAGGGGCGAATCATGTATGAGCGATGCAAGCAAATTCTTGAGGATCTGGAAGAAGTCGATGCAACCATGGCGCTGCGGCGAGAAAAACCCACCGGCACCCTGCGGTTGACCGCGCCGCTCTCGCTAGGGCAACGGCATGTACTTCCCGTTATCGATCGATTTCTAAAAAAATGGCCGGAGCTAAGAGCCGATGTGGTGTTCTCCGATCGCTACGTCGACCTGATTGAAGAAGGGTTTGATATCGCCATCCGCATTGGCGAGCCAAAAGACGACTCGCGGATACTCACGAGAACCATCGCGACCCAGCATATGGTGACTTGCGCCTCGCCTGAATATTTAGCAAGGCGTGGCGTACCTGTGACCCCGGAAGAATTAAGCAAACACGACACCGTTTTCTTTCGTAACGCGGAGAAGCGCCGAAACTGGCGCTATATGACTCCGTTCGGGGATTTTATTTATGACGGACCGGGCCGCATGGATATAGATAGCTCAGAAGCGATGTTATCTTCGGCCATTGCCGGGTTCGGTATTATTCAATTGCCAGACTATCTGGCCTTCCAGGCGCTTGAGAAGGGTGAACTGGTCGCTATTTTAACGGAATTTAAAATAGCGCCTGAGCCTGTGCGGATAATTTATCCAAGTAAAAGGCATCTGTCGCCCAGAATTCGAGGGTTCGTTGATTTGATCGTCGATGAATGGCAAAACAAAGACGTACCATGGCGAGAAATAATCTAGGTTGAATTTTGTCTTTTTTTGTTTTTTTTATGTTGCGGTATTGATGTGATACATAACTTTAATACCGCTTCCTCAAATTAGCTCTCCCTGCTCCCCTATTATGGGACGCACATTCCCTAATCTTTCCTCTAGTATGCGAATAACTGATTAGTCGTATTGATGTGGTTATTATCATTTTGGAGCAAAAATGACGGATTATCGTTTTATCAAACCTATAACGCTTCCCAATGGGGTGGTTATTAAAAACCGGGTAGTGCTTCCGCCAATGACTGAGCAGATGTCTTTCGAGGACGGAACCGTCACACTGGAAGAAATAAACTATATGCAGCAGCGTGCAGGCGGCGTTGGTTTATTTATTACACCAGTAGCGTACATTAATAAAGAAGGTAAAGGGTTTGAAGGTCAATTGGGGGTTGACGATGACAGTAAAATCCCCGGCCTGGCGAAATTGGCCCATGCCATTAAATCACGTGGGGCAAAAGCCATTCTGCAAATGTTCAGCGCAGGGAGAATGACCAATTCATTTATTACCCGCGGATTGCAGCCGGTTAGCGCCAGCGCCGTGGCCGCGCCGCGAAATGGCGCAGAGACGCCACGCGAACTAAGCTCCGCTGAGATCGTAAGTTTAATCAATGATTTTGCTCAGGCGACGCGAAGAGCAATTCAGGCCGGCTTTGATGGGATCGAACTACATGGCGCAAATACGTATTTATTGCAGCAATTTGTTTCTCCTCACTCTAACCGGCGCACCGATGAGTGGGGCGGCAGTCTTGATAAACGATTAAACCTGCCTTTGGCCGTTATTGACGAGGTGATGAAGGTCAAAAATAAATATGCATCGCCTTCATTTATTGTGGGGTATCGTTTATCACCGGAGGAAATTGAAGAGCCCGGCATTACGCTGGATGATACCCGATATTTCGTCGGGAAGTTACAGCAAACCGAGCTTGATTATATCCATGTTTCTATGGGCTCCGTGTGGCGCTCATCGATGCGTGATAAAAACAATACGGCGCCGATTATTACGCAGCTTAAGAAAGAAAGCCCTAAAAAACCGGTTATTGCGGTAGGTAATGTCAGAACGCCTGCACAGGCAGAAGAAGTGATGCAGAGCGATATTGATTTTGTTGCGCTGGGTCATCAGCTTATTATTGATCCTAACTGGGTTGAGAAGGTGATTTCCGGGCATGAAGAGACGATTCGCTACCGCTTACATGCCGCCGATCTGGACGATTTAGGCATCAAGCCCCCTTTCCTTGAGTTTATTCGGGATATGCCGGGTTTCGATATCCTCGGTCTTAACGATGACTCTGCCCGACAGATAGATAATGTGACTTATCTTTGATTGATATTCCCGGAAGCCCACTCATACAGTGGGCTTTCTTTTGATTAATGAACAACACTAACAGACGTAGTGAACAAATACCTCCCTTCAACTGGGAAGCACATTCCCCAATTATTACTTTATTGAATTGTAACAAAAGATCGGCCCGTTACGTATCCTGCTTTTGGTTATTAATTTACGAACCGTGTCGAATGGTTCAGAGAAGCATCGGATAAAGGCGAGGGCTCCAGATTCAGGCATCGCTCGCCCCTGAAATAAACGTGTCGCTGGCCTTAAGGCTGGATATGGCAATCTACCAGAGTAGTGATTAAGAATTTCATAAAATGAGTAAAATGTGAAATTTGGTGCCGATGTTGTGGGTTTTTACAGCCAATACGCCCGCAAATTCCAATAGGGAAAATTTATAATATTCCTTCCTGAAAGGAGTATTTTTATGTCCCGTTTGTTTGCATTTTTCCATACCGGAACCTTCGCCAATGAATTCAGCAGGGGGCTGGTGGCGGCTATCCCGGTGATGATAGGGTTCGTTCCGTTTGGCTTGTTGCTGGGCGCGCAGGCCGCGCAGAAAGGCTTTTCTGCATCAGCGCTGGTGTTGATGACCGGACTGAATTTCGGTGGCGGTTCTGAATTCGCTGCAATGTCGCTCTGGACGTCGCCCCCTCATGTTTTGACCATCGTGCTCGTCAGCATGCTGATTAACAGCCGCCATCTTCTAATGGGGGCCTCGTTTGCCCCTTTTCTTGCTCATCTTCCGCGTCGTCACGCGCTTCTGGCGCTGTTTTTCATGTGTGATGAGAGTTGGGCAATGAGTGTCGCTGACGCCGCAAAGCGCCGCCAGCAGGGCTCTTCAGGTTTCAGCATGGGGTTTTATGCCGGCGTGGCGTCTGCGCTGTGGCTCGTCTGGGTTATTTCGACGGGGGTCGGCGTTATTGTTGGGCCGGTTCTCGGTGATGTGACTGAATGGGGCTTCGACATGGCGTTTCCCGCCGTTTTTTTGGTGCTTTTAAAAGGGATGTGGCGCGGATTGCTGCCTGCACTTCCGTGGCTGGTCAGCCTTGTTTGCGCTGCGGCGACCTATCATTTTTGGCCCGGCGCGGCCTATGTACCTGTCGGCGCAGCAACGGGGATGCTCGCAATACTGTTACTGAACGGGAAAACATCATGAGCCTCACATTGCTGACCATCCTGCTGATGGCAATCACCACGTACCTGACACGCATAGCCGGCTATGCGCTGTTGCATGGAAGACGAGTGGGGCCGCGTTTAAAAGCCGTTGTGGAGGCCGCTCCCGGCTGCGTGCTGATCACTGTCATCGCACCTCATTTCGTCACTACTGAACCGGCCGGCCAACTGGCATTACTTATTTCGCTGCTGGCCGCCATGCGATTTTCACTGCTCCCCGTGGTGATCATCAGCGTACTGACAACGGCATTTTTACGCCATCTGCTTTGACGGAAGGCACCCGGCAACGGCGTTTGCAAGCGACGTCATTACAATCGACGTCATTACAATCGACGTCATTACAAGCGAGCTCACGATAATGACGTCGATCCAGAAAGCCGTTCTGTATCCTTGTGTAGTCAGTAAGGAATGCGGGTGTTCGCCCGCAATGCTTTTTATCGGACCGGGAGTTCAGTTGTCTGCTTAATGGTCTGCATTGGGAGCTCGGTTTTGATGCTCCGCACCCCTTTAATACGTGCCAGGTGCTTGATCTGAAATTGCCGATAGGCATTTAAATCCTTTGCAACGACCCGCAGGATAAAGTCGCAGTCGCCGACCATCAGGTGGCACTCAACGACTTCATGCAGCCTCGCGACCTCGCGGCAAAAATGCGCAACCGTTTCTTCCCCCTGACTTTCCAGCCAGATACGGACAAACAGCGTCAGGTTAAGCCCAACGGTCTGAGGATTCAGGATAGCCACATAGCGATCGATGGTGCCGCTGTCTTCGAGGTTTTTTACCCGCCGAAGGCAGGGAGAAGGCGATAAGCCAACTTTTTCGGCCAAAATATTGTTGGGGATACGGCCATCTTTTTGCAATTCTCGCAGAATACGGCTATCAATTTCATCCATTTTTAGCATTGCATACCATTACGAATTGAACCTGTGGCTCAGTATGCTGCAAAATTCAAAAACATGCATTTCAGAAAGGTAAATGCGCGTTTTCTGGCAATTTCATTGCGTTTCTGACTGTGTTTTTTGATTCCAAATTGACATTTGCAGTTGGTGATGTGTACATCGCATACAATGATAAATTCTCCCGGTACGCCAGCAGACTGCCGTTCGATACTGAAGTATCGGCCCATGCAGCCACCAGAAGACCATCGGGTTGTTAACGTCTGTTAATAATCGGCGGCGTCGGGTTTGTGTCGATCCCGGTCACGTTTCCGTCACCGGGTAGTTGAGCCCGCGCGCGCCGGTGGTAAGTTAGCGCCTACAGGTTGTGCCCGATCAGCGACATTCTTCTGTCATGGCGGCGTGCAATCCGGGATTGCTACTGCTATTGGCAGGCAAAACCAGATGTTCGCGTTTGCAGCGAGCGTCTGGTTTTTTTGTTTTCAGGGGTCGGACAATGAAGATCGCCAAAATATTGAATAATAATGTCGTCACGGTCATGGATGAACAGAATAACGAACAGGTCGTGATGGGGCGGGGGCTGGGATTCAAAAAGCGACCGGGGGATACCGTGGACGCCGCGCTGATCGAAAAAATTTTCTCTCTGCGTAGCAGCGAGCTGACCGCCCGCCTGAGCGATGTGCTGGAGCGCATCCCGCTGGAGGTAGTGACCACCGCCGATCGGATTATCGCGCTGGCGAAAGAGAAGCTGAGCGGAAACCTGCAGAACAGCCTCTATATCTCATTGACCGACCATTGCCACTTTGCCATCGAACGCCACCGGCAAGGGGTGGATATCCGCAACGGGCTGCAGTGGGAGGTCAAGCGGCTGTATCAAAAAGAGTTCGCCATCGGGCTGGATGCGCTGGACATTATTCACCGGCGGCTGGGGGTGCGATTGCCGGAAGATGAAGCGGGTTTTATTGCGTTGCATCTGGTGAATGCCCAACTGGACAGCCATATGCCGGAAGTGATGCGGATTACCCGCGTGATGCAGGAAATCCTGAATATCGTCAAATACCAGCTGAATCTCGACTATAACGAGCAGGCGTTCAGCTATCACCGGTTTGTGACTCATCTGAAGTTTTTTGCACAGCGATTATTGGGGCGCACGCCGGTATTCAGCGAAGACGAATCGCTGCACGATGTGGTGAAAGAAAAATATACGCTGGCGTATCACTGCGCTGAAAAAATTCAGGATCACATTATGCTGAATTACGATTATACCCTGACTAAGGAGGAGCTGATGTTTCTGGCTATTCATATCGAACGGGTGCGTTCGGAATTGCAGGAGCAGGCGGCCGAATAAACCTCGGGTACGGAAAACCGAAGTTTGCGTGATATCACAAAATAACAGATTGCCTGGGTGACAGGCTTGTCAGAATAAATCGCACTGGTAATCTGTAGAGCAATAAATATGGATTGCGACTGTATATCCCTCAGCGGAAAATACAGGCAAAACCTGAACCGTTTTTTGCGAGCCTTGCGCCGCGATGAGACGGTTCAGGTTTTTTTTTGTTTTGAAAATGGGTGTCCTGGAACCGTATATACCGGTCACTCAGCGGTTTTCTCCGGGCATGGGCTGAGCATTAAGGATGTAGTAATGAATTACGAAACATTAGCCAGTGAAATAAGAGATGGCGTAGGCGGTCAGGAAAATATTATTAGCGTGATACATTGCGCCACGCGCCTGCGGTTTAAACTCAGGGACAATACCAACGCCAATGCCGATGCGCTGAAAAATAATCCGGGCATTATCATGGTGGTGGAAAGTGGCGGCCAGTTTCAGGTGGTGGTGGGAAATCAGGTCGCCGATGTTTATCAGGCGCTGCTTTCTCTGGACGGCATGGCGCGCTTTAGCGATTCGGCTGCGCCGGAAGAAGAGAAAAAGAATAGCCTGTTTTCCGGCTTTATCGACATCATCTCCAGCATATTTACGCCATTTGTCGGTGTGATGGCGGCGACGGGGATCCTGAAAGGTTTTCTGGCGCTAGGCGTCGCCACCCATGTGATATCGGAAAGCAGCGGCACCTATAAATTGCTGTTCGCCGCCAGCGACGCGCTGTTCTATTTCTTCCCTATTGTGCTGGGCTATACGGCCGGCAAGAAGTTTGGCGGCAACCCATTTACCACGCTGGTGATTGGCGCCACGCTGGTGCATCCGAGCATGATCGCCGCTTTCAACGCCATGCAGGCGCCGGATCACTCAACGCTGCATTTTCTGGGTATTCCAATTACTTTTATCAATTACAGCTCCTCGGTCATTCCGATTCTGTTTGCCAGTTGGGTATCCTGCAAACTGGAAAAACCGCTGAATCGCTGGCTGCACGCCAATATCCGTAATTTCTTCACGCCGCTGCTGTGTATTGTTATTAGCGTTCCGTTGACCTTTCTGCTGATTGGGCCGAGCGCTACCTGGCTGAGCCAGATGCTGGCGGGCGGATACCAGTGGCTGTACGGGTTGAATTCATTGCTGGCTGGCGCCGTGATGGGCGCGTTGTGGCAGGTATGCGTGATTTTCGGGTTGCACTGGGGCTTTGTGCCGCTGATGCTGAATAATTTCAGTGTGATCGGACACGATACACTGCTGCCGCTGCTGGTGCCGGCGGTGCTGGGGCAGGCCGGCGCCACGCTGGGCGTGCTGTTGCGTACCCAGGACCTGAAGCGCAAGGGGATTGCCGGGTCGGCGTTTTCCGCGGCGATTTTCGGGATTACCGAGCCTGCGGTATACGGCGTGACGCTACCGCTGCGTCGTCCCTTTATCTTCGGCTGTATCGGCGGGGCGCTGGGCGCGGCGGTGATGGGATATGCTCATACCACCATGTATTCGTTCGGTTTTCCCAGCATTTTCTCCTTTACCCAGGTGATTCCGCCGACCGGCGTGGACAGCAGCGTTTGGGCGGCGGTGATCGGCACGCTGGTGGCCTTTGCGTTTGCTGCGTTGACCAGTTGGTCGTTTGGCGTGCCGAAAGATGAAACGCAACCGGCAGTCGCGGATAGTCCGGCGGTAACGACGGAAATACAGGCCAACGCTGGCGCTGTTCGTGATGAGACGTTGTTCAGTCCGCTGTCCGGTGAAGTACTGCTGCTGGAGCAGGTGGCCGATCGTACCTTTGCCAGCGGCGTGATGGGTAAAGGGATCGCCATTCGACCTACGCAGGGGCGGCTGTACGCGCCGGTAGACGGCACCGTGGCGTCGCTGTTTAAAACCCACCATGCCATTGGCCTGGCATCGCGAGGCGGAGCGGAGGTGCTGATACACGTCGGCATCGACACCGTCCGGCTGGATGGCCGTTATTTTACCCCGCACGTGCGTGTCGGCGATGTGGTGCGCCAGGGCGACCTGCTGCTGGAATTTGATGGCCCGGCCATTGAGGCGGCAGGCTATGACCTCACCACGCCGATTGTGATTACCAACAGCGAAGACTATCGCGGGGTTGAACCCGTCGCCAGCGGCAAGGTGGACGCCAATGCGCCGCTGACGCAACTGGTGTGCTGAATGATTATTGAACAGAAAAAAGGAGATGAGTGATGAGCAACCCTTTCCCGGCGCATTTTTTATGGGGCGGCGCGATTGCCGCCAATCAGGTGGAAGGCGCCTATCTGACCGATGGTAAAGGACTTTCCACGTCGGATTTACAGCCTCAGGGCATTTTCGGCGAAATTGTGACGCGCCAGCCGGGCGACAGCGGCATCAAAGATGTGGCGATTGATTTTTATCACCGTTACCCGCAGGACATCGCGCTGTTTGCGGAAATGGGGTTTACCTGCCTGCGCATATCGATAGCCTGGACGCGCATTTTCCCGCAGGGGGACGAGGCAGAGCCGAATGAGGCGGGGCTGGCGTTTTACGATCGGCTGTTTGATGAGCTGGCAAAGTACGGTATTCAGCCATTAGTGACGTTGTCACACTATGAAATGCCGTATGGACTGGTGGAAAAACACGGCGGCTGGGGCAACCGCTTGACGATTGATTGCTTTGAGCGCTACGCCCGCACGGTGTTTACGCGTTATCGCCACAAGGTTAAGCGTTGGCTGACGTTCAACGAGATCAATATGTCGCTGCATGCGCCCTTTACCGGCGTCGGGCTGGCGCCGGACAGCGATAAAGCGGCGATTTATCAGGCGATCCACCATCAACTGGTCGCCAGCGCCAGAGCGGTAAAAGCCTGTCACGACATTATTCCGGACGCGCAAATCGGCAACATGCTGTTGGGGGCGATGCTCTACCCGCTGACCAGCAAGCCGGAAGATGTGATGGAAAGCCTGCATCAGAACCGGGAATGGCTGTTCTTCGGCGATGTGCAGGTGCGCGGCGCGTATCCGGGGTATATGCACCGGTATTTCCGGGAGCAGGGTATTACGCTGAATATTACGGCGCAGGATACGCAGGATCTGAAAGCCACCGTTGATTTTATTTCCTTCAGCTATTACATGACCGGTTGCGTCAGCACCGATGAAGCTCAACTCGAAAAAACGCGCGGCAATATTTTGAATATGGTGCCGAACCCGTATCTGGAAAGCTCTGAATGGGGATGGCAGATTGATCCGCTGGGGTTGCGTTATTTACTGAATTTCCTGTACGACCGTTATCAAAAACCGTTGTTTATTGTCGAGAACGGGCTGGGCGCGAAAGATAAGATTGAAGAGAATGGCGACATTCATGACGATTATCGTATCCGCTACCTGAATGATCATCTGGTGCAGGTCGGCGAAGCTATCGACGACGGCGTTGAGGTGCTGGGATATACCTGCTGGGGACCGATTGACTTGGTCAGCGCCTCGAAGGCGGAAATGTCCAAACGTTATGGCTTTATTTATGTCGATCGTGATGATGCCGGTCAGGGTTCGCTGGAGCGGAGACGTAAAAAGAGTTTTTACTGGTATCAATCCGTTATTGCCAGTCACGGAAAAACGCTGACGCGATAATAAATATATCTGAAATCAACCTGCGGATAGCGATATCCGCAGGCTGTTGACGCTCGCCGTTAACCGGCCGGCGTGAATTGTTGTTTTTCTTTATCCGCTTATTTATCCGATTATCCGACGGGGAACGTGAAGATGAAAATAAAGAATAGCTATCTGGTGATAGCCAGCTTGCTTTATCCCATATCATTTATTTCCACTGCGGCGTCATTAACCGTTGAGCAACGGTTGGCTGCGCTGGAAAAAGATCTACAGGAAACCAAACAGGAGTTGCAGCGTTATAAAGAACAGGAGAAGAAAAATAAAACCATCACTCTTGTCAGGGATAATTCCGCCGCCAGCGTAGGTAATAAAAATAATGCCGGCAGCGTCGCGAAAACCGCTACGCCGATCGCAGATAATGGACTGTCTGTAGATAACGGATTGTCTTCTGTGGCAGTATCACTCGACAGTCGTGCTTCCATGACATTGCATGAACTCAGTCAGTATGTAAAAGAGGATATTGGTTTTACCTATTCCGGTTATTTCCGTTCCGGCTGGGCCACCGGGTCGCAAGGGTCGCCGAAATCCTGGGCCATTGGTTCGCTGGGGCGATTCGGCAATGAGCACACCAGTTGGTATGACCTGATCCTCAAACAACGCGTATTCAACAAAGACGGCAAGTCTGCCTATGGGGTGATAAAACTGGACGGCAACGTTGGGCAGTCCTATTCCGGCGGCTGGTTTGGTGAAGACAGCAGCAATGAAAACAAATTGCAGTTCTCGGATATTTATCTCACCACCACAGGATTCCTGCCGTTTGCGCCGGAGGCGGATTTCTGGGTTGGTAAGCATGCGCTGCCGGTGTATGAAATTCAGATGCTGGACTGGAAGAGCAATAAAACCGACTCCGCCGCCGGTGTGGGGGTAGAAAATATCAGGGCGGGCGTCGGATCTATTGATGTGGCGCTGACCCGCGAGGACATCGATGTTTATAACCGCGACCTGACCAAATATCAGCAGATGAATACCAACGCGGTGGAAGCGCGCTATAAGGGCATTCCGTTATGGAACGGCGCCAGTCTGATGGTATTGGGCAAATATGCGATGGCGAATAAAAACGATACCCAGAAAACCAATGAAGCCAATAACAACTATTTCCCGATGAAGGATTCGTGGTTGGGCGGCGTGGTGCTGCGTCAGGCGTTGCCGAATAACGGTTTTAATGAGTTCACCGCACAACTGGCCAATAACTCCATTGCCAGCAGCCTGGCGCGCTATGCCGGATCCAGTCCGTTTGTGGCGGTCAACGGCAAATATTATGGCGACCACAGCGGCGGCACCGCGTTGCGCCTGATTTCGCAAGGGGAGATGTACCTGCGTCCGGATGTGATCATGGCCAACGCGCTGGTGTATACCCGCGGGCAGGATGTCTACAGCTATGACACCGGGGCCCATACCGATTTCGACAGCGTGCGTGCGGTCATCAGGCCGGCTTACATCTGGAGTAATTACAACCAGAGCGGCGTCGAGCTCGGCTATTTCAGCCAGACCAATAAGAATCAGGCTGGGAAATATTTCACCGAGTCCGGCTATAAAACCACGTTATTCCACACCATCAAGGTCGACACCAGCATGTTGGCTTCCCGGCCGGAAATCCGCTTCTACGGCACCTATATCCGGGTGCTGGATAACGAACTGGATCAGTTCACCTTTGCCGATAGCAAGAAAAATCAATTTACCGCCGGCGTTCAGGCTGAGGTCTGGTGGTGATCCGCCATGACACAGCCCGCCCGTTTTTACCCTGTACCAATAAAAAGAGGTTGAGAATGAAAACCAGGAAAACCTGTCTGTGCCTGCTGCTTTCCGCACTGAGTTTATCCGCGCCGCTGGCGGCGTTGGCCGCATCGGGCGCTATCCCGGCGCTGCCGCGCGCCGATGTGGCGACCCGACACTATCTGTCGCAGGTCAACGCGGATAACAGCATTACTTTCCGGCTGTTTGCGCCCGACGCCAAAGCGGTGAGCGTGGTGACCGGCGCGACGCCGGAAACCTGGGTGGCGCACCCGATGATGAAGAACGATCTGGGCGTCTGGTCGTGGCGCAGCGAGCCGCAGCGTCCCAATCTGTATGAATACTTCTTTAATGTGGATGGCTTTCGCAGCATTGATACGGGTTCGGCGTTGCCCAAACCGCAGCGTCAGGTCAACACCAGCATGATTCTGGTGCCGGGCAGCGTGCTGGATACCCGGCCGGTGCCGCATGGCGAACTGCGTACCGTCACGTATCACTCGGCGTCGCTGAAATCGGAACGGCAGGTCTATGTCTGGACGCCGCCGGGTTACACCGGTACCGGCAAGCCGCTGCCGGTGCTGTATTTCTACCACGGGTTCGGCGATGCCGGTGATTCCGCCGTTGCGCAGGGCCGCATTCCGCAAATCATGGATAACCTGCTGGCGGAGAAAAAGATCGCGCCGATGCTGGTGGTGATCCCGGATACCGAAACCGATGCCGCCGACGCCATTGCGGAGGATTTCGCGCCGAAAGAGCGACGCAAGACGTTCTATCCGCGTAACGCGGCGGCGGCCGATCGTGAGCTGATCCATGACATTATTCCGCTGGTCAGTGAGCGGTTTAATGTGCGACGCGATGCCGATGGTCGGGCGTTGGCCGGGCTGTCGCAAGGCGGTTATCAGGCGCTGGTGTCCGGGATGAGCCATCTGGAGCACTTCGGCTGGCTGGCGACCTTCAGCGGCGTGACCACCGAAACGGTGCCGAACGCGCAGGTCACGGCGCAGTTGAGCAATGCCGCCGGCATCAATCAGCAACTGCATAATTTCACCGTGGCGGTGGGCGAAAAGGATACGGTGACCGGCAAGGATATCGCCGGGCTGAAAGCGCAACTGGAACAGAAAGGCGTGAAATTCGATTATCGGCAATATCCCGGTCTGGGGCATGAAATGGATGTCTGGCGCCCGGCGTATATCGAATTTGTGCAGAAGATCTTCAAGTAACCATCGCGCAGGTCAGATATGGAAACGGGCGGGGCATCCTGCCCGTTTTTTTATTGCCGGTACTGAACAAAGAGAAGAGTTAAGGGAGAGATCAATGACCAGCGGTGTTATTCATGAGCTTGGTTAACCACTATTTCTATATATTTCATCGTGATCTAAATTGTGAATTTGTCTGTACTGTTATTTGCAACGGTGTCGATTAAACCTGCAACAAAAGCATAAATTTTATTAAGACGAATCTCATGTAAATCAAGGTCAGCAAGTGTAAGTTTATTTCAGAGGAAATTCGACAAAAAGATTTAATAAATACATTTTTGGGTTAAACATCCCAAGGGCGGTAGCACTGTTAAATGTGTAGGTTAACGTGCAATGATTCGTGAATGAAACTCAGCATGAAAAGGTGTAACCTATTTATGAATTTAATGTTTGAACCGTGAATTTGAAAAATTTAGCGTTTTTAGTTAGTGAGGTATTACTAGTATCAACAATAAACGTAGTGTAATTCTATTTTTTCCAGTGAAATTCTATGTCTTCAGTAAAATTATGTTTTTGTTTTACACAACAGATGATTCTGATAAAGAAATCTCAAAAAATGAAATGAAGAGAAAAATCGTGAAGATAAAGACAAATTTAACAATAACGCTGGCGACTTTTCTGTTTGAATATACGGAAATATGCCTGTTCAAAAAATGAAAATTTTCGGTTGCCTATTCAATAGGATGATTCGACCTGTAACAGGTCATGCTCATATTCATCCGGGGGCACTCTTACTCGAGTTGAACGTGTACTCGAGTTGAACGTGCCGGCCGCAGACCTGACAGCGGCAGTACTGGGCCTTTTTCATTAAGGAGATAAATCAGTATGCACCATGAAAAATATTAATTTCACGATGAAAAAAGTAATAAGCGGAATCTCATGGCTGAGTTTTTTGGCGTTTGTCGCTTGGCTAATCGAGCAACAAGATGATTGGCCCGCACCGGGCGGCATATTTTATATCAGCCACTATTTTTATACTGCACAACAAAAAAAGGCGGTAACAGAAAGACATCTCTTTGGTGAATCGCATGTCGTCGAATCGGATGGTGACAATCCATTTAGAATTTATGACCATCCCTTATCAGAGTACATTATACAGCATGCACCGGAGTCTGAATCGCCGGTTAGGCTCACGGGGATCGTTTATTCGGTTGACGCCAATGCCGCAAGGATAACGGTTGCAAGCAATAATATACAGCAGACCTACCGTGCAGGGGATGTGTTGTCACCCGGCAATGAAAAGATCCTTCTGATTTTGACAGATGAAATTATCATTGATAGTAATGGATATTATCGGTCGTTACATTTTAAAAATGATTAAGATCAGGGTTTAATAATGAATAACATTTTTAGAGTAAACGCACTTTTTTTAATTTTCATAATATCGCAAGGTGTTTGTGCTGAGAAGGAAACTACGACTGATGATGTTCATTCTTTGGCTACCAAAAAAGATGAGAAAGAATCAAAGAAATATTCAGCATCATTTCGCGAAGTGGAAATAAAAGAATTTGTTGCGACTGCAGCGCAAATTTTAAAGAAAAATATTATTATTGATCCATCAATTACGGGGCAGATTTCTGTACGTAGTTATGATGACCTGGATGAAAATCAATACGTTGATTTTTTTCTGAACGTAATGGAGGCCTATGGTTACAGCGTAGTTAAAATCGACAATCATACCCTGAATGTCGTCCCCCTAGCGCAATCCTTGCGGGCCACCTGGGCGGAGGGCAGAAAGGGGCGAGGAAAAAATATTGTAGTGCGCCTGGCAAAAATGAACGCACTGTCCGGTGCCGAACTGGAACCCATCCTAGGTGCAATTTCAGAAAATAGCGCGGTGAAACTGAAATATTACTCGTCAGGGAATTTGTTTATTTTCACCGGGCGCGAGGATGTGGTTGAACGGTTGATAGATATTGTGAATCAGATTGACAATGCCAGGGCAGATAACAGCCCAGCGGTATTTAGCGTGAACCAGGCAAAAGCGTCGGATATTGCTAAAGCTTTGCAGAATACCTTCAGAAACTTCACCCCGGAAGATAAAAATGCGCCTTTAATTTATGGCAACGATGCGACAAGGACCATTGTGGTAAAAGGCGGCGTGCACGTGAAAGCGGAGATCGGTCGGTTAATTTCAGCTATGGACGTGCCTGGTCAGCAATCGCGCGTGTTTTTTCTAAAATATGCGGATGCGGTACAGATGGCGAAACTGTTCAGCAATAACCAGTCGGGAAGCCCTGAACCGGGCTCGCTGCCGATCACGGGCGCTAGCGCCATGTCGATGGAAACGCTGCTGGCGCAACAGTCGCAGGGCAGCATGGCCCCTGGGCAGCCCGCAAACCTGGACGGTCAGGCCGCCAGCGGCGGCGCAGCGCCTGGCGCGGATTTTTCGAATGACCCCAACAGTATGTTCGGCGACGGCGATACGCTGGTGAGGCAAACCCGTGTCCATGCCGATCGCGATAACAATGCTCTGGTCGTCAGCGCGCCACCTGCCGCCATGCGGCAGGTGGCATCGATTATACAGCAGCTTGATGTCCGGCATGAGCAGGTGTTGGTTGAAGCGATTGTGGTGGAAGTGCAGAAAGCCGAAGGCCTGAATCTCGGCATCGCTTGGGGAAATAAGAACTATGGCGGCAGCAATTTCAATAGCATTAATGTCGGGAATGGGTTCAGCCAGGATAATCCGTTGGTGAATGCGTTAAAAGGTACAGAGGGACTGGTTGCCGGTTTCTATCATGGCAATTGGGGAACACTGTTTAACGCGCTTGAAAGTAGCAAGAGTAATAATATTATCGCAACGCCCAGCGTAGTCACCCTGGATAATCACCGGGCAGAATTTAACGTCGGCCAGGATGTACCTATTTTAACCGGTTCGCAAACCACCAATAACGATAATATTTTCAATACCGTCCAACGGCGCACCATTGGGATTAAATTCAGTATTCTGCCCCGCATAAATCAGAGCGGAACCATCCTCTTAAATATTTCGCAGGAAATTTCCAGCCTGTCCGATACCGCGCAGGCGAATAATAATCTCGGTGCGATATTTAATATTCGTACGGTGAATAACGTGGTGCAGGTCCAGGATAACGAAACCGTTGTGATTGGCGGGTTACTGGATGATGAGAAAAAAGAGACCGTTAACAAGGTTCCCCTGCTGGGCGATATTCCTTGGTTGGGCCACGTATTCAGGTATACCTCACATAATGATGACAAGCGCAATCTGATGCTGTTTATCCGCCCGCGTATTATTCGTAGCGATGGCGTCGAAGCCGCGCAGGCGAGGCGAGGCGCGTCTTCCTCTGCGGCCGATGAGGCAGGGCGGAATTTCTCTGCGCCGCACGCGATTAAGAGCCCGAACGCCGGAGTGAACGCCATTCTGAACGGTATTCAGAAATTCACGGTGAGCCTGCGCTAATGCATCCAAACATCTCCAGCCTGGAGTGGGCGAAAAGCCAGGGCATTTTAATTGAGAAGCAGGATGATGCCTGGTGGATTTATTACCGCAGCGATGCGCATCCGCAGGCGATTATGAGCGCGTTGCGCTATTGCCCGCCGGGCGCGTTACTCAGTGCCATAGATGAGGATGCCTTTGCTGAGCGCATCGCCAGCACGTTTCAGAATAGCGATCAGCGGGCGAGCGAGGTCATGGCCGGGCTGAGTGAGGATCTGGATATGTATCAGTTAGCCGACGCACTGCCGGTGTACGAAGAGATTCTCAATAACGAAGATAATCCGCCTATCGTTAAGCTGATTAACGCCATTCTTGCGCAGGCGCTGAAGGAGCGCGCCTCCGATGTCCATATTGAAACGTTTGAGCAGCGGGTCGCCATCCGTTTTCGCCTCGATGGCGTATTGCACAAAAAGCTTGAGCCGGAGCGGCGCCTCTCTTCGTTGCTGGTTTCACGATTAAAAATTATGTCCCGTCTGGATATTGCAGAAAAGCGCAAACCGCAGGACGGGCGCATGAGCTTACGCATACTGGGCCGGGCCGTGGATGTCAGGGTGTCGGTGTTACCTTCCAGCTATGGGGAACGAATCGTGCTGCGTTTGCTGGATAAAAACGCCGTTAAACTGGATTTACGTCAGCTCGGCATGCCTGAAACGGTGAAAAAAAAGGTGGCTTCGTTAGTGAATCGGCCGAATGGCATCATTCTGGTCACGGGGCCGACGGGGTCAGGTAAAAGCTCAACGCTGTATGCAATGATCAACGAACTCGATCAAGAAAAGCTGAATATCATGACTATCGAGGACCCGGTTGAATATGACATCGCCAATATCTCGCAGACTCAGGTTAACAGCAAAATTGGTATGACCTTTGCCAAAGGATTGCGGGCTATTTTGCGCCAGGACCCTGACGTGATTCTCATCGGTGAAATTCGCGATCAGGAGACGGCGCAGATAGCGGTACAGGCGTCGATGACCGGCCATCTGGTGCTGTCAACCCTGCATACCAACACCGCTCTCAGCGCGCTTACCCGCTTGCAGGACATGGGCATAGAGCCTTTTATGCTGGCCAGCGCGCTGAACGCTGTCATGGCACAGCGGCTGGTAAGAAGCCTGTGTCCCCACTGCCGCCAGCCCGTAGCCATCACGGCGGCGGAATGCCAGATGCTCAGCGTGCCCTGGCAGGAGGGCATGACGGGATATCAGGCGCAGGGCTGTCCGGCCTGTTTTAATACCGGCTACCGTGGGCGTACGCTGATTCAGGCGCTGGTGGTCATTAATGAACCGATGCGTGAGGGAATCTATCAGCAAAAAAATGAGAGTGAGCTGGCGGCGCTGGCCGGAAGCGAGGTTTCACTCAGCCAGGATGGAATTAATAAAGTTCTGGCTGGTTTAACCTCTATTGATGAGGTCATCCGAGTCACAGGTGAGCTTTATGACGATACGTAATTTTCGCTATACCGCAGTCAATACCGAGGGGGAGCTGGTTACCGGCCGCCGCCGTGCCTTTTCAAAAGAGTCGCTGCGGGAGCAGTTATTCGCCCGGCAGTTAATTATGGTCAGTTGCCGCACCAGCCTGTTGCAGCAGTGGCTGCTTTTCTTGAGCCGCCACGAAAGGTTATCCACCCTCGATCTGGCGTTATTAACCCGCCAGCTTGCTTCCCTGCTTGAGGCGGGTATTCCGCTGGAGGAAGCGCTAACGACGTTGGCGAGTCAGGCGGATAAGCAAGCCGTGGGGGGCGTGCTCAACGCCGTGCGGGAACAACTGATAGCAGGCGTGAGTTTCGCCCAGGCGCTGCAAACCCTGCCGTACAGCTTTAACCGCTTATACTGCGCGATGGTTGCCGCCGGGGAAGCGACAGGCTGCTTAGCGCTGGTGCTGATCAGACTGGCGGATTATCTCGATCAGCGCCAGAAAACCAAAAATACGTTAATTCAGGCGCTGCTTTATCCCGCGCTGCTTGCCGTAATGAGCATTATTGTGGTGTCGGTCTTACTCTCCTCTGTGGTGCCGCAGGTTGTAATGCAGCTTCAGCAAATGCATACCCCGTTGCCGCTGACCACGCGAACGCTGTTAGCCATGAGCGATTTGCTGAATCAATATGGCTGGATGCTGCTGATCGCACTGGTGGCGCTGGCAATCGGCCTGCACCAGATCGCGCGCGTACCCGCGCGTAAACTCTGGCTGGATCGTCACCTGCTCAGGTTATACGCCATCGGCCCACTATTAAGGGACATAAGCAGCGCACGCTATATCCGCACCATGGAGATCTTAATCGCCAGCGCGATCCCGCTGCTGGAGTCGATGAGCGTGGCCGAAAATGTGCTTAACAACAGTTTTGCGCGCTTTCAGCTCGCAGCCGCCAGCCAAAAGGTGAATGAAGGCAAGTCGCTTACAGAAGCGCTCAGTAATAACGATATTTTTTCCGGGATGGTAAAACATATGATTGCCTCCGGTGAGCAGAGCGGCAGGCTAGAACAGATGCTGAAATATATCGCTGATGTACAGGAGGAGAGCCTTAAACGACAGATTGGCCTGCTATTACTGCTGAGTGAGAATGGTTTGTTAATCATAACCTCCAGCTTTATTTTCTTTATTGTCATGTCAATACTCCAGCCTATTATGCAACTCAGTAATGCAATATAACCCTAGAGAGTAAATATTTATGTCACGTCGGCGCACGAAAAGCGTCCATCAAGGTTTTACCTTGATGGAGGTTATGGTCGTTATTTTAATTATTGGATTGATGGCCACCCTGGTAATTCCCAATATTATGGGTAGCAAACAGCGGGCCAATATTCAAAAAGCCAAAGCGGATATTAGCGCCATTGAAAACGCATTAGAGATGTATCACCTCGACCATAATCGTTTCCCGGAAGAAAACGAGGGGCTGTCTGCCCTGACGGCAGAAGGAAACAGCGAAAGTCTGAGCGGCGGCTATGTACACGATCTCCCCAAAGACCCCTGGGGGCATGCCTACTACTATGCTAATCCGGGGCGACATAAGGATATAGATATTTACTCTTCAGGGCCGGATGAAAAAGTCGGCACCGCAGATGATATTGGAAACTGGACGAAATAGTCGCTGTTTTGAAATAAAAAAGCGAGAGGCGCCTTATGACCAGTAATAAAAAAGTCAGAGGGATAATTTTGCTGGAAGTATTAATCGCAGCGCTTATTCTGGCGCTGTGCGGCAGTACTATTCTCCGTGCTGTTTCTCAGGAGATGTCGATGACCGTACACATCCGGGAGACGATTATCGCGGGCTGGGTCGCGGATAATCTTCTGGTTCTCTCCCATCTGACGCCTTTGCCTGCCAGCGGCGAGCCGGTTTCGGGCAGCAGCATAATGGGTAATCAACGCTGGCGCTGGGAGTTGGGCTACACGCAGGAGACAGAGTCGTCAGGCATCAGGCTCTTGCAGATCAGGGTGTTTAACGCCACGCAGCCGCAGCCGCTGGTCCAGCTCAATATTGCGCCGCCATGAAGCAGGCTCAGAAAGGATTTACGCTGCTGGAAGTACTGCTGTCAGTTGCCGTTGCCTCGGTACTGCTGGTGAGCTCGCTCTTTATACTGCGAGGGCTGAATAACGGTAGTCTGCGTTTGCGCCTTCAGCAGCAGCATATCAGGATGCTGTTGACGGGCATGCAGCAGATGCATCAGGACCTCGCTAACCTCGTTCCGTTTAAACGCGTGGGAGGAAACGTACTGCTGTTTACCACGCCGCTGGATGGAAGCACGCTGAGTACGCTGACGTTCAGTAGCCGCCCGCTCTCTCAACCGACATCGACCGTGCAGATCGCGTGGCGCCTGCAGGACGGAGTGATCTACCGGCAAACGTCGCTCGCTCCCCGCTGGCAAGCCATCCTGACCGGGGTGCAGGGGTGGAGCCTGCGTTTTTACCAGCAGGGCAGTTGGCAAAACGCGACCGGCTGGCAGCCTTTGCCACCCAGTGCAATTGAACTCACCGTGACCCTCAGTGATCTGGGAACGTATCAGCGCCTGATTTTGCTGCGGGGCAGGCCATGACGCGTGCTGATGACCAAAAAGGCGTTATCCTGCTGATGGTGATGCTGGTGGTGTTTATCGGCATGCTTTTACTGGCGGGAGTAATGCAGAGCAGCCTGCTTCTGCATTACTCGTTGCGTCACCATCGTCAACAGATTAACCAGCGCTGGGCGCTGCTGAGCGCAGAATCGATGATAGCGCAAAGCCTGCGCGCGCAGCTGGTTCAGCATCATAGCCAGTTGGCTACCGGCGCTGTCGCCGCAACAGGCACTACGCAAGACACTAGCGGTCAGGCGATCCGCTACCAGGTAGCCGATTTATCGGGTTGCTTTAATCTCAACTGGCTGCTGATTGAGACGAAGAAAACCGACCGCGCCGGCGTTGGTAAAAATGTGGCCCGCGACTGGATTAATGCTGCGTTAGCAAAGCAGGGTTTTTCGCCTCTTCCGCCGCCGAATGTGCTGAAAACCAGGCTAAACGGCGCGGAGTTTATCGATACCAGCCAGTTGAGCCTGCTGCCGCTGCCGGCGGCTGAAAGGAGTTTCTTGCAGCGGATCAGCTGCGTGTGGCCGATTTTTTCACTGTCGGAAACGCCTGACGCATTTAAAATTAACATCAATGCGATAACCCACGAAACGCTGCCACTGTTGGCTGAGGTGCTGCATGCTCCTGATAAACAGCCGTCACTTGAGCTGTTATTGCAAAGCCGACCCGCTACAGGATGGCGTGGGGAAAAGGATCTGCCGCCGGCCTTAGCGACTCTCGCGCACAATAACCGCTACCTTAATTTTGGCAGCCACCACTACCTCTTAACCCTGATCTTCTCCACGGGCGGCCACAACCTCGGCCTTGCGACCTTGCTCTATTTTTATCAAGGCCAGGCGTTGGTGTACCGCCGCAGCTATTTTATTGATTCTGGTGAACTCGATGTTCCTTAAGCAAAAGAAAACGGCCCGGCTGTCAATCCTGCTGCCGTCTTCTCCGCATGGAGAGGTGCGGTGGTGGTGGTGGTGCGCTGCCGGCAGTAGTGAGCCGGTTCATCGGGGAGAGGCCAAAAGCCTGATGGAATTAACGCTGCCCGATGCTGCCCGGCGAGAGGACGACGCCACGTTATGGATCCCCGCCGAACAGAGTGTGCTGGAAACGGCTCGCGTCACGGGAAAAGCCGCGCTATCGGCCGCACAGCTGGCGCTGTTGATTGAAGATAAGCTGGGCCAGCCCGCCGCTGATTTTCACTGGTGGCAGCTTGACCGCGACAGCGGGTTGATATTCGGCTGTCCGCATGCATGGCTGTCGGCGGTGCTGGGGGAAGTGAAAGCGGCAGGAGTTAACGTGAAGCAGATTCTGCCTGAATGGTTGGGCCTGCCCGATGCCCCCGTCGTCTTGGCCTGGGCAGAACAGCGCTGGTTGTTCCGTTTTAGTAAGGGCGCCGGATACTGGCTGCCTGCGGCGTCGGTTCAGGCTTTGCTGCCCCATATTACCGCGCCAGAATCGGTGTCGATCTACGGTCCGCCTCCGGTGGAGGCAGAGCGTTGGGCGGCGCAACACCCAGCCCTGCCGGACGCTCAGCGTTTTGCGCCGCCTGAACATATCGGGGTCAATCTGCTGCGCGGCCTGCCTGCCTCACTGTACATTGCGCATGTACGACCCCTGCACCGCTATATCGCTACCGCCAGCCTGGGACTGTTGGCTGCCGTGATGATTACGCTGGCGATCGGGCTGGGAAGGGTGGTTTATCAACTACATCGGGACACGGCATTTTTACAGGCGTTTTATGCCCGCCAGTCCATCGACGACGCGAGCGCTTCGCCACTGGTGCTGGAGCGATTAATCAGGGATCGTCAACAGCAGCTTGCGGTGAGCGGGGAGAGCAACTTCTTTGATCAGTTAGCCGATTATTTAACCCTGAGCCAGCGATTCCACGCCCCAGTGATTGCCCGCCTGCAGTTCGATGCGTCGCAGCGTCAACTGACGCTTGACGTTCTCCTGTCGGAAGCAGAAGCCAGAAGGCTGATTCATACGGCCCCCGCCGCCGTTAGCGTGGCTGTTCATGAGACCCAGGCGGAAAAAACTCACGTTACCCTCGTCATAAGGCGGCCCCAGTGAATGCTGTCGCGCGCACATGGCGCACGTTTACCCAGGCTCAACGGCGCTGGCTGGCTGCAATGGGGGCCATCGTCATTCTTCTCTTGGCTCTATTGGTGCACTTTCGCGAAAAATCCGCGCAGTTGCATCAGGCCAGCGTCTGGGTTGCACAGCAGCAGGATTTCACCGTCTGGCTGGCGGCCCGGCCCGACAAAAAAATGCTCGCGTTACCGTTACAGGAAGCCCTCCAGCGGTCTGCTTCGCCAGCCACTCTCGCCACCGCATTCCAGTACCGTCAGCGCGAAGCCGTGCTCGCGGCCCCGGCGGTGGTCCGCTTCAACGAGCTGTTTCTCTGGCTCAGCGATCTTCAGCAGCAGTATGGCATCAGAGTGGTTCAGCTTGACGCAGTGCCAACGGGCGAACCTGGCGACATTCGCCTGATGCATGTGGTGTTACATTCCTCAACCCCGACTGAATAAGCGAGACTACGATGCAAAAAATACGATGCCAAAGAGAACCGTTATGCCCGTCATAGACACCGCTTTTTCAAGGCGGCATTTACTTAAGCTTGCTGTGTTGCTGCCCGCATTCCCCTACGCCAGAATTGCCCAGTCTGATAGTGGTGTAACCGGGTATGCCAAGATGAAACAGGTGAGCGGAGGGGGAGTGGGAGGCGAAATTGTCTATGTTAACAATGTAAAGGCGCTGGCTTTTCACCTTGGCGGTCCGGCGCATAAGAATATTATCATTACATGCACGCTGAAAGCGCCTGATAAGTACACTATCTTACTGGGATCGAATAAAACCTTAATCGGCCAGCTTCCGGGGATTACTCTTTATAATATTTATCTGGTTTCTAGCCATAACCAAGGGAACGTGATCATCAAAAATATGACTTTCCTGCACGATAAGAAAATTAACGGCAACAACGATATTCAACTGAGAATTAGCTCGGGTGAGGCTACTGGCTGGATCATTGTAACTTCATGGGGCATGAGTGGTCTGTTAATGATGGTGCGGAAGATAAGCATATCTATTTTGGTGAGAACGCCGATTTTATTACCATTTCCAACTGTGTTTTTGCCAATCACCGATACGGTTGTATCTTCGGTTATCCGGTTGATGGTAACAGTAGATTTAAAGGCAAGCCCCGAATCACTATCTGCAATAATTACTACCACAACCTTTATGTTCGCGCCCAGGATTATTTCGCTATGGCGAGTTTAGCATCTTTAACAATGTTATAAGAGGGTTCCATTTAGGTTTTACTGTCGACGGTGGCGCGCGCGTATATTCATCCAATAATCATTTTTATAGCACGCTTAAGAATTTTTCTGTTGTGGATTACAAACAGGGATATCTGCACAGCCAGAATGATAGTATTAACGACCAAAAAATTAATAAGACCTGGGGGACATAGCATAGCGCCGCCTATAACCGGCACACCTGACGGAGTGATTCTTTTGCGTCTGTCAGCCGGCGGACCAGCGGAACTGTACAAACAGTGAGAATTCCCCCGGCAAAAGCCAGGGGAATTCTAGGTATCGTTGACGGAAAACGCCGTGGTGTATTTCTGTCAGTTTTATCTAAGCTTTAGGCCGGGGACTCATCTTGTTTTTAGAGGTGATAAAATCGTGTTCCTCATTTGCAATCTTTAGCGCTGTATTGGCAATATCCCATGCTGTCTGCCTGACGGCAATGTTTGCTACTTTTGCCTCGTTAGACGCATGGTATGACTGTTCGGCCAGATCATTACAATAAACCGTAACTATACCATATGAACATTCATGCTTATATGTTGCAGCATAGTCATCAGCCGCCTTGTCTTTTCTGGCAGCCACATCGATTTGATTCTCCAGTTTGGCTCTTAGCAAGATCAAGGCATTTGCATCGTGATAAACCACGCTCTTCTCTTGGGCATTCATACTGGCTACGTGTGCTTGATCATTAGAGAAAACTGTCTTTAAAATGGCATTGCTCACCCAGCGACATGTTGATGCAGTGGCAGTAACGGCACCCGATTTAACGCCGGCCAGCATAATATTCGCCGCACTGATTGGATCGGTTGGGGGGCGCCATGACCTGAATACGACGGCAGCATTTGCACCACAGATGGCTGCAAAAATATTGGCGCCATCTGTGGTAGTCAGCGAGCCGCCGCCTCTTTCGATGTAAGCCAGCACTGCATTTAACGTGCCCCAGCCAGCCCAGGCCCCCCCGGCCGCTAATCCGTATATGAGCGTTTTGTATTGCGCGCTGGTTAAAGCATAAGACGGATTTATGCTAACCATATTTATGGCAATGGGTAAAAATAGCAGATTGATTAATCGCTTTTTTGAGGTCATCATAATCACCCTGTTTGATAGGTAATCCACATGATCGCCAGTGAGTGTTGTTATTTCAGGTGCAGATATTCCCTGAGAATTCATACTCACTTTCAGTAGTCGTTGTCATGACAAAAAGTCGTAAAAATATTCCTGAATAATAATTTCACGAATTAAAGTTCATTTCTCTCTCCTTACACACATCATGTGTGGTGCTTATTAATTAGATATTACGTGCCAAAACCTTGATTTATAATATCCTGAAGGCTTTTGGTCAGTACGGCACAACCTTTACCGTCACGATAATTTTCAACAAGGATAGTGTAACTTCTCCTACTGGAACGAGTAATGGTGTTTTTTTCATCCTCGTCAAAAGCCGTATCCCATTTACGGCTGGCAAGTATCATCACTCTGTTGATAATACTCTCTTCCGTACCCAAATGTTGGTAGCTGCACTGCTGCTTTAAGTAATTAATCCCCGCGATGGTGGAGGACATATTTTCAATGTTTTCCGGCGCATGGGAATTTTCATATTTTTTTTGAATAGATGTTTTTGCTGTACACCCAGACAGAAGAAGCGCCAGCGCCACTGTTAAATTCGTCTTTATCTTCACTGTTTATTTTCTCTTCATTTTATTCTGTATTGGATTTAAAAGTCAATTTTATGACAAAAAATTGTTTTTATTTCTGTGATAAATTTAAGTAGAACGGCACTGATTTTATGCTGGCAATATCCCTATAATATTGAAAGCTAATTTTACAAATTGATTATGTATTCTTGTACTTTTCTATTAATTATTTATTGAATATCAATCTGTTGATTTAACGACAATGCCGTTTCTGAGTAATTACTGAAAATTTATTACTGTCTCTCTGTCCAAAAGAAAGTAAAACTCCCTAAAAGAAATTTACATTCGCTGGCCTTAATTTGCATGAGATTAATCTTAATAAGATCTGCGCTTTTGTTGCAGAATTAATCGGTGTTGTTGCAAATGGTGATATTGAACCAAAAATAATTTCAATGCCAGGGAGAGTATTAACGGTGGTCAGCGCGGCGATATTAACTAGCATGATCAGCACCAGCAATGTACATTTTCCTGATAATACAAACGGGTTGATGCATGCTGGTGATAACCCACACGATGAGTAAGGTGAATGGGGAGCTGGTTTAAATATATTGATATTTAAGAAGATACAGGCGTGTCTCTTTTCAAGACGCAATAGACATCGGTGTATCTATAAAACATGAAATGGTGCGACCGAGTGGACTCGAACCACCGACCCCCACCATGTCAAGGTGGTGCTCTAACCAACTGAGCTACGGTCGCAAATTGAAACGTTCAGTTAGCGGTATTTAAGGTAAATACATGATAAATCATGTTCTTTCTCATCCCGTTTTGAACGGGCGCTATTATGGCCTTGCACTGATGCAATGACAAGTATTTTGTTGTCATCCTCGCATCGAGTGCTGAATGTTTGGCCTTCATCCGCTTCTGGCCCATACGTCCGTGCGGCTGGCCACGCTACCGACGGGAACAGTGGGCCTCGCATGTCAGTTTGGTTTCAGAGTACTGTCCCACGCGTCCTTATCTGCTTTTGCTGCACGGTATTGTTTTGCACATTGGACTGCACCCGCCGCGGTAGACGAATGAACTCCATGCTCAGGGACAGTCATTCAATATCAAAACCGTTGCTGCCAGCCTGCGACGTCAGGGACTGCGGGCGAAGGCGGTGCAGAAGTTCAGGCCTGCCAGTTACCGTGAACACGGCCTGCCGGTATCAGAGAATCTGCTGAGGCAGGATTTTTTCGCCAGCAGCCCCAATCAAAAATGAGCAGGCGATACCACGTATTTGCGTACCGATGAAGGCTGGCTCTATCTGGCTGTGGTCATTGACCTGTGGTCGCGTGCCGTTATCGGCTGATCGATGTCATCACGAATGACGGCACAACTGGCCTGTGATGTGCTACAGATGGCGCTCTGGCGACGTAAAATCATTTTTATACCACATGCAAAAAATTTTCCGTTGTGGATTACAAACGGGGATATTTATTCAACCAGAATGATAACGTTAACGGTCAAAATATCAGTAAGGTCTGGGGTCGCTTGCGCTGCCCATAATGGGTACTCCTGAAGGAGTAATTCTCTTGAGTTTGTCAGTTAGCCGATCTGTGTAATATGTCGGTAAAACCCCGACCTTGGCCGGGGAAGGAACGGGTATAACTGACAGAAAACGCTGTCGTGTATTATGCAATTTATCCAGACAGGGTAATCACCTTACAGGTCGGGGACTCATCCTGTTTGGAGAATAGACGGTCTCACCCTCATCCTTTGCAAACATCAGTGCTTCATCAGCCAAATCCCATGCGGCCTGTCTGACGGCAAGGTTTGCTGCTTTTGCCTGGAGAGATGCCCAATATATTTGGTTGGCTAGATTATTGCAATCAACGCTCGTCAGTTGACCAATTGGACACTCATGAGAATATGTTGCAGTATAGTCATCAACCGCCCGTTCTTTGGTAGCTGCGATTTGAATTTTCTGCTCCAGTGTGTTTCGCCGCATGATTAAAACGCTTGCATCCGCCTCAAGAACTTTTCTCTTCTGTGGACTCTGTCTTTGCAGTCTTTGGGCATTATCTTGTCCTTGTTCGAATATGAGCTTTAAGAATGCATTGCTCACCCAGTGACATGTTATTGACGTAGCGGGAACGGCACCCGCTTTAGTGCCGGTCAATATAATATTAGCAGCAGTGACAGGGTCGTTGGGAGGGACCGGGGCCCATGTCCTGAAGATGGCGGCAGCAGTTGCGCCACAGATTGTTCCAATAATATTTGCGCCATCTGTTGTGGTCAGCGGGCCTCCACCTCTTTCGATATAAGACAGCACCGAATTTAACGTTCCCCAGCCAACCCATGCCCCCGCGGCAGCTGCTCCGTATATCATCATTTTGGATTGCTCGCCGGTAAGCGCGGCATAAGAAAAATTTATGCTTGCCAGATTGATGGAAATAGGTAAACACAGCAGATTAATTAATAGCTTCTTTAAGGTCATCATAATCACCATATTCAATAGGTAACCTGAGTTATCGCAAAATTTGTTATTTCAGGTGTAGGTATTCCCTGAGAATTCACACTCAATTGCGATAGCCGTTGGACTGATAAAAAAGGCTAAAAGTCTACTTGTTAAGAGCCTCGATAATTCCTTCCTCCTTATATGTATCAGCGTGGTACTCAAATGGAGATTAAATGCCAAAACACTGCTTTATAATTTTATGAAGGCTTTTGGTTAGCACGTCACAGCCTTTGTTATCGCGATAATTTTCAATAAGAATATTGTAACTTCCCTGGCTTGAATAGTAATGTTATCCTTTTACCCCTCGCCAAAGGCCGTGTCCCATTTACGGTTGACGAGTATCACCACTCTGTTGATAATGTTCTCATCTGTACCTAAATAAAGTTATGCTGCTTTTTTGATACCAGTAATGCCTCACTGACTCTGGGTGCTAATTTTTTAAGAGGCGTATTTTAAACATTAAATTCACAAATTAATTATGTTTTCTCATGCAGTTGCACTCACGGATTATTGCGCGTTAACCTGTTCATTTAATAGCGCTATCGATTTTTGAGAATAACTAAAAGTTATTTATTATATTTCATTTTAGTACTTCCATTGAACTAAATTTACAATTTATGATTTTTTTTTGCATAAGATTTTTCTTAATAAAATATACACTTTTGTTGCAGGTTTAATCGGTGCTGTTACAAATAGTTAGTGCGGAAAACTTCAGTGCCTATTGCCTGATGCCATTTTAATTATCATATTGAACATACAACCATTTATTTTTTCGTTAAGTTTATTGTTATCACCCAGTATGTTGTCAGGTTTTACTGCGAATTATTTATCTTTGAATTCGCTTGAGTAAAATGAAATTCATTTTTTATATTATTTGATTGTTACTGACTTGCATGGGGCTACGCATCTTAGCATAGGGAATAGTAAGATACCGATATGACTTACAATAAGATAATCGTCCAAAGGCGTAACCTGACCCTTAACGTCAAGGTTAAGTTTGTTCCCAATGACCGAAGCGGCGACAGCGCCCACGATTACCGCATCCAGACGGCGACCATTTACGCCCGCCTGATCGAGGACGATGGCGGCACCTATAACCTGATTTGGTCGCGCAGCAAAGCGACGGTTTAACGAAAACACAGCGCCCCGCCGAATGGCGGGGTAGCCACCGGTAGTGAATGGACTACGTCATTGATTTTCCACCGCACCACTTTGCCAGGAGTGTCAACCCATTGAGGGGAAAACCGGCATGAGCCTCGGCTTTCCCCTCAACGCAAAGCAGACGTGGTATACCCTGAGCGGGTATCGCAACGTATGTGGGATGTGTTGCGGTCAGCGTCACACTGGAGCCCGCCGTGTTGAGCAGGCCCGTAATCTCTCGGCCACGTTTGCTGAGGCCCTGAAGCGGGAAATTCGAACGTCAGAAGCGGAACGATGGAAACGAGAAAATCGCACTGGCCTGCAGGAACTCAATCGTATCACGGATGTGCATGGCTTGCTGTCCGATGATTACAGGACGTTTTAAGCATGCAATACACGATGTACCGCAATAATTGTAACTAAAATCACTGAATTTGGGTGGACTTCGGTAGATTTCACAGGAACGGAAGAAGATAGAAACGTTCTTATTTTCAAGACACTATAGACAGTAGTGTGCGTCTATAGGATATGAAATGGTGCGTTCAATTGGACTCGAACCAACGACCCCCACCATGTCAAGGTGGTGCTCTAACCAACTGAGCTATGAACGCATTGTTTTACCAAAACTGTCAGGGCGACAGCGGGGACGAATATTAACGGGCTATAGCGCCGCTGGCAAGGGAAAAAACGCAAAATTCCCGTCAGATCACACTGAGTGACGCGCTTGTAAGCAGAGCGCCGAAAAAAACGGCGCTCTGCCGCCATCAACGAGCCGCCCGCGCCAGAATGCGCGTCGGCGATTGACGTTGCACCCAACGGATCCGTAGCACCATCATCGTGGCGGAGGAGGTCAGGCCGATGATGAACCCCCACCAGAACCCGGCCGGCCCCATGCGCGGCACCAGCATGTCGGTCAGCGCCAGCGTATAGCCGCTGGGCAGCCCCAACAGCCAGTAGGCGATAAAGGTGATAAAGAAAATGGCACGGGTATCTTTGTAACCGCGCAGCACGCCGCTGCCAATAGTCTGCACCGCGTCGGAAACCTGGTAAACCGCCGCCAACAGCATCAGGTGCGAGGCCATCGCCACCACATCCGGGTTTTTGTTGTACAGCATGGCGATGGGTTCACGCAGCGTGATGGTAAAGATAGCCGTACACATCGCCAGCAACACGCCGGTGGCGATGCCGGTACGTGCCGCCACCCGGGCGGCTTCCACCGAGCCTTCGCCCAGCCGATGACCGACGCGAATGGTGGCGGCGACGCCGACAGACAGCGGCAACACGAACATCAGCGAGCTGAAGTTAAGCGCGATCTGGTGGCCCGCCACATCCACCACCCCGAGCGGCAACACCAGCAGCGCGACAATCGCAAACAACGTCACTTCGAACAGCAACGCCAGCGCGATGGGCAACCCCATGCCTGACAGGCGCTTGAGTACGGCCCAATCCGGCTTTAATTGGGTTTTGAACTGACGAATATCTTTCAGCCAATAGGCGTGGCGGGAATAGGCCGCCATCATCAACATCATCATCCAGTATACGGAGGCGGTCGCCACCCCGCAGCCGACGCCGCCTAACTCCGGCATACCGAGCTTACCGTGAATGAAAACGTAGTTGATGGGAATGTTGATTAGCAGACCGATAAACCCGATCACCATCCCCGGCTGGGTTTTGGACAATCCTTCACACTGGCTGCGCAGCACCTGGTAGAACAGATAGCCGGGGACGCCCCATAGCAGCGCGTGCAGGTATTTCACTGCCTTGTCGGCCAGTTCCGGCGCACCGTCGTGCATCAGGTTAATGACGTATTTCCCCTGATAGAGCACGACCATGGTCAGGATGGAGATAGCCGCCGCCAGCAAAAACGCCTGCTGAGTCTGATGCGCGATGCGGTCGCGGCGTCCGGAGCCGTTGAGGTTAGCCACTACCGGCGTCAGCGCCATCAGCAAACCGTGACCGAACAGGATCGCCGGCAGCCAGATGGACGTGCCCACCGCCACCGCCGCCATATCGGTGGCGCTGTAGGAGCCTGCCATGATGGTATCCACCACACCCATTGAGGTTTGCGACACTTGCGCGATGATGACCGGAATAGCCAGCGCCAGCAAATGGCGGGCTTCTGATAAGTACTTCTGCACGAAAACACCTTCCTAAAGCAGGATGGAGAGAGACCTCTAATACAAGAGAGAAAGGCAATCATCCTTTATTTATGCAAAAAAAGATGAAGCATTGTAACGATTTGCCAACGGTAAACCAATGGCCGGCTGACCAAGAGTGATCCCGTTTGGTTTTCCTGAGGATATGGTGCAAACTGCCAGACATTAGTGAACGTTGTCTCTCCCGAGCGCAGACTCGCCGCGTTCACGTTTATTACTGATCAGGAGGCAAGACCAGCACCATGTTTACCGGTATTGTTCAGGGCACGGCGACCGTCGTGTCGATTGATGAAAAACCCAATTTTCGCACTCATGTCGTTCAACTGCCCACCGAACTGTTGCCGGGGCTGGAAACTGGAGCTTCCGTCGCGCACAACGGCTGCTGCCTGACCGTCACCCAAATCGATGGCGACCGGGTGAGTTTTGACCTGATCAAGGAGACGCTGCGACTGACTAATCTGGGTGCAGTCAACGTCGGCGATCGGGTTAATGTGGAGCGCGCCGCTAAATATGGCGATGAAATCGGCGGGCATGTGATGTCCGGCCATATTATGTGTACGGCGGAGATCGTCAAAATCCTGACGTCGGAAAATAATCACCAGATCTGGTTCCGGTTGTCTGATGAATCGCAGATGAAATATGTGCTGCACAAAGGCTTCATCGGCATTGACGGCATCAGTCTGACGGTGGGGGAGGTGACCCGCAGCCGTTTTTGCGTGCATCTGATTCCGGAAACGCTCCAGCGCACGACGCTGGGTCAGAAACGGCTGGGCGATCGCATCAATATCGAAATCGACCCGCAAACCCAGGCCATCATCGATACAGTCGAGCGCGTCCTGGCGCGTCAGGCGCAGCAGGCTGCTGCACAGGCGGAGCAGGGCGAATAAGCACTTTCTTCCCTGGCACGTTCTCCCATCATGAAAACCGGCAGCCTGGCTGCCGGTTTTTTGCTATCGGGATGTGGATTCGCCGGGGGCCAGGATTATCTGGGGACTCGCAAGCCGCCCTCTACACCGCCCACACTGAATACTATTTGCCAGAGTTGGAGATCACGTGCGCGAAACGCGCCGGCACAGGCGTTGAGGTAGTAGCAGAACATCCTATGGAAGCGATCGGAGTAACGTTCTGACAACGTTGGCCAGTGTTGCTGGAAACGATCATACCAGGCCATTAGCGTACGATCATAGTCTGCGCCGAAATTGTGCCAGTCTTCCATCACCAGATAGGGTTCGCTGGCCTGGGCGATATGCTTTATTGAAGCCACGCAGCCGTTGGGGAAGATGTACTTGTCGATCCAGGCGTCTACATTTAGTCTGGCGTTGTTCGATCCGATGGTATGCAACAGAAACAGGCTGGTGGATTTGAGGTTTTTTCTCACTATCTGGAAAAGGGTATCGTAATTTTTCGGGCCGACATGCTCAAGTAGGCCAACAGCAGTGATACGATCGAACTGCCAGTTCATATCGTTCATATCGCGATAGTCCTGCAGCAGAATAGTGACATCCAGATCCTGACAGCGCTGCTGTGCCAGCGTCTGCTGTTCGCGGGATATGGTAACGCCGGTGACGCTGACGCCGTAATGGCGGGCGGCAAATTCCGCCAGCCCGCCCCAGCCACAGCCGAGATCCAGCAGAGTCATGCCGCGACGCAACTGCAGCTTTTCGCAAATCAGGCGCAGCTTGTCTTGCTGCGCCTGTTCCAGCGTTTCGGCCTGTTTCCAGTAACCGCAAGTGTATTGCATGTAGGGGTCGAGCATCATGGTGAAAAGATCATTACCGAGGTCGTAGTGCTCCTTGACCACGAGCCGGGCCCGGCGGCGAGACTGCCGGTTGGTCAGCCGTGCCATCAGGATCCGTAGCGTATCTTGCCAACTGTGAGGAAGCCGTTTTTCCAGTCCGGCACTTAACACGCGGTGGAAAAATATGTCCAGCCGTTCACATTCCCACCAGCCATCCATATAACTTTCGCCCAATCCTAGCGAGCCTTCACGTAGTATGCGTTTGTACATACCGGGATTTTTGACCTGAATATCAAACGGGCGTGAACCGTTAATGACGATGTCGGCAGCCGATAGCATTTCATTGACAATCCGGAACCAGGATAGGTTAGCTGCATCCAGCTCCTCCACATAAGATAAACTCATAACTTCTCCCTACCTTGCCGGAAAATACCTGTGCAAGGAACACATTAGACAAATGTACCCACAGAGGGCATTCGGTGGACTCAATCCATCGTCAGCCCTTGGATGTCCCAGAGGAAATAAGAGAAAAGCGGTACGAAAGGCGTCTATCCCTGGCCGTAAGAAAAAGATGCGGCGGTCAACAGACCGTATAGAAACGAAGGCGATGCGTGATGCCGAAAGCATCGTCTGCTCATAATTATTGTCGTTAAAGACAGTGAGGAGTGTATGACTGCTTTAACCCGACGACAAGAATTCGTTGGGTTAAAGCAGCACGTTAAGTCATGTGTTCAGCTGCGATAGCACGCGTCGTCGCCATGTGTGGCGCGGGATGCCGCCTGATTGAAGAGCCAAACCGAGATATAACAGAATCGTCTGAATTTTAACGACGGTAATCGAGGAACGGGCCGTCGGCGACGGAGCGGCGTTCGATCAGGGTCGGATGCACTTCGATGGTCTGGGCTTCCTCACGTTTGCTGGTAATGCGGTCGAGCAACATGGAAAACGCCGCCTGCCCCAGCCGCTCCTTGGGCTGGTGAATGGTGGTCAGCGCCGGGGTAAAATACCGGGAGTGACGAACATTGTCATAACCGATCACCGAAATATCCTGCGGTACGCGCAGCCCCAGCTCGTCGGCGGCGCAAATGGCGCCCATCGCCATGATGTCGCCGCCGCAGAATACCGCCGTCGGCCGCTGTTTCTGGGCCAGAATCTGGTGCATCGCTTTGTAGCCGGATTCCGGTTCGAAGTCGCCCTGAACCACCCATTCTTCCCGTAGCGGAATGTCGGCTTCTTTCAACGCTTTCAGGAACCCCAGGTAACGCCCGCTGCCGGTATTGCGCCCCTGAGAACCGGGAATGGCGCCGATGTCGCGGTGGCCGCGCTCAATCAGGTAACGTCCGGCCATATAGCCGCCGGCAAAGGCGTTATCGATGATGGTATCGGTAAAATCGCTGTGGGCTTCGCCCCAGTCCATCACCACCATCGGGATATGGCGGTAATCCTCCAGCATGGACAGCAGTTCCGGCGGATATTCGGCGCACATCACCAACAGGCCGTCGACTCGTTTTTGCGCCAGCATGGAAAGGTAGGCGCGCTGTTTGTCCTGATTATTATGGGAGTTGCACAGGATCAGCGTGTAGCCTCTGGCGTAGCAGCTGTTTTCCACCGCTTCGATGATTTCGGCGAAATAGGGCGCCTCGCTGGATGTCGCCAGCAGGCCGATGGATTTGGTGTGGTTGACTTTCAGGCTGCGGGCCACTGCACTCGGCGAATAATGCAATTCATCGATGGCCGCGCGCACCGCAGCCTTGGTCTCTTCGGCGACGAAACGTGTTTTATTGATCACGTGTGATACGGTTGTGGTCGAAACGCCCGCGCGTTTTGCCACATCTTTGATCGTTGCCATCTAAAGTGACTCCTGAACTCATCTGTTACAGTAGGTTGTCTGTTACAGCAGTAAATATGTTGTTAATCGTTTGCCTGCGTGAATTCATCTCCTGCCGGACAACAAGGCAACATTTCAGGAGGAGACATGCCGAGGTGTGTAGCTTGAGGGGAGGGCTGACGCTTCGACCAACGCAGTGTATACAGTAAACTGCGGATTTTGGCCGATTTAGAGCAAAAGTGGAAGAGGCAATTCGTTTTATCTCTGTGACGCAGAAAGCGGTTTTTTGACGCCGCTCGGGTGATAATACACCTATGCTTTATGATGTTTCCCCACCTGCCGGGATCGGGGTTTGATTCAGACATGACGGGATGACGGCGATCATCGGTCACATACAGGAGAATACTATGGATACTAATTTGAAAATGTCGCTGTTCACCACAGTGGCTTCACTGGCAGTGATCATCATCTTTAGTCTGAGCGCGGTGCTGAACTGACGGCGTGGCGCTAACGGCGCCTGGATCGTCAGCGACACATTCGTCGCTGTCAACGGCAGGTACCAGAAAACGGCTATCGAAAAATAAAAAGGGGCGCGATGCCCCTTTTGCCGTATTTGGATAGCGTCATTCCAGCGGAAGCGCTTTAACGCATGGTAATTGTTTAACGCATGGTAATTGTTTAACGCATCGTCTTCGGCGTGACCACGCGACGGGCGCCGACGTAATGATCCTGCCAGTAGTCTTCGCTCAGCTTGCTGATTTTGATATCAGCGCCGGAACGCGGCGACTGGATGAAACGACCATTGCCGAGATAGACGCCTACATGGTCGGCAGCACCGCGGTTGGTTATCCGAAAGAACACCAGGTCGCCGCTTTCCAGTTCGCTTTTCTTGATAGGCGCGGCGTCGCGCAGATGGAACATCTCATTGGCGGTACGCGGAATCGTGATTTTCACCACATCTTTATAAGCGTAATACACCAGCCCGCTGCAATCGAAACCGGAGTAGGGGGTCGCACCGCCCCAGTGGTAGGGTTTGCCGATCTGGCTCATCAGCTTGTTCATGGCGGTCAGTTTGGCATGCTGATAGCGCTTTTGGTGAGCGGCGCTGATGGTCAGCGAGGCTTTATCTTGCTTGCCTTTTTTGCTCTTGCCGTGTGGTGATAGGGTAGCGGTTTCGTCGACGGCGGCAGGTTTGCCTTTTTTATTTGCCGTTTTGGCAATAACGGTTTCATGCGTCTTGTGACTGCTCTTCGCCTGTGCCGGAGCGTCCTTTTTCGTGGTTTTGCCGGCTGGCGTTTTAGCCTGCACGCTTTTTTCCTGCGTCGGTTTCTTGCTGGTTGCGTGGGCTGAGGTCGTGGTTGTCACCGGTTTTTTATCGTTGTGCGGTTTGACGTTTTTATCGTGAGCGGCGGTGGGTTTGGCAGGCGCGGTTTTGGCGGTTTTTTCCGGCTTTTTGTCATGAGTGGGCGCCGCACCCTTTTTGGTATTTTTAGCAACCTTGCTTTTTTTGGATTCCTCAATAGCTTTATTCGCCGTTTCCACGCCGGTTTTGCGCGGAAAAACCGCAGCGCTATGTGGATTAGCCTGTGCCAGGTTAAAAAACAGGTTACTGAAAAATAATAAAAAGAGCGTAATAAATAAACGCATGATAATTCTGACCGAATGTTGTCCTCAATCGTTCAATCTTTACAGTATTCCCGAAAATGACCTGATAAAAAAGTGGGGAATAAGGCATTGTTACTACAAAATAGTGAGAAAACGTTAACAACGATGCCTGCTGCTTAATTATCAGCCGATTCGGTGCTGTTTTGTTCTGGCTGACGCTCAGCTGGATAAAACCCTACAAAAGATAGCGTTTTTTTGTGGCCGTCGCTATCGTTAGAATACAAAGCAACAGAAGCGGCACGGCACGGTATGCCGCGAGTCATATGAACAGCCGTTGACGGGCTGCTCATCACGCCCTTGAGGAAGCAATAAAATGACGACAACGACACTTGAAAAAATTCAGCTTCAGATCGCTGAAAACCCGATTCTGCTGTACATGAAAGGCTCGCCCAAATTGCCGAGCTGTGGTTTTTCTGCCCAGGCGGTCCAGGCGTTGTCGGCGTGTGGCGAGCGTTTTGCCTATGTGGATATTCTGCAAAACCCGGATATCCGCGCCGAATTGCCCAAATACGCCAACTGGCCGACTTTCCCGCAGCTGTGGGTGGATGGCGAATTGGTCGGCGGCTGCGACATCGTGATTGAGATGTACCAGCGTGGCGAACTGCAGCAACTGATTAAAGAAACCGCCGACAAATACCGCTCCCAGCAGGCGGAACAGCAGTAATCCTTCTCTCTATCAGGCAGCCCGGCATCAGGCAGCCCGGCGCTGCCTGATATCGTTTTAATCGTTACGATTATGATGCTTTGATGCCGCAGGGTATTGGCACGACCACCGGTGTTCGCGCCGGCTTACCCTTCACTGCCGACGGCCAGCGGCGTTTCGGTATCGGTTCCTGAGGCCAGCGGCCAGCCGCCCATGCGCTTCCAGCGATTGACCAGTTCACAAAACAGCTGCGCTGTCTGTTCGGTGTCATAGAGCGCTGAGTGCGCCTGGCTGGCGTCGAACGGGATCTCCGCTGCAATACAGGCTTTGGCCAGCACCGTCTGCCCCAGCACCAGCCCGCTGAGCGCGGCGGTGTCAAAGGTGGCGAAAGGGTGGAATGGGTTACGTTTCAGGCCGCAGCGTTCTGCCGCCGCCATCAGAAAGCTGTGGTCGAAGGTCGCGTTATGGGCCACGATGATGCCGCGATTGCAGTTCTGATCTTTGATTCCCTTACGCACGGCTTTGAAGATTTCATGCAGCGCTTCATATTCGCTCACCGCGCCACGCAATGGGTTGGCAGGGTCGATGCCGTTGAAGGCCAGCGCTTCGGGCCGCAGAATTGCGCCTTCAAACGGTTCGATGTGAAAATGCAAGGTTTCGTCCGGCTGTAACCAACCGCTTTCATCCATTTTCAGCGTTACGGCTGCAATTTCCAGCAGCGCATCGGTTTTCGCGTTGAACCCGGCGGTTTCGACATCGATAACAACGGGGTAAAAGCCACGAAAACGCGCGTTCAGGGCGTTCAGGTTATTTTTCTCAGCCATTCGTTTCTTATTTCTTCAGTAACATGCAGTGCGCATTATGGCAAATTCCGGCGGGGGATGCAGCAGCCGTACATGACGGCGGATAACCGTTCCCCCGAAAGACAGGCGCCTGTCGGCACCTGAACAGCAAAGGCGGGATGATTAATTGCCCAGTCCCTGACCGGCCTGCGAGCGTTTGATCAGCTCGATTTTGTAACCGTCAGGGTCTTCAACGAAAGCGATAACGGTGGAGCCGCCTTTGACCGGGCCGGCTTCACGGGTAACCTTGCCGCCGGCCTGACGGATACGTTCACAGGCACCCGCTACGTCATCCACACCCAGTGCGATATGACCGAAGGCGGTGCCCAGTTCATAGCTTTCCACGCCCCAGTTGTAGGTCAGTTCGATCACGGCGCCTTCGCTTTCCTCGGTATAGCCGACAAATGCCAGAGAATATTTGTATTCCGGATTGTCGCTGGTGCGTAGCAGACGCATGCCCAGTACCTTGGTGTAGAAATCGATAGCGCGCTGCAGGTCGCCAACGCGTAGCATGGTATGAAGTAAACGCATAATGACCCCTATTTTGATCAGTGGGTTAACCGTCATGGGCGATACCGGGTGCATTCCGTTACCGCCTGAAACAACAGGGCCTGAGTATAACGTCGTTGCCGGGGGGAGTCCAAACCTGTGGCCGGGCGCTGCTTTTCAGGTTCGCTTGCTGAAAAAAGGGTGAGATAAACGGGAAGATGGCGGTTAATTACTCGGTAACGTTACGGAAAGCTTGCCAGTGACGGCAATCAAGGTTTCAATAAAGACGTCAGATGAGGAGGTCCTGTGGCTGAGCAGCTCGAACTTTTTCCTGTTCCCAACCCTTGCCGGGGTATCTGCCAGGCGGATGACCGGGGCTTCTGTCGTGGTTGTTTTCGCAGCCGCAGCGAGCGTTTTAATTGGGGGACAATGAGTGATGCGCAAAAACAGGATGTGCTGCGTTTGTGCCGGCAAAGGATGAAACGTTCCCAGCGAAGTGAAAAAAATTCAGTGTCCTCCGAGCCAGATCAACCAGCCTTGTTTTAATCGGCAGGGTGATATTTAATGATATAAATTAAGTTCAAGATCATTTTTAATTAATTATTATTTGCTAGAATAGATAGATAACAATAAGACATTTTTTTATTAGACTTTCGTTTTAAATCAGAGTTGATTGCAATCCAGGGAAGTTGCTTAGTATGCTAACTATAAGGAGAAGTGATGGAATTGCCGTTAGGTTCTGATTTAGCCCGGTTGGTTCGTGTATGGCGCGCTTTGATTGATCATCGATTGAAGCCTCTGGAGCTCACGCAGACGCACTGGGTCACACTGCATAATATTCACCAACTGCCTCCGGGGCAGTCCCAAATTCAGCTTGCCAAAGCGATAGGAATAGAACAGCCTTCGCTGGTGCGTACGTTGGATCAACTTGAAGATAAGGGGTTAATTACCCGGCACATCTGTGCCCATGATCGACGCGCTAAACGTATTCTGTTAACGGATATGGCGGATCCTATCATTCAGGCTGTTAATGACGTTATTGATCAGACACGCAGCGAAATATTAAATGGTATTACCCCGGCGGAAGTGGATGAGTTGGCCACTATTATCTCCCGGCTGGAAAAAAACATTTTGGCATTACATGAGAGTCAGTCTTAATTAATAGAAAAAGTAAATGTCTTGGCGGGCGAATTCGAATTTCAGACAACATATTACTCAAATAATTCGAGTCGCAGGACAACACGCTGGCGTTTTGAACAACGCAACGTTGGCCCTTCAGGGCAAGGTTCATTATGAACTTTGTAACGCGGCAACCGATCGAATCCTCAGAATTTTGCATAAGTAAATGACTGGGGAGAGCGACAACTCTGTTGGGAATGGATCTGTGGGAGCAGGTCTGTCGGGAACATGGTTGAACGCGGCTTGTCGCGGCTCTAAAAGGGTGAGGCCTAGGGATGGGCCAGATAATAAAGCCAACGCACCTGCAACTCAGTATGTCGAGTATATAGTGTGAATGATGGTTATCTGGATATATCGAGCCGAATTGATGACATTAGACAATCACCACCCGGAGGGTGGTGATTGATAATCGAATCTTAACGCGGGGAGACGGTGATGGAACGGCCGTTGCTGGCCATAGCCACACGTTGTCCGGCGTGGAATTTGGTATCGCCCTGTTTTTGCACCACCATGATGGTGCTGCCGTCGTCTTTACGGATTTCCAGCTCCACGCCCTGAACGCGGTTGACCGCGCCTTCAATGCTGTTACCGGCAACGCCACCGGCAACCGCGCCTGCGGCTGTCGCCAGATTACGGCCCGTACCGCGGCCGACGGTATTACCGACCAGCCCGCCCAGCACGGCGCCGCCGAGGGTGCCGATGACATTACTGTCTTCACCGGCCTGAATCTGTACCGGACGAGTAGAGACGACGGTGCCGTAGGTTACAGTCTGAACCTGCTTGGCTTCGGATGCACTGTAAACGTCTCCTGACAGGGTGCTGGTATTGGCGCAGCCAGCCAGTGTGATACCTGCTAAAGTGATCACGAGAAAACGTTTCATCATAGAAAGACTCCTGTTATAGCTGTGTCTGTGTCGGGGGCGCAGCCTAAGCCGACGAATTATCTATTGTCACATCATGGTGTGGTCGAACGCACCATTCTACTGTTTCAATTGATGTTAAGGATAGAATAGCGCGCCTAAATTGATAATAAACGCGTTATAAAGTTCCCTGTGAAGTCCTTTTTTTCTGAAAAACCGAGTCAAGTGGCGATTTTTTACCTACGCTGGCATCAGTCTGACAAAAAAGACAAAATCTACATCCAGTATACCGGCAACGTGCCTGCATCGTCTGGTCATTTGAGACTATGTCGTGACAGACGGCCATTTTACAAAACAAAGGTAACCCAATGAGGTCTGGAAGATATATTGGTGTGATGTCCGGCACCAGTCTGGATGGTGTCGACGTGGTGCTGGCCGCCATTGATGAGCATACCGTCGCACAGCAAGCCAGCTATTGCCATCCGCTTCCACCGGCGATTCGGCAGACGATACTGAGCATGAATCAAGGCCAGGCCGTGACGCTCTCCGAATTAGGGCGACTGGATACCCGGCTCGGGGCGCTGTTCGCCGAAGCGGTGCAGGCGCTGTTGCGCCAGACCGGGCTGAGTGCGAGCGAGATTACCGCGATTGGCTGTCATGGGCAGACGGTCTGGCATGAACCGGACAGCGATGCGCCTTGCACCCTGCAGATTGGCGATTGCAATCGTATCGCCGCCGTGACCGGCATCACCACGGTCGGCGATTTCCGCCGCCGCGACATGGCGTTGGGCGGGCAGGGGGCGCCGCTGGTGCCGGTGTTTCATCACGCGCTATTGCAGCACCCGGTGGAACGGCGAATTGTGTTGAATATCGGCGGGATCGCCAACATTTCGGTGCTGGTGCCGGGGCGTCCGGTAAAAGGTTATGACACCGGGCCGGGCAATATGCTGCTGGATGCCTGGGTGTGGCGTAACCGGGCGCAGCCATACGATAAAGACGCCGCCTGGGCGTTAACCGGTCAGGTGGACAACGCGTTGTTGAGCCACATGCTGTCCGATCCCTATTTCGGGTTGCCGGCGCCCAAGAGCACCGGGCGCGAGTATTTCAATCTGGCATGGCTGGAAAGACAACTGGCGGTCTTTCCCCGCCTGCGGCCGGAAGATGTGCAGGCCACGCTGGTGGCGCTGAGCGCGGAAACCATCGCCGGGCAAGTGCTGCTGACCGGCGGCTGCGAACGTGTATTGGTGTGCGGCGGCGGGGCGCGCAATCCGCTGCTGATGAGTCAACTGTCGGCGCGCCTGCCGGGCATTGAGGTCAGCGCTACCGACAACTTCGGCATCCGTGGCGATGATATGGAAGCGCTGGCGTTCGCCTGGTTAGCGTTTCGCACCCTGTCTGGGTTGCCCGGCAATTTGCCGTCCGTGACCGGCGCCAGCCGCGAAACCGTGCTTGGCGCCATTTACCCGGCGATGCCCGTGTAATCGGATTTTGCCGAGAGGTACGTCAGCGCTCTGTTGATAGACTGCTCCGTTATTGGATTTGTCCGGATGGGATGCCGGCATCCGCTAATAACAGGAGAACAATAGAATGAAATCACTGCTGATCGCCGGCGTCGTGCTGTTAAGCGGCTGCGCGCAACTGATGCCGGCCGCGAAGCCGCAAACCTTGTACTACCAGTGCGGCACCATGCCGCTCACCGTCACGCTGAACCCCGGCCCGCAGGGCGACAGCGTGACCTTCCTGCTGGATGGCGAATCTCACACGCTTCCCCAGGTGCCTGCCGCGTCCGGCACGCGTTACAGCGACGACCGATATGCCTTCTGGAGCAAAGGAAATCAGGCGTTTATCGTGCGCGGCGATAGAATCATCGTCAATGACTGTGTGCTGAAGTAATCCGTGTCCATGCCGTTGCGGGCGTTGAGATTTTGGTGACGCGGGCGCAGAATGAGCCTCTCTATTTCTCGCCCGGTTAGGCAACGGCAGGACCTCATGACCACAGAACACGATGACGCGCACCACCCTGACACCCGAAACCGCGTTGCGATCGCGCCCGGTGAAAATATTGCTTCCGGTGAAAATACCACCGCTGTCGATATCGCCGATTTGCGGCGCGAATATACCCGCGGCGGGCTACGCCGCCACGATCTGACCGACAACCCGCTCGATCTGTTCGAACGCTGGCTAAAGCAGGCTTGCGAAGCACAGCTGGCGGACCCTACCGCGATGTGCGTGGCGACGGTCGACGAACAGGGCCAGCCTTATCAGCGCATCGTGCTGCTGAAACACTATGACGAAAAAGGCATGGTGTTTTATACCAATATGGGCAGCCGCAAGGCGCAGCAGCTGGCGATGAATTCCCGCATCAGCCTGTTGTTCCCCTGGCACATGCTGGAGCGTCAGGTCATCGTGCTGGGCAAGGCGGAAAAACTACCGATGCTGGACGTGATGAAGTATTTCCACAGCCGCCCGCGCGATAGTCAGATCGGCGCCTGGGTTTCAAAACAGTCAAGCCGCATTTCCGCCCGCAGCATGCTGGAAAGCAAGTTCTTCGAGATGAAGCAGAAGTTCCAGCAGGGTGAGATTCCGTTGCCGAGTTTCTGGGGCGGATTCCGCGTCACTATCGAGTCGATGGAGTTCTGGCAGGGCGGCGAACACCGCTTGCACGATCGTTTTCTGTACCAGCGCGAGGGCGAAGGCTGGACAATCGACCGGCTGGCGCCCTAAATCACCGGAATTTGTTGCGCTAAGCGCTGGCACTCGCGGTGTCGGCGCTTTATTCTATGTCACCCTGAATTTTTCTTTCGCCAAAGAGGCGAAAAATCGTGTACCGGCAAAGGTGCAGTCGTTTATACATGGAGACTTTGATGGCAAGCAATCTGATTCAACAATTGCAAGAGCGGGGCCTGGTGGCCCAGGTAACGGACGAGGGCGCGTTAGCAGAGCGACTGGCGCAGGGGCCAATTGCACTGTATTGCGGTTTCGATCCGACTGCCGACAGCTTGCATTTGGGACATCTGGTGCCACTGCTGTGCCTGAAACGCTTTCAGATGGCCGGTCACAAACCGGTGGCGCTGGTGGGCGGCGCGACGGGGCTGATCGGTGATCCGAGTTTCAAAGCCGCCGAGCGTAAGCTGAATACCGAAGACACGGTGCAGGAATGGGTGGAAAAAATTCGCCGCCAGGCGGCGCCGTTCCTGGATTTCGACTGCGGCGACAACAGCGCCGTGGCGGCCAACAACTACGACTGGTTCGGTTCGATGAACGTGCTGACGTTTCTGCGCGATATCGGCAAGCACTTCTCCGTCAACCAGATGATCAACAAAGAAGCGGTCAAACAGCGCCTGAACCGGGATGACGTGGGTATTTCTTTCACCGAGTTTTCCTACAACCTGCTGCAGGGTTATGACTTCGCTTCGCTGAACGCGCTGCACGGCGTGGAGTTGCAGATTGGCGGTTCCGACCAGTGGGGCAACATCACCTCCGGTATCGACCTGACGCGTCGTCTGCATCAGAAACAGGTGTTCGGCCTGACCGTTCCGCTGATCACCAAGTCTGACGGCACCAAGTTCGGCAAAACCGAAAGCGGCGCGGTATGGCTGGATCCGAAGAAAACCAGTCCGTACAAATTCTACCAGTTCTGGATCAATACCGCTGACGCCGACGTATACCGGTTCCTGAAATTCTTTACCTTCCTCGACATTGAAACCATCAATGCGCTGGAAGAAGAAGACAAAAACAGCGGCGCCGCGCCGCGCGCCCAGTATGTGCTGGCGGAGGAAGTGACCCGTCTGGTGCATGGCGAAGAGGGATTGACCGCGGCCAAACGTATCACCCAGAGTCTGTTCAACGGTAACCTGAGCGACCTGACCGAAGCGGATTTCGCGCAGCTGGCTCAGGACGGCGTGCCGATGGTTGAGCTGGCGACAGGCGCTGACCTGCAGCAGGCGCTGGTGGATTCCGAACTGCAACCGTCCCGCGGGCAGGCGCGCAAGACCATCGCTTCCAACGCCATCACCATCAACGGCGAGAAGCAGTCAGACCCGGAATACACCTTCACGGGCGCCGATCGTCTGTTCGGCCGTTATACCCTGCTGCGCCGGGGCAAGAAAAACTATTGCCTGGTCTGCTGGAAAGACTGATTGATCCACTAAAGGGAGCGAAATGCTCCCTTTGTTTTTAGGCGCGTTCCCTGCGCATTCCGCGTCATGATGGGAAACGGGCTGACAACACCGGATTGCGCTGTATCGGCTATGCGCCGAACGGCGGAACAAAGGCAACACGCGGCTTTATAACAGGCTGTTGTATAACGGACTGTTTTATAACAACAAGCACATCGCATTTGAGCAGGCAAGGGTAGTCACTTTCATGAAAAACATACTGTCGATTCAGTCTCACGTGGTTTTCGGTCATGCCGGCAACAGCGCGGCGGAGTTTCCCATGCGCCGGATGGGCGTGAATGTCTGGCCGCTGAACACTGTGCAATTTTCCAACCACACCCAATATGGTCAGTGGACCGGCTGTGTAATGCCTGCCGAGCATCTGACCGAGATTGCTCAGGGCATCAGCAATATCGATCACCTGAAGGACTGCGACGCGGTATTGAGTGGGTATATCGGTTCGCCGGAGCAGGGCGGGCATATTCTGGAAGTGGTTCGCCGGGTCAAAGCCGCCAATCCGCGAGCCATCTACTTCTGCGACCCGGTGATGGGGACGCCGGAAAAAGGCTGCATCGTGCCGGCAGGCGTGACCGATTTTCACTGTAACCAGTCACTATTGGCGAGCGATATGATTGCGCCCAATCTGCCGGAGCTGGAGCTGCTGAGCGGCCGCACCGTTCATACGGTGGATGAGGCGGTGCAGGCTAGCCGCGAGCTTTGCCGACGCGGGCCGAGACTGGTGCTGGTCAAGCACCTGAGCCGCGCCGCCGCCAGCAAAGACAGCTTTGAAATGTTGCTGGTGACGCCGGAAGACGCCTGGCATATTCAGCGTCCGCTGGTGGATTTCGGGCCGCGTCAGCCGGTTGGCGTGGGTGACCTGACCAGCGGTCTGCTGCTGGTGAACCTGCTCAAAGGCGTTGCGCCGGAAAAAGCGCTGGAACACACCACCGCAGCGGTTTATGAAGTGATGCTGGTGACGAAAGAGATGGAGCAGTATGAGCTGCAACTGGTGGCGGCGCAGGACGGCATCGTGCAGCCACGCCATCATTTTCAGGCCGTTCGTCTCTAAACGGCCGTCAGATCAACAACGGGGCGTGTGGCGCCCCGTCGTGTTCCGCAATCTTGTATTCCGCTATCAGGGGATGTCAGTATTTGACGTCAAGCCCTTCCGCCGTCAGCGCTTTTTCCACCGCCGGCCGCCCCGAGACTCGCTCCAGATAAGCCGTCAGCGCCGGGAACTGAATCAGGTCGAACCTCAGATCGTGCGCCCAACGACAGATGGTAAACAGGTAAGCATCGGCGACGCCAAAGCGATTGCCCACCAGATAGTCGTGCTCGCTCAGTACCTGGTTCAGGTAGCGGAAACGTTGCTCCAGATAGCTTTTCAGCAAATCTTTGTACAGCTCCGGCGTGCCGGGGCGGAACAGCGGCGAGAAGGATTTGTGCAGTTCAGTGGAAATGTAGGCCAGCCATTCGATGGCGCGATAATGATGAATGGTACTGGACGGCGCGATCAGATTATATTGCGGCGCTTTGTCCGCCAGATACAGGGCAATGGCAATGGTTTCGGTCAGAATGGTGCCGTCATCCAGCGCCAGCGCCGGCACCATCCCTTTGGGGTTGATCTGCAGGTAGTCATCGCCCTGTTCGGTTTTTTTGGTGCGCAGGTCGACGTTCACCAGCGTGAACTTGGTCCGGGTCTCGTGCAGAATAATGTGAGGAAACAGTGAGCAACTTCCCGGTTTGTAATAGAGTTTCATTCGCCATTCCTTCAGTAAACGCCTTCGCGGTGAGCCGCAGTGTCAGGTAACAGTGTTAACTACGATAAAAAGTGTAACTACGGTAAAAGCTTAACTACGGTAAAAAGTTTAACTATGGTAAAAGTTTTAACAACGGTAAACGTTTTCACATGATCGTGTAAATCATATTGCTATAAATCAGTAAGGCTGGCTGTGCGCGGCATCGCAAGATATAGAGTGCTGTGAAATCAATGTGCTGCCGGACCATCGCTTTCTCCCGACATCCTTGTCCAAAGGCAAACTGTCTCCTTTCTGTTGTTATCGGTTGCATAGCGGGAATATTCACCCTCGCCTGTGGCTTATCTTGCTATCCGGTATGTTGCAAATGCGTTAATCATAGTTTGTGTTATCTTTAAATAAGCATTACCTATCGCCGTAAGGCGATGCCACACCGATGGTTTTTAGCCATCAGATCATGTTGCAGCTATGTCTGCGTGGCGTTCACTGACGTGAGTCCGCCGGGCAGATTGCCTGCCGGGGAGAAATCATGTCATCTCAATCTTATCGTGATGCTTGTCTCGCTACCCTTACGGTCCACAAGCAAACTTATCAATACTGGCGTTTACCGCTGGCGGCGCAACGGCTGGGGAACCTCGATCGGCTACCCAAGTCGCTGAAGATCCTGCTGGAGAATCTGCTGCGCCATCTGGACGGCGACACGGTGCAGGAAGCCGATCTACAGGCGCTGGCGGACTGGCAGCGCGACGGTCATGCGGACCGCGAAATCACTTTTCACCCTGCCAGAGTGCTGATGCAGGATTTTACCGGCGTGCCGGCGGTGGTAGATCTGGCGGCGATGCGCGACGCGGTGCGGCGGCTGGGCGGGCAGGTCAACCGGGTGAATCCGCTGACGCCGGTGGATTTGGTCATCGACCATTCGGTCACGGTGGATCATTTCGGTAATGAACGCGCGCTGGTAGAAAACACCCGGCTGGAGATGGCCCGTAATCACGAACGTTACGCCTTCCTGCGTTGGGGACAGAAAGCCTTCCGGCATTTTCGCGTGGTGCCGCCGGGGACCGGTATCTGCCATCAGGTCAATCTGGAGTATCTGGCGAAAGCGGTCTGGAGCCGGCAGCAGGACGATGTGCTACTGGCTTACCCGGATACACTGGTCGGCACCGATTCGCACACCACCATGATCAATGGGCTTGGCGTGCTGGGTTGGGGCGTCGGCGGTATTGAAGCGGAAGCGGCGATGCTGGGCCAGCCGGTTTCGATGCTGATCCCCGATGTGGTCGGGGTGCGGTTGAGCGGCAAATTGCGCGAAGGCATCACCGCCACCGATTTGGTGCTGACGGTGACCCAGATGCTGCGCCGGCACGGCGTGGTAGGCAAGTTTGTCGAATTTTTCGGTGACGGTCTGGACCATCTGCCGCTGGCGGATCGCGCCACGCTGGCCAACATGGCGCCGGAGTACGGCGCTACCTGCGGCTTTTTTCCGATCGACGACATCACGCTGGATTACCTGCGGCTGACCAACCGCGGCGACGAGCAGGTCGCGCTGGTGGAGGCGTATTGCCGCGAGCAGGGCCTGTGGCGCCATCCGGGGGATGAGCCACGTTTCAGCAGTGTGCTGGAACTGGACATGGCGAGCGTTGAAACCAGTCTGGCCGGCCCCAAACGGCCGCAGGATCGGGTGACGCTGGCCGAGGCACCGCAGGCGTTCAACGCCAGCCGGGAACTGGAGCTGACGACGGAAAACCAGGCGGCAGGCACATCGTCAACGCAGGAAAAGGACGAGCCAACGCGGCTGGCGCATGGCGCGGTGGTGATCGCCGCCATCACCTCTTGTACCAACACCTCGAACCCCAGCGTACTGATTGCGGCGGGATTGCTGGCGCGTAATGCCGTTATGCGCGGGCTGAAAGTTAAACCCTGGGTAAAAACCTCGCTGGCGCCCGGCTCCCGGGTGGTGTCGGACTATCTGGAATTGGCCGGGTTGACCGAGCCGCTGGCGCAACTGGGTTTTCATCTGGTGGGATACGGGTGCACCACCTGCATCGGCAATTCCGGGCCGTTGCCGGAGGCAATCGAAAGCGCTATTCGTGAGGATGACCTGACCGTGGCGGCGGTGCTGTCCGGTAACCGTAACTTTGAAGGGCGCATCCATCCGCTGGTGAAAACCAACTGGCTGGCTTCGCCGCCGCTGGTGGTGGCCTACGCGCTGGCCGGGAACATGTCGCTGGATCTGACCCGCGACCCATTGGGTGAGGACGCGCAGGGGCAACCGGTTTATCTGCGCGATATCTGGCCGCCTGCCGATGCGGTGGCGGATACGGTACAGACGGTCAGCGCCGGGCTATTTAGCAAAGCCTATGCGTCGGTGTTCGACGGCACGCCCGAATGGCAGGCGATCGAAGTGGGCGAAGAGCCGACCTACCACTGGCCGGCGGGCTCCACCTATATTCGGCGTACACCGTTTTTTGACGATATGCAGAAAACGCCCGCGCCGGTGCAGGATATCCGCGGCGCGCACATTCTGGCGATGCTGGGCGATTCGGTCACCACCGATCATATCTCGCCCGCTGGCAGCATCCGACCTGACAGCCCGGCCGGGTGTTATCTGCAAGAGCAGGGCGTTGCGCCGACTGATTTCAACGCTTACGGCGCGCGGCGCGGCAACCATGAGGTGATGATGCGCGGCACCTTCGCCAATGTGCGGATCCGCAACGACATGGTGCCGGGCAAAGAGGGCGGTTTCACTAGGCATGTGCCGTCGCAGGAGGTTACAACGATCTATGACGCGGCGGTACGCTACCGCGAACAGCATATACCGCTGGCGGTGATCGCCGGTAAGGAGTACGGCTCGGGGTCCAGCCGTGACTGGGCAGCCAAAGGCCCGCGCCTGCTGGGCGTGCGGGTCGTGATTGCGGAGTCGTTTGAGCGTATCCACCGCTCTAACCTGATTGGAATGGGGATTTTGCCGCTGGAATTCCTGAATGGCGAAAGCCGCAAGACGCTACACCTGACCGGCGACGAACGGATTGAGGTGCTTAAGCTGGCAGACCTGACGCCGGGGGCGACGGTAGCGGTGACGATCACCCGGCCGGATGGCGAGTCCCGGATTATTCACACTCGCTGTCGCATCGATACCGCCACCGAACTAACCTATTTTCGTCATGACGGCATTCTGCATTACGTTATTCGCCGTATGCTTGGTTAGGCGCCACACGCCAGACACCTGAACGGTTACCCTGCCTTCTGCCTGCTATCAGCCTCCATCCGGAGGCTGATTTTTTGCCATTGTGGCGGTGCGGGGGGAATTGTGCCGTGTCCTCTTGTGCTGATCGTACAGATGCAGTATTAGTGAATAATGGCTTAATGCCATGATCCATAAAATAAAATTATAGAGGAGCACATGGAATGACGATAGACAAGGGTTGGCTGGCATCGATACTGGGTGCATTGAGTCTTACTGCGGTTTCGGTACAGGCGGCCGAGGTGCCTGCCGGCGTACAACTGGCGGATAAACAGGAACTGGTGCGCGCCAACGGTTCCGAGCCAGCGTCGCTGGACCCGCATAAAGTGGAAAGTGACGTAGAAGGCAACCTTATCCACGATTTTTTCGCAAAGCTGGTGTCGGTGCGCGATGACGGCACCGTGGTGCCAGGCCTGGCGGATCGCTGGGAAAATAAAGATAACCAGGTCTGGACCTTCCATCTGCGTCCGGGGCTGAAATGGTCTGACGGTAGCCCGATTACCGCCGATGATGTGGTGTTCAGTTGGCAGCGGCTGGTGGACCCTAAAACCCTGTCGCCGTACCAAACGTATGTCGGCAGTATGCATGTGCTGAACGCCGGCGACATCATCGCCGGTAAGAAAAGCCCGCAGGAGCTGGGCATCAAGGCGCTGGATAAACAGACGGTACAGGTCACGCTGGAGCAACCGCTGTCCTATTTCCTGCCGATGGTGGACCACTATGTGATGGTCGCCGTGCCTAAAGCCGCGATTGAGAAATTCGGCGACAAGTGGACCCAGACCGCCAATTTTGTCGGCAGCGGCCCGTTTATTCCCACCGACTGGGTGGTCAACGAGCGTATCACCGCCAAACGTAACGCTAACTATTGGGATAACGCCCACACGGTGCTGAACAAAGTGACCTATCTGGCGATTGTCTCCAACACCGCCGAAGTGAACCGCTATAAAGCCGGTGAAGTGGACGCAACGTACACCATGCCCAATCAGTTGTTCAAATCCCTGAAAGAAGAACTGCCGAACGAAGTAAAAGTCACACCGTACCTCTCGACGTATATCTATCGATTCAATACCCAGAAACCGCCGTTCAACGACCCACGAGTCAGACGTGCGCTGGATCTGGCGCTGGATAAGAGCGTGATTGCCGAGAAAGTGCTGGGGCAGGGGCAGGTACCGGCGTATAACTATGTGCCGCGCGGCATGGCCGGTTATACCAGCAATCAGCCGGAATGGGCGGGCTGGACGCAGCAGCAGCGCAATGCCGAAGCCAAAAAACTGCTGAAGGAAGCTGGCTACGATCAAAGCCATCCGCTGAAATTCGAGTTGTTGTACAACACCTCAGAATCGCATCAAAAAATCGCCATCGCCGCCGCGTCAATGTGGAAACAGAATCTCGGGGCGGAAGCCACGTTGCTGAATCAGGAATGGAAGACCCTGCTGGATACATCACGCACCGGCAACTTTGAGGTGGTGAGAAACTCCTGGGGCGCCGACTATAACGAACCGTCCACCTATTTCGATACGTTGCGCGCCAACGACAGCAACAATACCGGTAAATTCAACGATAAAGCCTATGACGAGGTGCTGGACAAGGCGGTGAAAGCCTCTTCGCTGGACGAACGCAGCACGCTCTATCATCAGGCGGAGACTATCCTGCAACAGCAGATGCCGCTGATCCCGATTTACTACTACGTGCGCAGCCAGATGGTGAAGCCGTATGTGGGCGGGTTTAAACCCGATCTGAAAGGGGATTACTACAGTAAGGATATCTATATCATCAAGCATTGATGATGACACGCCAGGCGGGTGACCGCCTGGCGAGATGTCGCTTATTTGGTGTCCAGCAGGTGGCCCATCTTGGCCGCTTTAGTCGCCAGATAGTGTTCGTTTTTCGGATTGCGGCCGACAATCAGCGGCACGCGTTCTACGATGTTGATACCCGCTTCGCTCAGAATAGCGACTTTTTTCGGGTTATTGGTGAGCAGGCGAACCGCTTCCACGTTCAATAACTTGAACATGTCGGCGCACAGCGTGAAATCACGCTCGTCGGCGGCGAAGCCCAGTTGATGGTTGGCTTCCACCGTGTCGGCGCCCTGATCCTGCAAGGCATAAGCCCGGATCTTGTTCAACAGCCCAATGTTGCGCCCTTCCTGACGGTGATACAGCAGTACGCCGCGCCCTTCTTCGGCAATGTGATTCAGGGCCGCTTCCAGCTGAAAACCGCAATCACAACGCAGGCTAAACAGTGCATCCCCGGTCAGACATTCAGAATGCACTCTGGCCAGTACCGGTTCGGGACTGGAAATATCGCCATAAACCAACGCCAGGTGATCGCGCCCGGTCGCCGTTTCCTCAAATCCTACCATCAGGAAATCGCCCCACGGGGTGGGTAGTTTGGCTTCCGCCACCCGTTTTAGCTGCATGTTAATCTCCAACGCATAAATGATGAATTCCCGCTCCGCACTGGAAGGGAATCACGTATAGACGCCACCGGACTATAACCCCGGCAGCGGGGTGATAAACCGTTTCTCTAATCGGTGGCTGAATGACTCGGGATAATCGTGGTGTCGTTGACATAACTGACAAGTATTTTACGTCATACTGACAACTGGCGCCCCCTTTTTTGATAAAATTGTGAAAATTTTGTTCTAATATCCTGCTGAATTATAGGGAGAAATAATGCACGACCTGGTCAGACGCATTCTGATTGGCACAATATCATTGATGGTGTTGCCCGTATTGGTTTGGACGACGGGATGGCAATGGCAACCGAGCGTGACGGGATGGTGGCTTAAGCCCTTGTTCTGGATGACGGAAACCGTGTCGGCGCCGTGGGGAATCCTGACCAGTGTGGTGCTGTCGGTCTGGTTTTTATGGTTGCTGCGCGTGCGTATTCGCCCGGCGGTGGTGCTGGTGACGATACTGCTCGCCAGCGTGGTGCTGGGGCAGGGCGTTAAATCGGTCATGAAAAACTGGACGCAGGAAGCGCGGCCGTTCGTGGTCTGGCTGGAACAGGCGCACCTGGTGGATGACCGCTATTTTTACTCGCTGCCGGCCAGCGCGCGCGCCAGCTTGCTGGAACATCAATTGCAGCAGGAATCACAACTGCCGTCGTGGCAGCGTCAGCACTGGCAGGAACAGGCTGACTATTCTTTCCCGTCCGGTCATGCCATGTTTGCCGCCACCTGGGCGCTGCTGGCGGTAGGATTGCTGTGGACCCGACGCCATTATGTGACGGTTTTGTTAACTATTTTATGGGCGAACAGCGTTATCGGCAGCCGTCTGCTGCTGGGGATGCACTGGCCGCAGGATGTGGCGACCGCCACCCTGATTAGCGCCGGGCTGGCGGTGATTGCCGTGTGGCTGGCACAGCGCTGGTGTGGTCCGTTGCTCACTGATGCTGTACCGCGAAACGCAACCTATCGTCAGCCTGCACGCCCGGACGCCTGACCGGTCAGGGTCAGGTTCGTCGGTCAGAAGGATGTCGCCGTTTGTCGGGCATCCTTCTGTACGTCGATTCTGTATATCGGTTATGCATATCGGCCCTGCATCTTGGTCCTGGACATCGGTAGCCGTGCGTCGTCATCCGTTTTTCCCTCCGCTATTCCCGTTAGCGTTCCCCACCCGGTGAGGAAATGTTAAGTTAATAGGGTTCACTGCCGAAATTTGGCATAATTCATCCGTTTAAGGCGATATCACAGGAAGCGAACGTGAAATATATGCTGATTTTTTTTCTGGTGCTGGCGGTATTCATCGTATCGATCACGCTGGGAGCGCATAACGATCAGGTTATTACCTTCAACTATCTGCTGGCGCAGGGAGAATACCGGTTGTCGACGTTGCTGGCGACGCTGTTCGCCGCCGGTTTTGCGCTCGGCTGGGTGATCTGCGGTCTGTTTTATCTGCGTCTGCGCATTGCGCTGGGGCGCGAACAACGTAAAATCAAACGTCTTGAGCAGCAACTGCCTGCCCCGGAGAGCGCCAGCAGCGCCCCCTCCGCTGAGTCAACCCACTAAGGATCGCTTCCATGCTAGAACTGCTGTTTCTGTTGCTGCCGGTTGCCGCCGCCTATGGCTGGTATATGGGGCGCAGGAGTGCACAGCAGGACAAACAGGACGAAACCAACCGCTTGTCGCGCGAATACGTCACCGGGGTGAACTTTCTGTTGTCCAACCAGCAGGATAAGGCCGTTGAGCTGTTCCTCGACATGCTCAAAGACGACAGCAATACCTTCGAAGCTCACCTGACTCTCGGCAATCTGTTTCGCTCGCGCGGCGAGGTGGATCGCGCCATCCGCATCCATCAGGCATTGACCGAAAGCGCTTCTCTCAGTTTTGAACAGCGACTGCTGGCGGTGCAGCAACTGGGGCGCGACTACATGGTGGCCGGGCTGTACGACCGCGCCGAAGAGATCTTCAAGCAACTGGTGGATGAAGAAGATTTTCGCGTCAGCGCGTTGCAGCAACTGCTGCAGATTCATCAGTCCACCAGCGACTGGCCGAACGCCATCGACACCGCCGAAAAACTGGTCAAGCTGGGCAAAACGCAGTTGCGCAGCGAAATCGCCCATTTCTATTGCGAGCAGTCGCTACAGGCGATGGGCAGCGATGATCTCGACAAAGCGATGACGATGCTGAAAAAGGCGTCCGCCGCGGATAACCAATGCGCTCGCGTGTCTATCATGCTGGGGCGCATCTATATGGCGCAGCAAAATTATGCTCAGGCGGTTGCCGTGCTGGAGCAGGTTCTGCAACAGGATATGGAGTTGGTCAGTGAAACGCTGCCAATGCTGCAGGAATGCTATCGTCACCTGCAGCAGCCGGAGAACTGGGCGGCGTTTCTGCGCCGTTGCGTTGAAGAGAAAAGCGGTTCCACCGCGGACCTGATGATGGCGGACGTGCTGGAACAGTATGAAAGCACGGAGTCGGCTCAGACTTACGTCACCCGCCAGTTGCAGCGTTATCCCACCATGCGGGTGTTCCATCGGTTGATCGATTACCACCTGCGTGAAGCGGAAGATGGCCGCGCCAAGGAAAGCCTGCTGGTGCTGCGCAACATGGTTGGCGAGCAGATTCAGGCCAAACCTCGTTATCGCTGCCACAAATGCGGCTTCACCTCGCAGTCGCTCTACTGGCATTGCCCTTCCTGTCGCACCTGGGCCAGCGTAAAACCCATCCGGGGATTGGACGGGGAATAAGTTCCCCGTTATGCGTCGTGGTTTATTGTCTGGTTTTTTAGTTACAACATACTAAAGGGCTTGCCGCCCTGCGTACCGGTCAGGCTATCGCGCGGTTTGGCATTTACCAGCAGGGGCGGGTAGAATGCGCGGCGGAAATGATGTTACTCACTCATGCTTAACGACGGGATCATACCAGTGAACGGCTCAAACACCTCTTCGAATACCACGGTTACCGGTTCTCCGATTATTGTCGCGCTGGATTACGCCGATCAGCGTGCGGCTTATGACTTTGTCGATCGCATCGACCCGCAAGACTGCCGGCTGAAGGTCGGCAAAGAGATGTTCACGCTGTTTGGGCCGCAACTGGTTAAAGACCTGCAACAACGCGGCTTTGAGGTATTTCTCGATCTCAAGTTTCACGATATTCCCAACACCACGGCCAGAGCTGTCGCCGCCGCCGCGGAGCTGGGGGTGTGGATGGTTAATGTACACGCCAGCGGCGGCGCACGCATGATGACGGCGGCGCGTGAAGCGCTGACGCCGTTCGGCAGCAACGCGCCGTTGCTGATTGCGGTGACGGTGCTGACCAGTATGGATGAGGCGGATCTGCAAGGACTGGGGATTACCCTGTCGCCCGCGGAACAGGCGGAGAAACTGGCGCGGCTGGCGCAACAATGCGGTCTGGACGGCGTGGTTTGTTCCGCCCATGAAGCGGTACGGCTGAAGCAGGCCTGCGGCGCGGATTTTCGTCTGGTAACGCCGGGGATTCGCCCGGCGGGCAGCGACGCGGGCGATCAGCGCCGTATTATGACGCCGCAACAGGCGCAGCAGGTCGGGGTGGATTACATGGTGATTGGCCGTCCGATTACGCAGTCCGCCGATCCGGCCCAGACGCTGAAAACCATTCTGGCCTCGCTGGGGGACCAGTGATGCGCGACGACAACAGCCGTCTGGTGTATTCCACCGAAACCGGACGTATTGATGAACCCGAGGTAAAAGCGGCCCGCCCGAAAGGGGACGGTATTGTACGCATTCAACGTCAGACCAGCGGGCGCAAGGGTAAGGGCGTGTGCCTGATTACCGGCATCGATCTGGATGACGCGGCGCTGGAAACGCTGGCGGCGGAACTGAAAAAGAAGTGTGGCTGCGGCGGCGCGGTGAAGGATGGCGTGATCGAAATCCAGGGCGACAAGCGCGATCAACTCAAGCAACTGTTGGAAGCCAAAGGCATGAAGGTCAAGTTGGCCGGGGGCTAAGTTATACCGCGCCGCGATATGCCGGTTAAAGAGTGAAAACAGAACAGGCTCCCTCGGGAGCCTGTTTGACTGTCAGCCTTAAACCACCTCACTGGGAGGGGGCGATTATTTCGTGGTCTGGTGACCGATAACGCCGCCTACCGCCGCGCCGCCAACGGTGCCGAGCGCGCTGCCGTTGGTCAGCACCGCACCGCCGAGTGCGCCGATGCCGGCGCCGATAGCGGTATTACGTTGGCGTTTGTTCATGCCCGCGCAGCCCGCCAGTGTGCTAACTATCACCATAGCCAGCACGGCCGTTGTGAATTTTTTATTGATTTGCATGGTTATTCTCCTGTTGTTCGTGTTCCATGACTCCGCATAGCCGCAGGCATGGAAATCTTGTCGTAACGCGAATTCAGTTTATGGCATCGTCGTTACCAGCTGTGTGTTACCTGGCTGCCAGTATAATTACCGGCTAGGGCCGTAAAAGGTGAAAAACTCTTAATTCACAGTGCCCTGACGGTGTTTGCCCATCTTTTGTCAAAAGCCCGTGTCGGTCCGATCCCTTTCTTGTGGTCCCAGCAGAACGCAGCCTGCTTTTCAGCCATTCAGCCCATACCTGCGCCGGTAGCCGGACGTGAGAATAAGACAAATCACACAGGAGGGCGGACGATGTTGGAAGAACTGAAAATTCAGGTGCTTGAAGCCAATCTGGCTTTGCCCCGGCATCAGTTGGTGACCTTCACCTGGGGGAATGTCAGCGCGGTGGATCGTGAACGCGGTCTGATGGTGATCAAACCCTCGGGCGTGGAGTACGACGTCATGACCGTGCAGGATATGGTGGTAGTGAATCTGGAAAACGGTCAGGTGGTGGAAGGGCAGCGCAAACCCTCGTCCGACACCGATACCCACCGTGCGCTGTATTTGGCCTTCGCATCGCTGGGCGGTATCGTCCATACCCATTCCCGGCATGCCACCATTTGGGCGCAGGCCGGGAAAGATTTGCCGCCGTGGGGCACCACCCACGCCGATTATTTTTACGGCCCGATCCCCTGTACCCGGTTGATGACCGAAGCGGAAATCAATGGCCGCTACGAGTGGGAAACCGGGCAGGTGATTGTGGACACCTTCCGCGAGCGCGGCCTGTCGCCGCAGGATATCCCGGCGGTGCTGGTCAATGCGCATGGCCCGTTCGCCTGGGGAACCGACGCGCATAACGCGGTGCATAACGCGGTGGTGCTGGAAGAGATCGCCTACATGGGGATTTTCTCGCGCCAGTTAACCCCGGCGCTGGAGCCGATGCAGGCGGCGCTGCTGGATAAACACTATCTGCGTAAGCACGGTAAGAACGCGTACTACGGGCAGTGAGAAGCTGATCGTTCGTCGGCGCTCGACGGCTGGCGAACGTAACGCTATTTTCACCTCGTGTGATAGGGTTTGGTCTATTTCATCCTCTTTACTTCGATATAAATGAAATAGTGATCCACTAAAAAAGAAACATTGTTTCATTTGTTTGCAAGCGATCACTTTTCTCTTCCGGCTAAACGACTACCTTCAGCAATGAGAAGTGGATGGGCTGTGTCCCCCAGGAGTCGTTTTCTTCATTGTCATACAGGCGACGCATGTGCATGGATGTGGCGCAGTCCGGCCTTCGGGTGGGCTGAACGGTCGGTATCCCATTATGAGGAGGATCATGATGGGTGGCGTCCGTATTGCTCATGGTTTCTGTCCCTTTTTCAGGCAATGAATCTATGCATATCAAGCGTTCTATCGAAAAGATTCCGGGTGGCATGATGCTGGTGCCGTTATTCCTCGGCGCGCTGTGCCATACCTTTGCGCCGGGTGCAGGCAAGTATTTCGGGTCCTTTACCAACGGTTTGATCAGCGGCACGGTGCCGATTCTGGCGGTGTGGTTCTTCTGTATGGGTGCATCGATTCGGCTGAGCGCCACCGGAACGGTGCTGCGTAAATCCGGCACGCTGGTAGTGACGAAAATTGCCGTAGCCTGGGTGGTGGCGGCGGTGGCTTCGCGTATTTTGCCGGAAAACGGGGTTGAAGTGGGATTTTTTGCCGGGTTATCCACGCTGGCGTTGGTGGCGGCGATGGACATGACCAACGGCGGTCTGTACGCCTCGATCATGCAGCAGTATGGCACTAAAGAGGAGTCGGGCGCGTTCGTACTGATGTCGCTGGAATCCGGTCCGTTGATGACCATGGTGATTCTCGGCACCGCCGGCATCGCCTCGTTTGAGCCGCATGTGTTTGTCGGCGCGGTGCTGCCGTTTCTGGTGGGGTTTGCGCTGGGGAATCTCGATCCGGAATTACGCGACTTTTTCAGCCGTGCGGTACAGACGCTGATCCCGTTCTTTGCCTTCGCGCTCGGCAATACCATCGATCTGAGCGTCATTGGTCAAACCGGGCTGCTGGGGGTATTGCTGGGAATTTCGGTGATCATTATTACCGGTATTCCGCTGATCGTGGCGGACAAGGTATTGGGCGGCGGTGATGGGACCGCGGGCATCGCTGCGTCCAGTTCGGCGGGCGCGGCAGTGGCGACGCCGGTGCTGATTGCGGAAATGGTCCCGGCGTTTAAGCCGGTGGCGCCGGCGGCAACTACGCTGGTGGCGACATCGGTGATTGTCACCTCTGTTTTGGTGCCGATCATCACCGCGATGTGGTCAAAACGCGTTAAAGGCGGCGATGGCACCGTGCCTAAGGAAGACGCGGTGGAAGAGAAGGCTGAGCAACAGCGGGCGGCGCATCATTAAATAGCGTTCACACCTCCCTTTACGGGGGAGGTGTGAACGCCAGCGATGATAGTGCCATTTCATGTCGTTCGGTAATGGAGGCATCCGCACTGACGAATATGGCTGTCAGCCGTTATGCGCCTCCTGACGCCATGCCGCCGTCGTTTCGTGCGTGGTGGGTATGTCGCTGCGCTGCGCGCGACGTATGGCGAAGAACGCGGCGACCAGCATGGTGACGGCGACCAGCATGAAGAAGCCGCACAGGATGGCGTTAATCTGGTTGCTGAACACGATGGTCGCCATGTCCTGCATGTTTTTCGCCGGAGCGATCAGCGTGCCGGATTCAATACCGGCCGAGAAACGCCTGGCCTGCGCCAGAAAACCGATGCTGGTTTTTTCGTGGAAAATCTTCTGCCAGCCGGCGGTCATCGAGGTGATGAACAGCCAGGCGGTAGGCAGTATCGTCACCCAGGCGTAACGCTGTTTCTTCATTTTAAACAACACCACGGTGCCGAGAATCAGCGCCATCGACGCCAGCATCTGGTTACCGATGCCGAACAGCGGCCACAGCGTGTTGATGCCGCCCAGCGGGTCGATCACGCCCTGATAGACGAAGAATCCCCAACCGGCCACCGCCACGGTAGTCCCGGCCATATTACCCAGCCAGGAGTGGCTCTTGCCCATGTTCGGCACCACCAGCCCGGCCAGATCCTGCACCATGAACCGGCAGGCGCGAGTACCGGCGTCCACGGCGGTAAGAATAAACAGCGCTTCGAACAGAATGGCAAAGTGATACCAGAACGCCATCATGGCCCGGCTGTTGAAGATTTCCGTGATGATATGCGCCATGCCGACGGCAAAGGTCGGCGCGCCGCCGGCGCGGGACAAAATCGACGTTTCGCCCACGTCTTTGGCGATGTTGGTCAAATCATCCGGCGTAATAACGAAACCCCACCCGCTGATCACCTGCGCGGCGTTTTCCACGGTAGTGCCAATCAGCGCGGCCGGCGCGTTCATGGCGAAGTAGACGCCGGGGTCGATCACCGAGGCGCAAATCAGCGCCATGATCGCCACGAAGGATTCCATCAACATGGCGCCGTAACCGATAAAACGGATATGACTTTCGCGTTCGACCAGTTTGGGCGTGGTGCCGCTGGATACCAGCGCATGGAAGCCGGAGATAGCGCCGCAGGCGATGGTGATAAACAGGAATGGGAACAGGCTGCCGGAGAACACCGGTCCGCTGCCGTCGATAAAGCGCGAAACGGCGGGCATTTTCAGCTCCGGCATGGCAAACAGGATACCGATCGCCAGCCCGACGATAACGCCGATCTTCAGGAACGTGGACAGGTAGTCACGCGGCGCCAGCAGCAGCCACACCGGCAGCACCGAGGCGACAAATCCGTAAATCACCAGCACCCAGGTCAACGTCGTGCCCTTGAGGGTAAAGAACGGTCCCCAGTAGGGATGCGCGGCGATGTCGCCGCCGTAAACAATCGCCATCATCATCAGCACAAAACCGATCAGCGACACTTCGGCAATCTTGCCCGGCCGCAGGAATCGCATATAGACGCCCATGAACAGCGCAATCGGGATGGTGGCGGCGATCGTGAACATTCCCCACGGGCTGTTGGCCAACGCTTTGACCACCACCAGCGCCAGCGCCGACAGGATGATGATCATGACGCCCAGCGCCCCTAGCATGGTCACCACGCCGGCGAAAGAACCTAATTCCTGACGCGCCATTTCGCCCAACGAGCGGCCGTCGCGCCGGGTGGAGATAAACAGCACCAGAAAATCCTGCACCGCGCCGGCCAGCATGACGCCAATCAGAATCCACAGCGTTCCCGGCAGAAAGCCCATCTGTGCGGCCAAGATCGGCCCCACCAGCGGGCCGGCGCCGGCGATGGCGGCAAAATGGTGGCCGAACAATACCCACTTGTTGGTGGGGACATAATCCAGCCCGTCGTTGCGGCGCTCGGCGGGAGTAAGACGGCGGTCATCCAGTTCAAACACCCGGCGCGCAATAAACAGACTATAGAAGCGGTAAGCGATGCTATAACAGGCGACAGCCGCGATCACCAGCCAGACGGCGTTCACATGCTCACCCTGGCTCAGGGCCAGCATAGCGAATGCCACGGCGCCCGCGATGGCTACGGCAATCCAGATCGACATGTTTTTGATGGTTTTCATCTCACTGACTCCTGACTGGTTGTCATTCCACCTGCCCGCAACGGTGCCGCTTTACGACGAAACGGATAACGCGAGGCATCATAAACACCGGGGCATCATAGACAACATAGTGCAGCGGTTAGCCAGCGTAGCCAGAACAAGACAAAAATGTGAACAAAGCTATATTTTTGTTATGAAAAAGGTTTTTCGCCGGTTTCCTCGGCAGGAAGGGCAGTCGGCGCGTGGTGATGCCATAGGATGTCGGTATCGGTTGAATCAACTGCCGTCAGGGCGAAAGCGCGCGACCGCGTGGAGAGGGCAAGCCCGGCGCGAGCCGGGCGGGGATATCAGGGCAGTTTGTTGCCGGCGGCACGGTAAATTTCGTACCACTCTTCGCGGCTGATACGCAGTTCGGAAGCGGTGGCGATGTCTTGCAGACGGTGCGGGTCCATACTGCCGACGATCACCTGCATGCTGGCCGGGTGACGCAAAATCCAGGCCGCGGCGAGGGCGGTAGTGGACACGCCGTGCTGGCTGGCGATGTGGTTCAGGGTGGCGTTCAGTTGCGGAAACTTGTCGTTATCCACAAACACGCCGTCAAAAAAACCGTACTGAAACGGCGACCACGCCTGAATGGTCATTCCCTGCAAACGGCTGTATTCCAGCACCATGCCGTCGTGATGGAGTGACGGCGCGTGGGTCATGTTGACGTTGAGGCCGGCGTCGATCATCGGCGTGTGCATGATGCTGAGCTGCAACTGGTTGGCGAGCAGCGGCTGGCGCACCGCGGTTTTCAGCAATTCGACCTGTAATGGATGCTGGTTGCTGACGCCAAAATGGCGCACCTTGCCGCTGGCTTCCAGCTCGTCAAACGCGGCGGCGACTTCATCCGGCTCGCACAGCGTGTCCGGGCGGTGCAGCAGCAGGGTATCAAGGTAATCGGTGTTCAGGCGTTTCAGGCTGCCTTCCACCGCAGCGATAATGTGCGCTTTGGAAAAATCGAAAAAGCCGGGGCGAATACCGCATTTACTTTGAATCAACAGTTGGTCGCGGGCGATACCGGCCTGGCGTACCGCGGCGGCGAACATCTCTTCGGAACACCCGCCGCCGTAGATATCGGCATGGTCAAAGAAATCGATCCCGGCGTCGAGCGCCGTCTGTAACAAGGTTACCGCTTCCTGCTGCGTCTTACCCGCCAGCCGCATACAGCCCAGCGCAATGTTCGGGACCGACAGGGTGCTTTTTCCCAGTGTGATTCTTTTCATGTTCACATCTCCGTTATGCCGTTATCTCTTGTAGGGGAGGGTCGACAGGCGTTCCGACGATAAAAAAACGCCACCCGACTGGGTGGCGTGGGACTGGCGCGAATCAGGCCGCCGGTTTGGCGATGATGCTGCGGGTCTCAAGCCGCACCTCGATCAGCATCACCGTCAGGGTATCGCTCTGGCGGTAGACCGGTTCGCCTTTCACCGTGACGATGCCGGTGTCCTGACTGCACACCAGTTCGTCGCGCACCGCGTGAATGAACGAGGCTGGAATAAAGGCGGTAGCGCCGTTTTCCAGCAGGCGTACGCGCAGACCGCCGCGGTTAACGTCCATAATCTCACCGGTAAAGCGGGCGTCGGTGCCGGCTTTATCTTTCAGGAAACGGGCGTACAGCCAGTCGCTGACGTCGCGCTCCGCCATCCGGTTGAGGCGGCGACGTTCGGCCAGTTGCAGCGTCACGTCGTCCTGCGGTTTTTCCGCCGGGGTATGCGTAATGATCGCTTTCAGCAACCGGTGGTTGACCATATCGCCGTATTTACGGATCGGCGAGGTCCAGGTGGCGTAAGCTTCCAGCCCCAAACCAAAGTGCGGGCCGGGCGCGGTGCTGATTTCCGCAAACGTCTGGAAGCGGCGAATACGGCTGTCGAGGAACTGGGTCGGCTGGGCGTCCAGCTCGCGGCGCAGAACGCAGAAACCGTCCAACGTCAGCAGTTGCTGGGCGTCGGCCTGAATACCGTTGCTTTCCAGTACCGCCACCGCCTGTTCAATGCTGACCGGGTCGAAACCGTTGTGGACGTTGTAGATGCCAAAACCCAGCTCGTCGCGCAATACCTGCGCCGCGCAGACGTTGGCGGCGATCATCGCTTCTTCCACGATGCGGTTGGCGATGCGGCGCGGTTCGGTGACGATATCCAGCACCTCGCCTTTTTCACCCAGCAGGAAGCGGTAATCCGGACGGTCGCGGAACACCAGTGCATGGGTAGTACGCCAGGCGCTGCGGGCCTGACACACGCGGTGCAGCAGACGGATCTGGTCGGCGATATTATCGCTTTCCGGCTGCCAGTCGCCTTGTTGCTCCAGCCAGTTAGACACCTCGTCGTACACCAGTTTGGCGCGCGACTCGATCCAGGCGGCAAAGAACCGAATCTGGCTCAGCGCGCCGTCGGCGGCAATTGTCATGCGGCAGGCCAGCACCGGACGGCGTTCGTTCGGGCGCAGCGAGCAGATATCGTCAGACAGGTGGCGCGGCAGCATCGGAATATTGAAGCCGGGCAGGTAGTTGGTGAACGCGCGCTGGCGGGCGATAGCGTCCAGCTCACTGTCGGCGCGTACGTAGGCGGTCGGATCGGCGATCGCCACCGTCATCTCCAGCGTGCCGTCGCCGTTGTCCTGCACATACAGCGCGTCATCCATATCTTCGGTGCTGGCGCTGTCGATGGTGACAAAATCCAGCCCGGTCAGGTCTTCGCGTTCAAGCTGGCCGTCGTCGAGTTCGGCGGCGTCCGCGTCCGGCGCGATGCGCTCCAGGTTATGACGCGACAGCGTCACCCACCAGGGCGCCAGCGGGTCGTCGCCGGTGGTGATGTAGTGAGTCAGATCGGCAAAAAAACCGCGGTCGCCTTTCAGCGGATGACGGCGCATTTCCGCTACCGCCCAGTCGCCTTCTTTAAAATCCTGCTCGACTTCGCGCGCCGGGCGGCAGGGAATGGCGTCTTTCAGCAGCGGGTGGTCCGGCACGATGGACAGACGGTCGTCTTTTTTCTGTACCCGCCCGACAAAGCGGGTCAGGAACGGTTCCACCAGCGTTTCCGGCTCGGCGATTTCGCGCTCTTTCTCGGTATGCAGCGCGGCGATGATACGGTCGCCGTGCATCACTTTCTTCATGTGCGGCGGCGGGATGAAATAGCTCTTCTGCCCGTCGGCTTCAAGAAAACCGAATCCCTTGTCGGTGGCTTTTACGATGCCTTCCGCTCGCGGCGTCTGAGAGTGGAGTTGCTGTTTAAGCTGCGCAAGCAGCGGATTGTCTTGAAACATAGCGTCCAGAATTGCGGTTAATAGTGGCTTTAGCGGCAGACAGTTTTACGCGAATCGGCCGCTGGCGGCAAGCGTTGTTCGGCGGGGATGGGAAGATCCATCGTCACCCGTATTGATGGGAATATATTGCCGGGCCGGGTGCGAAAAGAACCCACCCGGCCCGTGCATCAGGCGATACGTTGCAGCGCTACCGTCTCACTGGGCGTAATGCGCACCGGCACCGATTTGGAGGTTGGCGTGAAGGTGCCTTCGCCATAGCTGGACAGCGGCACCAGCGGGTTGGTTTCCGGGTAGTAGGCCGCCAGATTGCCGCGTGGGATGTTGTAGCCGACCAGCCGGAAACCGGTGACTTTGCGCTCGATATGGTCATGCCACAGGGTTTCGATATCCACCCGATCGCCGTCCCGCAACCCGAGCGCGGCGATATCCTTCGGGTGCATGAACAGTACGTCGCGCTGGCCGTACACGCCGCGGTAGCGGTCATCCAGCCCATAAATAGTGGTGTTGTACTGGTCGTGGGAGCGCAAGGTTTGCAGCGTGAACGGTGCGGGCGCATCGCCGGAAACCGGCACCACGCTGTCCGGCAGCGGTGCGTCGCCAAAACGTGCATGGCCGGTAGCGGTGTTGAATCGATACGCCGCCGCCGCGTTGCCGAGCCAGAAGCCGCCCGGCTCGGCGCAGCGCTGATTGAAGTCGGCGAAGCCCGGCAGGGTGGCGGCGATGTGGTCGCGGATCAGGTTATAGTCGGCGGCCAGCGCCAGCCAGTCGAGGTGGTCGCGCCCCAGCACCGCGTGGGCGATGCCGGCGACGATGGCGGTTTCCGAGCGCTGCTGAGCCGACAGCGGTGGGCTGATGCCTTCCGAGGCATGCACCATGCTGAATGAGTCTTCAACGGTTACAAACTGCGGGCCGCTGGCCTGCATGTCCCGTTCGGTGCGGCCCAGCGTCGGCAGAATCAGCGTATCTTGCCGTGCGGTAATCAGGTGGCTGCGGTTGAGCTTGGTGCTGATGTGCACCGTCAGGCCGCAACGGCTCAGCGCCTGTGCGGTGCGGTCGGTATCCGGCGCGGCGGCGGCCAGGTTGCCGCCCAGCGCGATCAGCACCCGGATTTCATCACGCAGCATCGCTTCCAACGCCTGTACGGTGTTGTGGCCGTGGCCGCGCGGTGGGGTAAAGCCGAAGTGACGCGCCAGGCTGTCGAGCAGCGCGTCGGCGGGTTTCTCATCGATCCCCATGGTGCGGTTGCCCTGTACGTTGCTGTGGCCGCGCACCGGGCACAGACCGGCGCCCGGCTTGCCGAGCTGGCCGAACAACAGCTGCAGATTGACGATTTCCCGCACCGTCGCGACCGAATGCCGGTGCTGGGTGATGCCCATCGCCCAGGTGCAGATCACCCGGTCGGACTGCTGGTAAATGCCGGCGACGTAGCGGATCTGCGCTTCACTCAGCCCGGACTGCCGCACGATGTTGTCCCACGGGGTGGCGTCCACCTGTTGCAAATACGCCGCCACGCCATCGGTATACTGGTCGATAAATGCCTGATCGAACAATCCCGCTTCGCCTGCCGCCAGCCGCTGGCGGTGGGTTTCCAGCAGCGCTTTCACCATGCCGCGCACCGCCGCCATATCGCCGCCCAAATTGGGTTGCAGGTAAGTTTCGCTAATGGCGCCGGACAGCGGCGTCAGCAGTTCCAGCGGGTTTTGCGGGTTGGCGAAGCGTTCCAGACCGCGCTCGCGCAAGGTGTTGAACGCCACGATATGCGCGCCGCGATCGGCGGCATGACGCAGGCTGTGCAACATACGCGGGTGGTTGGTGCCGGGGTTCTGGCCGAACACGAAAATGGCGTCGGCGTATTCGAAATCCGCTAATCGTACCGTGCCTTTACCGACGCCGATGCTCTGTTTCAGCCCGGTGCCGCTGGCTTCATGACACATGTTGGAACAGTCGGGAAAATTGTTGGTGCCGACCATACGGCCGAACAGCTGATACAGATAAGACGCTTCATTACTGGCGCGACCGGAAGTATAGAGCTCCATCTGATTAGGATGGTCCAGTTCGCGGATATGACGGGCGATTAGCGTGAAGGCTTCGTCCCAGTCGATCGGCACATAGTGGTCGCTGTCACGATCGTAGCGCAACGGGTGGGTCAGCCGGCCCTGATACTCAAGAAAATAGTCGCTCTGGCGGCGCAACGTGCTGACGCTGTGTTCGGCGAAGAAATCCGGCCCGGCGGCTTTGCGCGTCGCTTCCCAACTGACCGCCTTGGCGCCGTTTTCACAAAAACTGAAGGTGCTGCTGTTGTCGTCGCCCCAGGCGCAGCCGGGACAGTCGAATCCTTTGCTTTTATTGACTCGCATCAAATTGCGGATATTTTTCAGCGCTTGTTTGCTGTCCAGGACAAAACGGGTGGTGGCTTCAAGAGAGCCCCAGCCGCCCGCGGCGGCGCGGTATGGCTTGATTGAAGATTTGAATTTCATGATTCGCTACGCAGGTGATGATGTTTTTAGTATGTAAAAAAATCTTTAAATCTTTGCTTGCTAACCAAGAGTGTAGGCGGCGGGTGGCATGGCGTCTAATCAAGGGGGGTGATAGTGAGATAGAGGCGGTTTATCGCGACGCCGATCTCTGACGCAGGGGGATGGTATACTGGCGCGGCCTGCCCTGTTGGAGAAGCTGATGGACATCAAGCAACTTATCTATTTGTGCAATCTGGAAAAAGAGCGCCATTTTGGCCGGGCGGCCGAGGCCAGCTTCGTCAGCCAGCCGACGCTGTCGATGCGGCTGAAGAACCTGGAGCGGGAACTGGGGCTGTCGCTCATCAATCGGGGCAATAATTTTGAAGGCTTCACCGCCGAAGGCGAGCGGGTGCTGGCGTGGGCGCGGGAAATGGTGTCGGTGTATCAGGGGCTGAAACTGGAAGTGGCGTCACTTGCGCGCGGCACCAGTGGGCTGCTGCGTATTGGCGCGGTGCCGCAATGCAGCATGGCGCTGCCAGAATTACTGGCGGCGGTCAGCCGTGCTTACCCGGAGATGGATTATCAGGTATCGCTGTTCAGCGCGGGTCGGTTGCTGGAAGCGCTTACCGCCCACACGGTGGATGTCGGGATCGGTTTTTTCGAGCTGACCACGCTGCGTGAGCTGCATTTTCAGGCGTCGTCGCTGGCGGAGCAGGGCGCATCGCTGCTGTATCATCCGCGCCACTTTCCTGGCCTGCACGGTGACAGTCCGTTGGCGTTGGCCGATCTCGCCACGATTCCGCTGTGTCTGGCGGAACCCAGCCGTTATTTCCGTCGCTATCTGGATAGCCAGTTCCGCGAAGCGGCAATCACGCCGCGGGTACGGGTGGAAAGCGCGTCGGTGCTGCAATTAATGCAAAGCGTATTTGTCGGGCTGGGGTGCGGCATTGTGCCCAATGGCAGCTTGTTGCCGGCGATGACACCGGAGCTGGCCTGGCGACCGCTGGCGCTGACGCCGATGCCGCGTCACGGCGCGGTGGTGATCGCCGAGGCCGGGCGCGCGACTATGCTGGCGCAGCATTTCTTTGAGGCGGCGCAGTACTGGCTGATGGACCGCTAACGGCAGTGGTATTGAGAGTGAAGAAAAGCAGCGAAGGCACAGCAAACAGGCGGGGAGACAGCGGTAACTCACGAAACGAAAATCCTGTACCGGACCGTGGTCCGGTACAGAGCGGCGAGATTAATCGCCCAGTTCCAGTTCGTTCATCGCGGCGATGTTGAAGCCGCCGTCAACGTGCAGAACTTCACCGGAGATACCGGCAGCCAGGTCGGAACACATGAAGGCCGCGGCGTTGCCCACGTCTTCAATGGTGACCACGCGACGGATCGGGGTGACCGCTTCGCAGTGAGACAGCATCTTTTTGAAGTTCTTGATGCCGGACGCCGCCAGTGTGCGGATCGGACCCGCGGAAACGGCATTGACGCGCACGCCGTCGCGGCCCATGGCGTTGGCCATGTAGCGCACGTTGGCTTCCAGCGACGCTTTCGCCAGGCCCATCACGTTGTAGTTCGGAATGGCGCGCTCGGCACCCAGGTAGGACAGAGTTATCAGCGCGGAGTTCGGGTTCAGCATGCTGCGGCAGGCTTTCGCCATCGCCACAAAGCTGTAGGCGCTGATGTCGTGAGCGATGGCAAAACCTTCGCGGGTGACGGCGTTCACGTAGTCGCCGTCCAACTGGTCGCCCGGCGCGTAAGCGATGGAGTGTACGAAGCCGTCGAATTTCGGCCAGACTTTCGCCAGTTCGGCGAACAGCGCGTCAATGCTGGCATCTTCCGCAACATCACACGGCAAAACGATGCTTGAATCGAACTCTTTGGCAAACTCTTCCACACGTGACTTCAGCTTGTCGTTCTGGTAGGTGAACGCCAGTTCTGCACCTTCGCGATGCATAGCCTGTGCGATACCGTATGCGATGGAGCGGTTGCTGGCAACGCCCGTTACCAGAATGCGCTTACCGTTAAGAAAACCCATGGCAATATCCTTGTGATCATTGTTGCTGCGATCATCGTCAATAAAAATAATTATTTACCATGATCGGTGTGAATAAACCGGGCGATTCTAGCACGTATGGCGCCCCGAGGGGTACTCCAACCACTTATCCTGCTGTCTTCGCCCGGCGGGTCAGACGGGGCTACTGTCGCGACGCCAGGCGTCGGCGCTCAGCGCTTCGCCAAAGTGACTGGTGATCAGACGCTTGGTCAGGTCGTGCAGCGGCGAGGCCAGCACATCGGCGGTGCTGCCGCGTTCGACCACTTCACCTGCCTGCATCACCAGAATCTGGTCGCTGATGTGTTTCATCATGCCCAGATGCTGGGTGACATAGATATAGGAGATACCGTGTTTCTCCTGCAGCTCCAGCATCAGGTTGATGATCTGTGAACGCACCGACATATCCAGCGACGCCAGCACTTCATCCGCCACGATCACCTTGGGTTGCAGGATCAACGCCCTCGCCAGCCCGATACGTTGTTTCTGACCGGGCGCCAGCGCGTGCGGGTAATAGGTGGCGTGATCGGCGCGCAGACCGACCTGGCGCAGCGCCAGGTTAATGGCTTTCTCCCGCTCCTGCGGCGTCAGGTCGGTATTGAGCCGAAGCGGTAATTCCAGCAACTGACCGATGCGCTGACGCGGGTTGAGCGAGTTGGCCGAATCCTGAAAGATCATGCGAATACGCTGGCTGCGGTAGTGATAGTCGCCGTATTCCAGCGGATGATCGTCAATCACCAGTTCGCCGGAGGTAGGTGGGATCACGCCGGTCAACATCTTGGCCAGCGTGGATTTGCCCGAACCGTTTTCGCCGATGATCGCCAGCGTTTGCCGCTCCCGCAGCGTAAAACTCACCGATTTTACCGCTTCGACGTGCTGACGCCGGAACCAGCCGGTACGGTAACGGAAGGTTTTGGTGAGGTTACGGGCTTCCAGCAGGGTTTCCACCATCAGGATTCCTCCATGTTGAGCGGGAAGTGGCAGGCGTACCAGTGGGTTTTCACCGGGATGAGCGGCGGCGCCGTCATGCACTCTTTCTGTGAATAGGGGCAACGTGGCCCCAGACGGCAGCCCACCGGCAGGTGCGCCAGCGACGGAATCGCTCCCGGCAGCGCGTTGAGGCGGCTTTTGTGCGGCAGCGAGCAGCCGAAGTCCGGCATGGCGCGGATCAGCGCCTGGGTGTAAGGGTGATGCGGCGCGCTGATCAACTCATCGCTGACCGCGCTTTCCACCGTCTGGCCGCAGTACAACACGTTGATGCGGTCCGCCCATTTGCTCATGGTCTGCAAGTCGTGGCTGATCAGCAGAATGGTGGTGTTGTTGTTCTGATTGAGCCGGGCGAGCAGGCGGAAAATCTGCGCCTGCGTGGTGGCTTCCATCGCGTTGGTCGGTTCGTCGGCGATCAGCAGTCTGGGCTGATTGGCGAGCGCGATGGCGATCATCACCTTCTGGCATTCCCCTTCCGTCAGTTCGTAGGGAAAGCTGCGCATGATGTCTTTGTGATCCTTGATGCCGACGCGGTGCAGCAGTTCGATGGCGCGGCGCTTACGCCAGTTGATGCGTTGCCACCAGCGGCCTTTGTAGGTCCAGCCGGGGATCGATTGCATCAGTTGACGGCCGACGCGGGCGGAAGGGTCCAGACAGGACTGCGGTTCCTGAAAGATCATCGACATGTTGTGCCGCACCAGCTTACGCCGCTGATGGGGCGTGAGTTGCAGCATGTCCACGTCATCGAAACGGAAACGGTCGGCGGTGATGCGCCAGTTTTCCTTGTTAATGCCGCAGATAGCCTTGGCGATCAGGCTCTTGCCGGAGCCGGATTCGCCCACCAGTCCGCGAATTTCTCCCTCGGTGAGGCTGATGCTGACGCGATCCACCGCTTTTACCGGGCCGTCCGGCGTGAGGAATTCAATGGTCAGATTACGAATTTCCAGTAATGCCATGGTGTTGTTCCGTCACTATTCGGTTTGAGCGAGCAGGGCGCGGCGAATGCCGTCCCCCAGCAGGTTGACGATCAGCACGCTGAGCGTGATGGCCGCACCGGGCAGCATCACCGTCCAGGGCGCGGCGTACACCAGTTCCAGCGAATTGCCCAGCAGCACGCCCCATTCGGTGGTAGGCAACTGCGCGCCCAGATTGAGAAAGCCGAGCGCGGCGATATCCAGAATGGCGATGGACAGCGCGCGGGTCACTTCGCTGACCAGCAGCGGCAGGATATTGGGCACCACCGCATACCAGATAATGTAGCGCGTAGACGCGCCGTCCAGCCGGGCGGCGGTCACATACTCTTTTTCCAGTTCGTCGTGCACCGCGGTATAAATCGTGCGCACCATGCGCGGCAGCAGCGCCATCCACACCGCCAGCATGGCGTGCGTCAACTGCGGGCCGATAAAGGCGATCACTACCATCGCCAGCAGCAGCGAAGGAATCGACAGCAGTGGGTCGAGAATGTGGTTTAGTATGGCGGAACGCAGGCCGTGGGTTACTCCGGCCAGCAGGCCGATCAGAATGCCGGCCAGCATAGCGGCCAGCGTGACCAGCAATGCCGAACCAAACGTCGGTGCCGTGCCGCTCAGCAGTCGGCTCAGCAGGTCGCGCCCCAGATCGTCGGTGCCGAGAAAGAACGATACTTCGCCATAGCGCGACCACGAGGGCGGCAGCAGTTGGTAACCGAGAAATTGCTGATCCAGCGCGTAAGGCGCCAGCGTATCGCCGAACAGGCACAGCCCCAGCAGCAACAGAAACCCGTAGAAACCGACCATCGCCATCCGGTCCTGGCGGAACACGTTCCAGGCGTCGCGCCAGCGGCTGGGAAGCTCTTTCTCGCCGTAGATGTTATCGGAGTGCATACCATTCCTTATGTTTCAGCGGGTTTGCCATGGCGCCCCAGATATCGGACAGCACATTAATGGTGATCACCAGCGCGCCGATCACCATCACCCCGGCGGAGATCGCCGCAAAGTCCTGCTGGCGGATGGCGTTGACCAGCCAGCGGCCGATGCCGGGCCAGTTAAAGACCACTTCGGTGATCATCTCCAGCGTCAGCATGGTGGAGAATTGCAAACCCAGTTGCGGAATGATCGGCGGCAGCGCGTTGTGCAGCAGGTGGCGACGAATCACGGTGGAACGCGGCAACCCGCGGATAATCGCCGCCTTGATGTAATTCTGGGTGCCGACATCGGTGGTGCTGATACGCATCAGTCGGATCACTTCGGTGGTGGGGCCGACCGACAGCACCAGCACCGGCAGAATCAGGTGCTGTACGGCGCTGGCGATCATCTCTTCCCGGTAGGGCGAATCGGACAGCCAGGCGTCGATCAGCGCGAAGCCGGTGACCTGCGGCACCGGGTAGAGCAGGTCGAAACGGCCGGACACCGGCAGCCAGCCCAGATGCAGCGAAAAGAATAACGTCATCAGCAGCGCCAGCCAGAACACCGGCAGCGAAAAGCCCAGCAACGCCAGCCCGCTGATCAGTCGATCGGCGGTTTTGTGCTGCAGTACGCCGGTAGTGATGCCAAGCGGAATTCCCACCAGCAGCGACAACGAAAACGCCAGCAGACAGAGTTCAATGGTGGCGGGCAGCACGTCGCGCAACTGTTCGCTAATCGGCTGCCCGTTGGTACTGGAGACGCCGAAATCCCCTTGCAGCAAACTGCTGAAATAAAAGCGGTAGGCGTCGAGCAGCGCCGCGCCGTTGAGCGGCGCATGCGGGGTGTAATACATCAGACTGAAACCGATCAACGACAGCAGAAATAGCGTGACCAGCAACAACAACAGGCGACGAAGCGTAAAGATAATCACGGTTGTTCTCCCTGGATCGGCGCGCTGGAGGACGGGTCTACGGCGGAGCCATCCGGTTTTTCCTCATTCTTCTCTTCACTGCCGTCATCGCGGTAGACGCCGGCGAAAGAGGCGTTGCCGAACGGGCTGAGCACCAGTCCTTTCATGTCGTAGCGATAGGCCTGCATCCGCAGCGACGAGGCCAGCGGCAATACCGGTAACTGCTCGGCCAGAATGTGGTGCGCCACGCGATAGTATTCCATGCGGCGGGAGAGTTGCTGGGAAGAGAGCGCATCCTGTAGCACCTGATCGAAACCGGGGTCGCACCAGTGGGCGTAATTGGTCTGGGAGCGGATGGCGGCGCAGCTCAGCAGCGGCCGGAACACGCTGTCCGGGTCATTGCTGTCGGTAGCCCAGCCCGCCAGCGTCAGGTCGTGATTCATCTCCATCAGGCGCGCTTCCTGAAAACGCCCTTCCACCGGCATGATGGTCACCTTGATCCCCACCTGCGCCAGATCGGCCTGAATCAGTTCGGCGGTTTTCACCGGGCTGGGGTTGTAGGACTGCGAGGCGCTCGGCACCCACAGTTGCAGTTGCAGGTTGGTAATCCCCAGTTCTTTCAATTGCTGGCGCGCTTTCTCCGGATTGTATTCGGTGATCTGTGCTTCGTTGTCGTAGGCCCAGGAGGCGCGCGGCAGGATCGAGGCGGCGGTTTCCGCGGTGCCGTAGTAAATCGACTGCATCAGGCGGTCATTGTTGATCGCCAGCGCGATGGCGTGGCGCACGCGGGAGTCGTCCAGCGGCGGTTTGCGCACGTTGAACGCCAGATAAGCGACGTTCATCCCCGGCCGCAGCGACAGCCGCAGGCGCGGGTCGTTGCGCAGAATGGTCAGTTGGCTGGCGGCCGGGTAGGCCAGCACGTCGCACTCGCCGGTCAACAGTTTGGACAGACGGCCGGTGCCGCCGGAGCCGAGATCGACCACCACCTGTTCCATGCGCGGCTGGCCGCGCCAATAATCATCATTGCGTTTCAGCCGCACATACTGCCCGTAACGGTATTCATCCAGCCGGTAAGGACCGGTGCCTACCGGCTGACGGTCGAGCAGTTCGCGCCGATCTTGTTGGGTCAACTGTTGGGCGTATTCCGCCGACAGGATCGGCGCGTAGTGGGTAGCCAGATGCCACAGAAACGAGGCATCGGGGCTGTGCAGGCGGATCTCGATGCTGTAATCGCCCAGTTTGCGGATGCTCTGTACGTTGTCCGCCAACTGCAAACTATCGAAATAAGGGTAGTCGCCGCCGTTGACGTCGTGGAACGGGTGATTTTTGTCCAGCATGCGCTGGAAGCTAAACAGCACGTCGTCGGCGTTCATTGTGCGGCTGGGGGTAAACCAACTGGTTTGCTGGAACGGCACATCACGGCGCAGGGTGAATCGATAAGTGGAGCCATTGTCGGTGACGTCCCAGTGCTGCGCCAGTTCCGGCATCAGCCGGTAAGTGTACGGATCGACGCCCAGCAGGCGATCATAGAGCTGGGCGGCCAGCGTATCCACCATCAGCCCGCTGCGGGCCATCTGGGGATTAAAGGTGCTGAGCACGTCATTGACGCAATAAACAAAACCGCTGTGGCGGATGGCTTGCGCCGGCGTCGACGTGGCGGGCGGCGTTTGTGCCAGAACCGGCAGCGCCAGCCAGGCCAGCGCCAGTGCGAGAGTGTGTTTTCCGGACATACGGTTTTTTTTCAGGCAATCGGCAATATACAGAGTGTACCGCACTCTGCCATTCCACCCAATTTCTTACGTCTATCTGCCGGTTTTTTCAGCAAACTGATGGGGTTGTCGGCAGGATTCGACAGCTATTTATGCATGACGGCGCCGTGAACATTGTTTATGTTATGTTATAACATATCAATTATGATAGTATGCGTGCCGCGAGCAGCGGTCATGCCGTTTAGGGCCGCAGAACAATCATTTCTGAGCAGGAGCACGCGTATGCAACCTTTACCCGTCACGGTACTGTCCGGCTTTCTCGGTGCCGGCAAGACCACGGTGCTGAATCACATTCTGAATAACCGCCAGGGTCGCCGGGTCGCCGTGATCGTCAATGACATGAGCGAAGTGAATATCGATGCCGATTTGGTCAGCCAGGAGGTAACGCTTGATCACCGTCAGGAAAAACTGGTGTCGATGAGCAACGGCTGTATTTGCTGCACCCTACGGGAAGACTTGCTGGTGGCGGTGCGCGAGCTGGCCCGCGCCGGCCGTTACGATTATCTGCTGATCGAGTCCAGCGGTATTTCCGAACCGTTGCCGGTGGCGGAGACGTTTACCTTTGAAGACGAGCAGGGGCAAAGCCTGTCGGATTTCGCCCGGCTGGATACCATGGTGACGGTGGTGGATGGCGCCGCTTTCCTGTCGCAGTATCAGGCGGCGGAAAGTTTACAGTCGGTGGGGCAGAGCCTCGGCGAAGATGATATCCGCAGCGTGACCGACTTGCTGATTGAGCAGATTGAGTTTTGCGATGTTCTGCTGGTGAGCAAAACCGATGAGATGACCGATAGCCAGCGGGATGAAGTGGTGGCGATTCTGCACACCCTGAATCCGTCGGCACGCATTCTGCCGATCGCGCACGGTCAGGTGCCGATGGACGAGGTGCTCAATACCGGGCGTTTCAATATGCAAACCGCGGCCATGGCGCCGGGCTGGCTGCAGGAATTACGCGGCACCCATACGCCGGAAACCGAACATTACGGCATCGGCAACTTTGTATATCAGGCGCGGCGGCCGTTTCATCCGCAGCGTTTCCATGACTTCCTGAGCAAGGATGAATGGGGGCCGGGCCGCCTGCTGCGTTCCAAAGGGTTCTTCTGGCTGGCGACCCGTCCGTTTCAGGCCGGCTCCTGGCATCAGGCCGGGGGCATTCTGCGCTACGGACTGGCGGGCATGTTCTGGAAGGCGATTCCGCCGGAGCGCTGGCCTCAAGATGAAGAAACGCGGGCAGCTATCAGGAATAAGTGGCAGGAGCCGTTTGGCGATATGCGTCAGGAGATTGTGTTTATCGGTCAGCATCTGGATCAGGCGTGGATCGCCACGCAGCTGGATAACTGCCTGCTAACGGATGATGAATTGCTGGATGGCGTGGACAGCTGGCTGGAATTAGATGATCCGTTTGAGCCGTGGTGACCGCTGCGGCGTTGTGCTGATGCCTGTCCGGCGCGCACGTCCATTGCCAACTGGCGCGGTGGTCATCGCGCGCCGAGAGACGCTGTCATACGCCTCGATGGGCGCATTGGGATTGGCAAAATGTTGTGCGCTGGTGGTGTGCGGCAAAGAGCATTGCCATGTCATTCATTGTCATTGATGGCGTGTTTCTTTAACAGGCCGCGAAACTGGTGGTAAGTCACCCCTAAGAGTTCGGCCGCCTTGCGCTGGTTGAAGCGAGCCTGCGTCAGCGCCTGCTGCACCAGTTGCTGTTCCTGAACATGCTGCCAGTCGCGCAGGTCCAGCGGCAGCGTCGGGAGCGACGCCTGTGCGGCGGCGGTTGCCTTCTCGGGCGTGAACGCGGCCAGCGGCTTGAACGGATTGAGGATAATGCGATCTACTGGATCGCGGCTATCGCCGTGCCGGTACAGCGAACGTTCCACCACATTTTTCAGCTCGCGGATGTTGCCCGGCCAGGCGTAATCCAGCAGCGTGCGCTCCGCCTGCGGGCTGAATCCGGGGAACAGCGGCAGCCCAAGTTCCCGACACATCTGCACCGCGAAATGCTGCGCCAGCAACATGATGTCCTGCTGGCGCTGACGCAGCGGCGGCAGGTGAACCACGTCGAACGCCAGCCGGTCCAGCAGGTCGGCGCGAAATTTCCCCTGCGCGGCCAGCTCGGGCAGGTCTTCGTTGGTGGCGCACACCAGCCGCACATCCACCTGTAGCGACTGACCGCCGCCCACACGTTCCAGCACGCCGTATTCGATCACCCGCAACAGCTTCTCCTGAACCAGCATCGGCGCGGTAGCCAGTTCATCCAGAAACAGGGTGCCGCCGTCGGCGCGCTCAAAACGGCCCAGATGCCGCTTTTGCGCGCCGGTGAAGGCGCCGGCTTCATGGCCGAACAGTTCGGAATCCAGCAGATTTTCGTTCAGCGCCGCGCAGTTGAGCGAAATGAACGGCCCCTGCCAGTGCGGCGACAGGTAATGCAGACGGCTGGCAATCAGTTCCTTACCGGTTCCCCGCTCGCCAATCACCAGCACCGGTTTATTGAGCTGCGCCAGTTGCGACACCTGTTCCAGCACTTCCAGAAAACTGTTGGCTTCGCCCAGTAACGACTCTTGCTCGTGCGCCATGACATTACCTTGTATTTTTCACCACTTGTTAGTTAATTTGACCATATCAAAGATAGCGCTGACTGTATATTTAAATGATTAACTCGTTATTTATCATTGTTTTATTTGATTTTTAAAAGCTGGCACGGTATTTGATTATACCACTGTGTCATCAGGCAACGGCTGATGGAGATAATGAACCGGGCGTCGCAGACGCCGGAAATCACTGAGGAGTAGAGTATGGGTATTTTTTCCCGTTTTGCCGACATCGTGAACGCCAATATCAATGCCTTGCTGGATAAGGCCGAGGACCCGCAGAAGCTGGTGCGGCTGATGATTCAGGAAATGGAAGATACACTGGTTGAAGTGCGTTCCACCTCCGCCCGGGCGCTGGCGGAAAAGAAACAGCTGGCCCGCCGCATTGAACAGGCCCGTGGTCAGCAGGACGAATGGCAGGAAAAAGCGGAGCTGGCGCTGCGCCGTGAGCGTGAGGAGCTGGCGCGCGCCGCGCTGGTGGAAAAACAGAAACTGACGGAACTGGTGACGGTGCTGGAGCAGGAAGCGGCGGCGGTGGACGAAACGCTGGAGCGCCTAAAACGGGAAATCGGCGAGCTGGAGAATAAGCTGACCGAAACCCGCGCCCGCCAGCAGGCGCTGACGCTGCGCCATCAGGCCGCCAGTTCATCCCGCGATATTCGTCGCCAGCTCGACAGCGGTAAACTGGATGAGGCGATGGCTCGCTTTGAACAGTTCGAACGTCGTATCGATACGCTGGAGGCGGAAGCGGAAAGCGTGGGGCTGGGCAAACATAAATCGCTGGATCAGCAGTTTGCCGATTTGAAAACCAGCGATGAGATCGATGCGCAACTGGCGGCGCTGAAAGCCAAAGTAAAACCGGCGGAGTAATCGCCACTGGCTGCCGCTGCGGCGGCAGCCCTGCCGCATCGCTATAATAATTAAGGAGAAAAAATGGGTGCTCTGGTACTGACAATGATTCCGCTGACGGTGTTCCTGCTGTTTGTGGCGCCACTGTGGCTGTGGCTGCACTACAGCCAGCGCCGCAATCGTTCGCCGCAATGGGATCCGGCTGAACGGCAGCGGCTGGTCCGGTTAACGGAAGACGCACAGCGTATGCGCGAGCGGATCGACGCGCTGGAACAGATTCTGGATGCAGAGCATCCCAACTGGAGGCAATCCTGATGAACACCCGTTTTGAGCGAAAACTTTATCGTCTGCCGGAAGAAGGCATGATCAAAGGCGTGTGCGCCGGGCTGGCGCGTTATTTTGATGTGCCGGTAAAGCTGGTGCGTATCATCGCCGTGCTGTCGATTTTCTTCGGTCTGTTCCTGATTACCGCTGTGGCCTACATTGTGCTCAGCTTCGTGCTGGACCCGGCGCCGCCGGAGGCGTACCAACCCGCCGATGCTGGTGTCTCGCCGAATGCGTTGCTGGATCAGGCGGATGCGATACTGAGCGCCAGCGAGCAGCGGTTGCGTAGCATTGAGCGCTATATCACATCGGACACGTACGGCCTGCGCAGCAAGTTCCGTCAGCTATAATCACCACGTCTGTCATTACCACGCCAGCCGACGGCTGGCCCACACGCTGCAGCGGGGTTCGACGCTATCGAATCCCGTCTATCATTTTTCGTTTTTTCGCGGCGGTCGCACCATAATGCGGTATCGCCAGGCAAGAAAATGAACAGGAGCGTCATGGCTTATTCCCTTCCTTTCAACCGGTTACAGAACGAATTCAACGCGCTGGTCAATCGCAGCGCCGATCGCCATCTGCGGCTGGCGGTTACCGGTCTGAGCCGCAGCGGTAAAACGGCTTTTATTACCTCACTGGTTAATCAATTACTCAACGCCCAGCACGGTGCGCGGTTGCCGCTGTTTTCGGTGGCGCGTGAAAACCGGCTGCTGGGCGCGCGGCGCATTCCGCAGCGGGATCTGGGTATTCCCCGGTTTGCGTATGACGAAGGCATGGCGTCGCTGTACGGCGTGCCGCCCGCCTGGCCGACGCCGACCCGCGGCGTCAGCGAAATCAGGCTGGCGCTGCGTTACCGTTCCCGCGACAGCTTGCTGCGCCATTTCCGCGACACCGCGACGCTCTATCTGGAAATCGTCGATTATCCCGGCGAGTGGCTGCTGGATTTGCCGTTGCTGGAGCAGAGTTACGCCGACTGGTCGCGGCAGATGTCCGCCATGTTGCAGGGCGACCGGCTGGGCTGGGCGCAGCCCTGGCTGGCGCTGTGCGAGGGGCTGGACCCGCTGGCGCCGGCGGATGAAAACCGGCTGGCGGCGATCGCCCAGGCGTACACCGACTATCTGTTGCGATGCAAACAAGAAGGGCTGCATTTCATTCAACCGGGGCGTTTTGTGTTGCCGGGCGATCTGGCCGGCGCGCCGGTGTTGCAGTTCTTTCCCTGGCCGTGGCCTGACGACCGGCTGGACGCCGCGCTGGCGCAGGCCGGCGATCACACCCTGATCGGTATGCTGCGTCAGCGATTTGATTATTACTGCCAGCATGTGGTGCGCGAATTCTATCGCCAGCACTTTGTGCGCTTCGACCGGCAAATCGTACTGGTGGACTGCCTGCAACCGCTCAACCACGGCGTCCAGTCGTTTAACGACATGCGACTGGCGCTGACCCAACTGATGCAGAGCTTTCACTACGGCAAACGCACCCTGCTGCGACGTCTGTTTTCGCCGTGTATTGATCGACTGATGTTTGCCGCCAGTCAGTCCGACCATATCACCGCCGATCAACACGCCAATTTGGTGTCGTTGCTACAGCAACTGGTGCAGGAAGCCTGGCGTAATGCGGCGTTCGAAGGGATTGAGATCGACTGTGCGGGCATTGCCTCGGTGCAGGCGACGCAAAGCGGCGTGGTGTCGCATCAGGGGCAGTCGTTGCCGGCCTTGCGCGGCAACCGGCTGGCGGACGGCGAGCCGGTCACGGTGTATCCCGGCGATGTGCCGTCGCGGCTGCCGGATCCGTCCTTCTGGCGCGAGCAGGGATTCCACTTTGAACCGTTTCGTCCGCTGGAAATGCAAACGGACGCGCCGTTGCCGCATATCCGTCTGGATACGGTGATGGAGTTTTTACTGGGAGATAAATTGCGATGAATGAACCGTTGAAACCCCGCATCACCTTCGATAATGGGCCGGTGGAACCGGCCGATGCGCCGTTGCGGCCGTCGATCGCCTTTGCCGAGGGCGAGGCGCAGCGCTTTGTTCCGGCAACAACGGCCGACGACGACGAACCGGATGATGGCGAGAGCGCCGAGCAGGTGGTCAGCGACGCGTTACGCCCGCGCCGAAGCCTGTGGCGCAGGATGCTGGAGCTGGGCGTAGCACTGTTCGGTCTTAGCGCGCTGGCACAGGGTGGGCGCTCGCTGTATCAGGCCTGGATCGGTCAGGACTGGATTGCGCTCGGCGGTGTGGCGGCAGGCACTCTGATTGTCGGCGCCGGCGTCGGCGCGCTGGCGGTCGAGTGGCGCCGGTTGTATCGGTTGCGCCAGCGGGCGGAAACCCGTGACCGGGCGCGGGAGTTGCTCAACAGCCACGGCACGGGCAGCGCCCGCGCCTTTTGTGAAAATCTGGCCCGTCAGGCCGGGTTGGATGTCGGGCATCCGGCGCTGCAACGCTGGCAAGCGTCGCTGCACGATACCCACAACGATCGTGAAGTCACCGAGTTATACGCGCATGTGGTGCAACCGGTGCTGGATGCCCGGGCGCGCCGCGAGATCAGCCGCTCCGCCGCCGAGTCGGCGCTGATGATTGCCGTCAGCCCGCTGGCGCTGGTGGACATGGCGTTCATCGCCTGGCGCAATCTGCGGCTGGTCAACCGGATTGCGCGGTTGTACGGCATCGAACTGGGCTACTTCAGCCGTATTCGCCTGTTCCGGCTGGTGCTGTTGAATGTGGCGTTTGCCGGCGCCAGCGAGCTGGTGCGGGAAATCGGCATGGACTGGATGTCGCAGGATTTGGCGGCGCGGCTGTCGGCGCGCGCGGCGCAAGGGCTGGGCGCCGGTCTACTGACCGCGCGGCTGGGTATTCGCGCTATGGAGCTGTGTCGCCCGCTGCCGTGGCTGGATGACAAGCCTCGGTTGGGGGATTTCCGGCGTGAGCTGATTGGCCGGATTCGGGTGAAAACGCCGTCGTCGTCCGGGGAATGACGCCCGGCGCGAGGCATGAAAGCGTCTCCACAGGTTGTGCGTTATGTAACCAGTTATATCACCTGTCGATCGCCATCACGCTGTGGATGGCGATAACATTACGATTATCTTCGCAAAGCCCACCGTAGGGTATTACCGCCCGGTTGCACTTTAACATTCTGTAAATAATGTTACCGACAAATAATAACAAATGATAATTATTGCCGCTATGGTTTGCCAGAACGTTTACCAACGATAACCGATCATCATCAGGGGCAATACCATGGATTCTACTTTTAGTGCGCGCAACGCGCCGACGGTTTATGCCGTCAATCATCCTCTTCCACTTCATTCGCTGGCGACGCGTATTGATGCCTTACCTTCATCGTGGGGGCTGTGGCGCTTCATCATCCTGCTGTCGCTGGGTGGTTTCTTTGAGCTTTACGACCTGTTTCAGACCGCCTACATCAGTACCGGCCTGATCGGGGAGAAGATTTTTCATGTCGGCAAGGAGGGATTGTTCGGCGTATCGGATCAGGCCACGTTTGCGTCCGCCACCTTTTTCGGCCTGTTTATCGGTGCCAGTTTGGTTGCGCCGCAGGCGGATAGGTTCGGACGGCGCGCCGCTTTTATGTTTGCGCTGGCGTGGTATGGCGTGTTTTCGCTGCTGATGGCGTTCCAGACTCAGGCGGAATGGGTGATCCTCTGCCGCTTTCTGGTGGGGATTGGTCTGGGGGTGGAATTGGTGACCATCGATACCTACCTGTCCGAATGGGCGCCGACCCACCTGCGTAGTCAGGCGTTTGCGATGGCGTTCTTCATGCAGTTTCTGTCGGTGCCGACGGTGGCGCTGATGTCCTGGTGGCTGTTACCGCAGACGCTCTGGGGACTATCCGGCTGGCGTTATGTGGTCATCATCGGTGCGGTATGCTCGCTGGTGGTGTGGCTGCTGCGCCGTAATCTGGTGGAATCGGCGCGTTGGCTGGCATCGCGCGGACGCTACCGGGAAGCGGAAAAAGCAATGACGGCGATGGAACACCGCTGCGGCATTCCGCCGGGTAAGGCGCTGGAGCCGCAGACGAGGATTACGTTGCCGTCACGCGGTCGATTCCTCGATATCTGGTCAGTGCGCTATCGCCGCCGTACCCTGATGCTGGTGGTCATGAACACCTTTCAGGCGATCGGATTCTTCGGCTTCGGCAACTGGCTACCGGCGCTGCTGGCGGGACGGGGCGCGACCGTGACCCACAGCCTGCTGTACGCGTTTTTCATTACGCTGGCCTATCCGCTGGGGTCGCTGCTGTGCAGTTGGTACGTCGGCAAACTCGAAAACAAGTGGCAAATCGTGTTGTCGTCGCTGATGACGGTCGTGTTCGGCACGCTGTTTGCCTTTCAGACGCAACCGCTGTGGCTGATTGTCTGTGGTTTTCTGATCACCTATTCCAACGCCTGGCTGACCATCAGCTATCACGCCTATCAGACCGAGGTTTTCCCCACGGCGATCCGCGCCCGCGGCGTGGGTTTTTGTTACTCCTTCAGCCGCCTATCGACAGCGCTCAGCAGCATCGTCATCGGTCTGATTTTGCAACATTACGACACCAGCGGCGTGCTGGCGTTTATCATCATCAGCATGTTGACGGTGGTGGTGACCGTCGGCGTGTTCGGCCCGCGGACCCGCGGTGTCCGACTGGAAAGTATCTGATTGGATCTGATTGGAAAACATCTGATTAGAGAATGTGTGATTAGAAAAAATCCGATCGGAAAACATCTGATCGGAAAACATCTGATCTTGAGGGGAGGTCGTTTTTACTGCGGTGATAATGTCCCTGCAACCATAAAATGAATGGGTTGCAGCCGAAAAACAGCGGGGGTTTTGATATAGCCCGCATTCCGCTGCCACGAAGCATGCTTATCTATAACTGTCATACTTCACGTTGTCGGTGCATTGTCGCTCCCGCAACTCGAATTATTTTAGGCAGATAAGCAGGATAAACCCGGCGGATGAATCGCGTCCGTATCGCTCAGGCGATGACCGATGCTGCCGATAACCAGAAGATGGATGTTCTTTTTTTTCCTCTGGCTGGAAGGATACTTATGATGCTTCGTGGCAACAAACTCCTGTTGGCCGGCGTGCTCGGCGCGCTGGTGACGGCAGGTTCCGCTCAGGCGCAGTGGATCATGACGCCGACTGACGCCCAGCGTTTCGCTCAGGCCAGCTTTCCCGAATACCTCGACGGCTTGACGCTCAGCAACGACACCGATGTGGCGGCGGATATTCAGCGCAACCTTAACTGGCTGGACAAGGCTTTTCAGAAACGGGGATTTACCACCCAGCAGCTGGCCAATGGCGCGCACCCGATGCTGTATGCCGAGCTGGGGCCGATGCAACCCAACCGCCCGACCGTGTTGTTCCTGATGCACTTTGACGGACAGTCGGTCAGCGCGTCCGAATGGAGCACCGACCCCTGGAAACCGACGCTGAAAATCAAGGATTCGCGCGGTATCTGGATGCCGCAACCCAACGACCGGTTGATGCAGCCGGGGTTGGATCCGGAATGGCGCGTGTTTGGCCGTTCAGCGTCGGACGGGAAAGGGGTGATCTCCGTGTTTCTGACCGCGGTGGATGCGCTGAAAAGCGCCAGGGCCGCCACCACGGTAAATATCAAGGTGCTGCTCGATTCGGAAGAGGAACGCGGCTCGCCGCACCTGGCCGCGGTGGTCAATCAGAACGCTGCCCGGCTAAAAAATGACGGCGTGGTGATTTTTAACGGCGCGGTGAACACCAATAATATGCCGGTGATCACGTTCGGCTATCGCGGGTCGATACAGGTGGACATGACGGTGTTCGGCCCCGACCCGGCGGCCCACAGCGGCGCGTTCGGCAATGTGATCGTCAATCCGGTGCAACAGCTGGCGAGCCTGCTGGCCGGGCTCAAGGACGCCACCGGTCGGGTGACGCTGCCAGGGTTTTATGATCGGGTCAAAATCTCCGATGACGAACGCAAACAGCTGGCCGCACAGGCGCCGCAGCCGGGCACCATCGAAAGCCGTTACGGGGTGACCCAACTGGAAAAAATGGCACCCAACCCGGTGGAAGCGGTGCAGTATCCGTCGCTGGATGTCATCGGACTCAGGGCGGGCGATACCGGCCGCAAAGCCATCTATGCCATTCCGTCTACCGCGACCGCCAGCATTAATATCCGTACGGTGCCGGAAACCTCGCCCGATTACCTGTATGACCTGCTGAAAAAGTATGTAACCGCCAACGGTTTCTATATCGTGCGTTCCGACTCGCCCGCGCTGCAGGAGCGTAATCACAACCCCAAATTGATTTCGATGAGCATGATGACCTCGTCGGGCAGTTCGTTTGCCGTGCGCACGCAGATGGCGTCGCCGCTGGCGAAATGGGCGCTGGACGGCGTGAAGGCGCCGAGCAAGGGGGAACCGGAGAAGAACCGCATGCTGGGCGTGTCGCCGCCGATCAATGGGGCGCTGGCGGCGTTAAAAAGCGCCTTTGCCGTGGTGTCGCTGGTGAATGCGGACAATAACTCCTACAGCAACGACGAGAACATGCGCATCGGCAACTACATCGAAGGTATCCGCATCATCGTGTCGATGATGACCACGCCGTTCCCGGAAGAGGAAAAAACGAAGTAAATCCGCATTTCGGTTGCCGGGGTGTCAACTTTTGCTGACACCCCACTTCATCCGATGACGGCGAAAGGGTATGATGCAGCTCTCGTCCCTGCCGCACCTGATGAAGAAGGTTTTATTGATGCGTCTGGAAGTATTTTGTGAAGACCGGATTGGTCTGACTCGTGAGCTGCTCGACCTGCTGGTGCTGCGACATATCGACCTGCGCGGTATCGAAATTGATCCGATGGGTCGGATCTACCTCAATTTTACCACCCTCGGTTTTGACGCTTTCCGTGAGCTGATGACGGAGATTCGCCGCATTCCTGGCGTCAGCGATGTGCGTACCGTGGCGTTTATGCCGTCCGAGCGAGAGCATCGGGCGCTGAACGCGCTGCTGGAGTCGATGCCGGAGCCGGTGCTGTCGTTCGATCTCAAAGGCAAAGTGGAGTTGGTCAACGCCGCCGCGCTCAGCCTGTTTGAGCTGACGCAGGAGAAAGCCCGCACCCTTAACGTCGGCCAGTTGCTGAACGATTACCATTTTTCCCGCTGGCAGGAGCAGGGCGGCTTGCCGGAAACAAGCCGCGTGGTGATCCGCGGGCAGGATTTTCTGCAGGAAGTGACGCCGGTTCATCTGGAAGACGATAAAGGCAAATCCACCGTCGCCGGCGCGCTGGTGACGCTGAAGTCGGCAGTACGCATGGGCCGTCAGTTGCAGGACACGCCGATCAACGATGAACGGGAATTCGACCATATTGTGGCGGCTAGCCCGCGTATGCGTCAGGTGGTGGAGCAGGCGCGCAAGCTGGCGATGCTGGATGCGCCATTGCTGTTGGTGGGGGAAACCGGCACCGGCAAGGACATGCTGGCTCGCGCCTGTCATCTGCGCAGCAGCCGCGGCAAGAAGCCGTTTCTGGCGCTCAACTGCGCCGCACTGCCGGATGACGTGATGGAAAGCGAGCTTTACGGCCACGCGCCGGGCGCCTATCCCAACGCGCTGGAAGGCAAGAAAGGCTTTTTCGAGCAGGCTAACGGCGGCTCGGTGTTGCTGGACGAAGTCGGCGAAATGTCGCCGCAGATGCAGACCAAACTGCTGCGTTTTCTCAATGACGGTACGTTCCGCCGGGTGGGCGAAGAACACGAGGTGCACGTGGATGTCCGCGTGATCTGCGCGACCCAGAAAAACATGCTGGATCTGGTGCAGCGCGGCCTGTTTCGTGAAGACCTCTATTACCGCCTCAACGTGCTGACGCTGCAACTGCCGCCGCTGCGCGAGTGCCCGGCGGATGTGATGCCGCTGGTGGAACTGTTCGTGTCCCGCTTTGCCGACGAGCAGGGCATCGCCCGTCCTCATATCGCGCAGGAAGTGCGTAATCTGTTGCCTCAGTACGGCTGGCCGGGCAACGTGCGTCAGTTGAAAAACACCATCTACCGGGCGCTGGCGCAACTGGAAGGCGATGAACTGCGCCTGCGCGATATCGACCTGCCGGCCTTCCAGCCGGAAATTGTCCACAATGACGATTTGCTGGAAGGGTCGCTCGACGACATCAGCAAGCGGTTTGAACGCTCGGTGTTAACCCGCCTTTATCAGACCTACCCCAGCACCCGTAAGCTGGCCAAACGGCTCGGCGTGTCCCACACCGCCATCGCCAATAAACTGCGGGAATACGGTCTGAGCAACCGCAAAGGCGGGGATGAGGACGAGTAATTCCAAATAAAAAAACAGGGGGCAGGTCACGGGATCGGGAAAGGGTTTGGCTGCCCCAAGACTAACTCTACGCTCTGATCCATTCACAGAAGCGGCTGATTCGTCCGCCCCCGCGCATGAACCTTCCTGCTTTTGATGCGTGTCCGATCGAAAAAGGGATGATTGGAAGATCTGCAATTCGATTTTGAGGTGGTGATTGAAGCTGAAGGCGAACGGCGCGGGCCTATGGCGGAGCCGTTCCGTCCCCGAACATCAACCCGCCTACGAACGATACCGAAGGGTTTCGACGAATAAAGAGAACGCGGAAGAGTGGTGCCGGCGGTTAGGGTAGTAGAGATGATAGCCAGGAATGTCACGAGTAAGTCCGCTAAGAACCTGGATAAGACTGCCGTTGTCAATAAATCTCTGCACCTGATCAAGATGGATACACGCCAAACCATGCCCATCCAGTACCGCGTCGACCAAAAGATCAATCGTATTTACGACCAGTTGCCCCTGGCCCCGAACTCTTATTTCTCGTCCGTCACTCATTAGAGGCCATCCAATTAACGTGCCGGATGTCGGCAGGCGGAAGCTGATGAGGCTATGGTCGAACAGTTCGGCGGGCGTCGTCGGCGCGGGACGTCTTGCCAGATAAGCCGGGCTGGCAACGACAACCATTGGGATGTCGGGACCAATCCGCACCGCAATCATGTCCTTGTCGATGTCTCCCCCCAAGCGGATGCCCGCATCAAATTGATTGGCTACGACATCCACCAGCGCGTGATCAACGTTGACCTCAATACGGATGTCGGGGTTGTCTGCCAGCAACCGCTTCATGGCCGGCATGAGTATAGTCTTTGCCGCATGTTCCACCGTCGTGATCCGTAGCGTTCCGGAAGGGCGGTCGCGCAGTTCACCAAGGGAGCCGATCACCGTGTCGAGGTCATGCAGCATCGGTCCAAGCTTCGCAAGCAGGCGTTCTCCAGCCTCGGTGGGCGCGACACTGCGTGTCGTGCGCGAAAGCAGGCGAAGCCCCAAACGCTCCTCGACACGGCGGACGATCTGGCTAAGGGCTGACTGTGCCATCCCCAGACGGAGAGCCGCCTTCGTGAAACTGCGTTCCTCGGCAACCACCACGAAAGCGGTCAGATCTGCAATCTCGTCGCGACGCAAGGTTTTCTCTCCTCACGATTAATCATTGAAATGATAAGGCTAAGTGTTTTTATGCATCTAGTCCACTTAATCGATAACCCCTATCTTAGCCAGCGACACCGAGGCTCGCTCCTCCCGGATCAAAATTGTTCGCACTTATTGCAAGGAAAATCTCGTGACCCATTCAAACCCGCTTTTCGACGGTTTCCACTTTAAAAATGGTATGACGCTTAAAAATCGCGTTGTTATGACGCCAATGACAACCTGGTCCGCCAATCCAGACGAAACCATCTCCGACCAGGAGGTCGCCTATGTCCAGGCTCGCGCCAAGGACGTTGGTATGGTCATCACCGGATGTACGCACGTCACTCCGGAAGGGATCGGCTTCACGGGCGAATTCGCCGCCTACGATGACCGTTTCATCCCCAGCCTACGCAAGCTGGCGCAAGCCGCAAAGAGTGGTGGTGCTCCGGCCATCCTGCAGATCTTTCATGCAGGCAGTAAAGCGGTGCCGGAACTCGTTCCGAACGGGCGAATCGTCGCTCCCAGCACGATGGAAGTCCCCGCTAATCTGTTCAACAAGGGGGGGAACACGGCTATTGCTCTGGCGCATGACGAAATTGAGAACATCATCAAAGCATTTAGTGACGCGGCGCGGCGCGCGATCGACGCAGGCTTCGACGGCGTTGAATTGCATGGCGCACACGGGTTCCTCCTTCAGGAGTTTTTCTCGCCGCTGGCTAATAATCGCGACGACGAGTGGGGCGGTTCTCTGAGCAACAGACTTCGCTTCCCGTTGGCCGTTATTCAGGCCGTCAGCCAGGTCATCAAGACGCACGCTGATCGACCTTTTCTGCTGGGATACCGTATTTCGCCTGAAGAACAGGAGGAAGGTGGGTTGCGGATCGCGGATACCAAGATACTGATCGACGAGCTGATCAAAGCCGGTGTTGATTATATCCATGCGTCGCTATACGACGTGCTCAATGGCAAGCCGATTGTTGATGACGGCGGCAAGACGACGGCGCAATTGATCATTGAGCACGTGGCCAACCGCGTTCCCGTAATCGCGGCCGGTGGCCTCAAGATGCCGGCGCTGGCACAGGCGGCATTGGACGCAGGTCTCTCGTTGACAGCAATCGGCCAGGCTCTGGTCATGAATCCGAATTGGGTCGCACTGGCCAAGGCCGGTCGCGCGGATGAAATCGTGAACGTCCTCGACCCTGCGTCAGTACCGGATCTGAACATCCCGGAAAAACTTTGGGCTGTTATCAGCTATGCGAAGGGCTGGTTCCCGTTAGTTGAGACTGAGCCGGCGGCTGAGTGACGCTTTCCGGCTGCCGCGTGCGAAGTCATGACCGAGGCTGCGTCATCGCAGCCTGCATGAATACCGGGCTACCGCCACATATCGCGCGCGAAATCCACTCGGGTTGAAATAATTTGCCTGGCTTCCAGGTAATGCTGGTGAGGAATGATAATGAGTAAGACATTTAATGAAGAACTGGCCGCAATTGAAGCGGCGGCGGTCGCTTACTTGACCGCCTTCAATCGCGCCGATATCGCCGCCGTAATAGCAACATACACTGATGACGGCGTACTGATGGGGCCAGGCAGGCCAGCTGCCGTGGGCAAGAACGAGCTTGCTGTGGTCTATCACAGCGTGTTTGAAGCAGTCGGCTTCGATATGACCTACGAAATAAAGGAGGTTGAGCAAATCAGCGCCGACTGGGCCTTCGTTCGGAGCGCCACCGAGGGAACCGAAACAGACAAAGCGACCGGCGTCGTCACTCCTGCGGCTTATCAGGAGCTGTTTCTGCTAACTAAGTCGGCTACCGGATCATGGCAGACTGCGCGATACTGCACGTCCAGGATCAGTCCATAGAATCTGATCAGCAGACTGACGGAACACGGTTTTACCGTAAAGCGATCTGTCGCAAACATAGCAACTGAAGCCGATAAGTTCAGCCACCTGATGGAGCTGTCTGAATACGCAATAGAATTGCCAGGCTATCCCATACTGGGGCCGTTGTGGGTCTTCTGTTTCTGCGGACGTTCCAACTCCAGATTTTTCTGGTACTGAAATTCTCGCTCCTGCCGCTGATGCCATTCGATGGCGTCAGCTTTTCGACAACCGTGCATCTGAACGCTTAAACTCTACACCTGCCCGCTAAAGCTGTTGACCTGCTCGCTCAGCCTCGCGTTCTCCCACTCGTCTAGTCTTATCGAGTAGTCATGTCCGCCTCTGGCAACAGCAGACAGCCAGATTAGGCATAGCTCAGTGCAGTAAAAATGTCAGGTCAGGTATGAGTCAATACCGACAAACATCAATGAATAAGCACATCCCCCGGAATCAGCGAATACAACGCCGCCGTTACCGGCTGGTCACGAATAATAATCCGGTTGCGCAGCAACCCTTCGAAATGCGCGCCCACTTTTTCCGCCACCCGGCGACTGGCGTGGTTTTCCTCCGCCGCGACGATTTCCAGCCGGGTCAGCCCCAGCGTGCCGAAACCGAACGGCACGATTTCCCGCACTGCTTCGGGAATCAACCCTTGCCCTTGTGCTGACCGCCGAACCCAGTAACCGACATTACCTATTCGATAGGCTTTGTTGATACTGTTGATGGCGATGTTGCCGAGCAGGCGCCCGCCGGTACGGTCGATGATGGCCAGGTCGAACGACTCACCTTCATGGCGCTGCTGTTCGCAACAGGTTATCCAGTCCTGCGCCATCGGCAGATCGTAATCCGACACGCACCAGGGCAACCAGCGCCCGACGGTTTCCAGCGACTCATGTATTGCGCCAAGCAGCGCGGCGGCATCGGAGGGAACAAACGGGCGCAGGCACAGGCGGGCTGTCAGCAACGGAAACATATCTCCTCCAAAAGCGACAAGGGCGGATACAGGATGATACAAATGATAATGCAACAGTTTTCAGCCTCACGCTATTGTCATGATGGCTCGCCTGAATCACGAGGGAGGACAGGGTGGTGCGTTTGAGCAACTGGCTACGGATAACGGTTGGCGGACTGGCGCTGTGCGCCGTGCTGGCGGTGGCGCTCGCCGTCGCCGTGTGGATGCTGTTGCGCCAGAGTCTGCCTCAGTTGGATGGCGAGCTGGGCGTGCCGGGTCTGCATACGCCGGTGACGGTGGAGCGAGACGCCGCCGGCGTGCCGATCATCCGGGCGGGCGATCGCCTGTCCGCCGCGTTCGCGCTGGGGTTTGTCCATGCGCAGGATCGCTTTTTCCAGATGGATTTGCTCAGGCGCAGCGCGTCAGGGGAACTGGCGGCGTTGGTGGGCGCGGCGGCGTTGCCGCTGGACCGTCAGCGCCGGTTGTTTTTGCTGCGCCGACAGGTTGCCGGACGCTGGCAACAGTTGCCCGCCGACCAGCAGCAGATCCTGCGTAGCTATACTGATGGCGTGAACGCCGGGTTAAGTAGCCTGAAAACACGGCCGTTCGAGTACTGGCTGCTACGCGTCGAGCCGCAAGTCTGGCTGCCGGAAGACACCTTGTTGGTGATCGCCGCCATGTATTTTGATCTGCAGGATAATCAGTTCGGCCGCGAATACGCCCGCGGCTGGATTGCCGACCAGAGCACGCCGGAACAGGCCGACTTTCTGTTGCCGGATGCCAGTGTGTGGGATGCGCCGCTGGCAGGGCAATTGCCGCCCGGGCCTGCGTTGCCAGCCGCGCCGCCTGAGTGGTGGGGGCAGCAGGACAGTGCGTCGTTTGCCGCCGGCGTTGAAGAACAAGCCAAAGGCAGCAATGGGTGGCTGGTGCGCACGCCGAAACGGGCGATACTGGCAAACGACATGCATCTCGGGCTGCGTTTGCCAACGGTGTGGTATCGCGCGCAGTTGATCTATCCGACTGATGACGGGACGCTGCGCCTGACCGGGCTCTCTCTGCCCGGCGCGCCCGCCATCGTCAGCGGCAGCAATGAACATATCGCCTGGGGTTTTACCAATAGTTACGCCGATACTTTCGACTGGGTGAAACTGAATAGCGCTGAGGGCAATCCGCATCTTGTGCAGGAAACGCTGGCGGTCAGCCACGGCGAGCCGCAGTCGCTGACGGTACAAACCAGCGACTGGGGACCGATTGTCGAGACCGGGCAAGGACGCATGGCGATGCACTGGGTGTTGCAGTTGCCGGGTTCGCTGGATCTGTCGCTGATGGCGATGGCGGAAACCCGCTCGGTGCCGGAAGCGCTGGCGGCCGGGCAACGAGCCGGCCTGCCGGTGCAAAATCTGCTGGTGGCCGACAGCCACGGGCACATCGGCTGGACGCTGGCCGGAATGCTGCCGGACCGGCTCACGCCCGGCGTACAGAACAGTTTTCCGCTGACGAGCGCCCAGCAGGCGCGCTGGCGTGATACGGCGCTGTCGCCTGCATCTCATCCTCAACTGATCGACCCGCCGCAAGGGGTCATCGTGACCGCCAACAACCGCCTGCTGTTTGATGAACAAGGGGACATCGTCGGAGATGGCGGCGCCGACCCCGGCGTACGCGCATCGGCGATTCATCAGGCGCTGGGCGACGTCACACAGCCGGATATCGCCGCGATGCACCGTATCCAACTGGACAACCGAGCGCTGCTGGCGGCGAGCTGGCGCGACCGGCTGCTCGACTGCCTGAATGCCTCCGCCCCGGACGCTATCGTGGATCAGGCGGCAATCAACGTGCTATTGCAGCAATGGAACGGGCAGGCGGCGGCTGGCTCAACGGCCTATCTGCTGTTGAGCCGCTGGCGCGAGACGCTTTACCAGCGGTTGTTCGGCTCGTTGGATCAGCAACTGGCGCAGGCGTGGCCGGAGAGCAGCTACCGTGCCGCTAATCCGCGCTGGGATATGACGGTGCAACAGCTGATGCATGATGAGGCGCGTCAGTGGGTGCCCGCGCCGGCCAAAGACTGGTGCCAGTTCTCGTTGCAACAACTGGCGACGGTATGGCGGGAAAACGGGGAAGGCAACCGTAACTGGGGAGATGTTAACCAGAGCCGCATCGCCCACCCGCTGGCCTCGTCGCTGCCGCTGCTGGGTCGTTTGCTGCGGGTGCCGGCGGAGCCGCTCTCCGGGGACAATAATGTGCCGCATGTGAATCGTCCAACGTTCGGCGCGTCGGAACGATTGGTGATTTCGCCGGGCGATGAGGCTAACGCTACCTTGAGCCTGCCGGGCGGGCAGAGCGGTAATCCGCTCAGCCGCTGGTGGCTTGATGGCTATCGCCGCTGGATGAGCGAGGCGCTGACGCCGCTACTGCCGGGTGCCAGTGCCAGCCGGCTGGAACTGAAACCTGCCGACGCCGCTCAGCCTTAAGGCGACGTCATCATCAATCGTGGGGCGCTGACTGATGCTGTTCGCCGGGCGGCGGCAGTTGCGCGAGCTGCACCAGCCGCGCATTGTCCTGCTCGCTGGCGGGCATGTAAACCAGCATCCGGTCACCGTTGCGTGACGCGCTCCACCAGTTGATCTGGCGCAGGGTGAAAATGCCCAGCGTCGGATGACGAAAGCGCTTGATTTTGTCATCCACGCCTTGAATCTCGTAGCGCTGGTACCACAACTGGCGAAACTCTTCAGACGCGCTCAGGTAGCGCTGCAATTGCGCTTCCCACAGCGGTTCGCCCGCGTGTTCCGTCATCTGCGCCCGGAACATCGCCACCAGATTGGGTAACAGCTCATGCTGGTCCACCAGCCTTTCCCGCCAGTTCGGGTGGGTGAGCGCCAGCCAGATGCAGTTGCGGTCTTCCGGCGCCATCTGATGCAGGTCGATATCCAGCAACCGGCACCAGGCGAGGTTAAATCCCAGAACGGTAAAACGGGCGTTGACGATCACCGCCGGAAACGGGTTGAGCTGATCGAGGATGCGCTGGCTATCGGCGCTGATTTTCTCGCAACTGGCCTGCGCGGCCGGGGAGAACGGCAATCCCGCCAGCATAAACAGATGCCGGGTTTCCGCTTCGTTGAACTGTAGAGCATTGGCAATGGCGGTCAGCGTTTTGGCGGAGGCGCGAATTTCCCTCCCTTGTTCCAGCCAGGTGTACCAGGTAATGCCTACGTCCGCCAGCAGCGCCACATCTTCGCGGCGTAGCCCCGGCGTGCGCCGTTTACGGGGCAGCGACAGGCCCAGACGCAGCGGGTCGAGGCTTTCACGTCGTGCGCGCAAAAACGCCCCCAGCCGTTTGCGGTTATCCGGTTGTAACGGTGCAACACGGGTGTCGGCCTGTGGGGCGGGTATCGGCATGACCATAGCATGAGCCTCCGGATAATGCGGTGAATCGTTACAGACAGGTAGTTTTTATACCAGGATAAACAGGAACTGGTACCCGTTTAAATTATCGATAATGCTAACTGCCTCACAGAATTAACACAATCAGCAGAGTTAATACAAAGGGTACATCGATGAAACAGGTTTCACTTTCGCAGGGGCTTACCGGTATCGGCCTGATGGTGCTGCTGACCGGCCAGCTGTTGCCGATGATCGATTTTTCGATCGTTAACGTGGCGCTGGAAGCGATCGCCCATTCACTTTCCGCCAGCCCGGCTGAACTGGAATTGGTGGTGTCGGTATATGGCGTGGCGTTTGCCGTATCGCTGGCGATGGGTGGCCGGTTGGGCGATAACCTGGGGCGCCGCCGGGTATTCATTGCCGGCGTGGCGCTGTTCGGCGTGGCGTCGCTGCTGTGCGGCATCGCTCAGGCGGTATGGGTGCTGCTGGCGGCTCGTGCCTTGCAAGGGGTCGGTGCCGCGCTGGTGGTGCCGCAGATTCTGGCGACCATTCATGTCTGCCTGCGCGGGCGTGAGCATGCCCGGGCGTTGGGTTTTTACAGCGCCATCGGCGGGCTGGCTTTTGTGGTCGGGCAGGTGCTGGGCGGTTTTTTGATTCAACTGGATATCGCCGGTTATGGCTGGCGCAGCGTGTTTCTGGTCAATCTACCGGTTTGCCTGCTGGTATTGTTGCTGGCGCCGTCGCGTCTGCCGGATACCCGTGGCGAAAAACCAGTGGCGCTGGATATGCCCGGCACGGTGCTGCTGTCGCTGATGCTGGCCAGCCTACTGTTCCCGCTGGCGTTAGGGCCAATCTGGCACTGGCCGTGGTCCTGCGTGGCGGTGTTGCTGAGCAGTCTGGTGTGGTTTGCGCTGTTGTGGCGGGTGGAACGTCGTCAGCCGGCGCCGTTGCTGCCGCCCGCGCTGTTCCGGTTGCCGGGGATCCGCTTCGGCTTGCTGTTGGCGCTGCTGTTTTTCTCCAGTTGGAGCGGCTTTATGTTCGCGGTTGCTTACACCCTGCAATCCGGCGCTGGTTTTACGCCGCTGCAGTCGGGTAACAGTTTTATCGGGCTGGGGCTGTCCTATTTTGTTGCATCGTTGCTCAGCGGTCGTCTCGCCACCCGTATCGGCACTATCGGAGCGTTGCTGACCGGATGCGCGATTCAGATGAGCGGGCTGGCGCTGCTGATGGCGTCGCTGGCGTGGCGCTGGCCGGTGTCGGTGCTGCAATTATTGCCTGCGACCATGATGATTGGCTTCGGTCAGGCATTTATTGTCAGCAGCTTTTATCGCATCGGGCTGTCGGATGTGCCGACGCATCAGGCGGGCGCGGGCAGCGCGCTGCTTTCCACTATGCAACAGGCATCGCTGGGGCTGGGGCCGATTGTGCTGGGTACGGTGCTGGTTCAGGTGTTGCATACCAGCGGCGGGCATTTTGCCAGCGCGCTGATTGCCACGCTGATGGCGGAATGGGGGCTGATGTTGGTATTGGTGCTGTGCGCGCTGCGCAACCGGTTGATGCTGGCGTACCCACGACCGATGGTCTGAGAGAAATAACGGCGGCAAAAGGCGTTTGGGAAGAAAAAAATGCCAGTCGACTGACTGGCATTTCTAGCGCAACTGGCCTTGTTGGCACGAATGTATTGCTCGCGCGGGTATTTGGTGCCGAGCTTATTTCAGTACGGCGATAGCCGCGTCGTAGTTCGGTTCGGTGGTGATTTCGTTCACCAGTTCGCTGTGCAGCACGTTGTCGTTTTCGTCCAGCACCACGACGGCGCGTGCGGTCAGACCTTTCAGCGCGCCTTCGGCAATCGCCACACCGTAGTTTTCCTGGAATTCGGCGCCGCGCAGGGTGGACAGTACCACCACATTGTTCAGGCCTTCGGCGCCGCAGAAGCGGGACTGGGCGAACGGCAGGTCGGCGGAAATGCAAAGCACGACGGTATTATCCAGGCTGGATGCCAACTGATTGAATTTACGCACGGACGCGGCGCACACGCCGGTATCGATGCTCGGGAAAATGTTTAGGACTTTGCGCTTGCCTGCGTAGTGGCTCAGCGCCACGTCAGAGAGGTCTTTGGCAACCAGTGAAAACGCCGGTGCTTTGCCGCCGGCCGCCGGGAAAGATCCTGCTACCGGCACCGGGTTACCCTGGAAATGTACATTTGTTGACATGCTTACGTCCTTCATTACAGGTGATTAACATGTCGATCAGTGTAGGGCAACATGATCAACATTGGTATAAAAAATTATGGGACAGCAACCGGGTCAGGGCGGTCAGATAGCGGTGATTGGCGCTGTCGGCGGCAATCACCGGCAACTCGGCGGTGATGCAATGCAGGCGGCGCTCGGCGCACCAACTGCCAAACGATCCCGGCGTTGGGTAGCCCACGCTGTCGACCAGCGGCAGCGCGAATTCACGCGCCAGCCAGCCGCCCAGCTCGGAACGATGGGGATCGTCGATGCAGGCCAGCGGCTCATGAAAGGACACCACCCACGGCGGCGATAGCCGATCGATCAGGCGACACAATGCCTGCGTTTCCGGCTCGGAGCCGGGGCGATCGCCGGTGGAGAGCTGTACGTCGCGCACTGGCGTGTCTTCGCTCCAGCGGTAGACAGTGCCATCCGGCTGCCAGTTGGCCGCCGGGAAATTACGGTTGAGATCGACGCCGCCGGCATTGGCGCGCAGGCCCAACTGACAGCCATCCGGATTGACCGCCAGTACCACATGGTGAGCCCGGCTGCCCGGCGCTAGCGTACGCAACGCGCAGGAGAGCGCCACCACCGACGCGGTTTCGTCGCCGTGCGTGCCGGCGAGGATCAATCCGCTGTGTTTTCCTTCCACTTCCGCCGGGAACCAAAGCAGCGGCGCACCCAGCCGGGAGCGGCCATACTCCTGGCCCGGCGAAGTAAAGAACCCGCGTTCGGTACGGGGTCGATAAAGAAACTCGGTGTCTGTCATGGCGGCATCCTGAACAATAGTCAGCGGTGTTTTGCCTGATGATAACAAAAAATCCCTGCTGGTCGCGGGAGCCGGCCCGAAATCGCGGAACGCTCCGCAAACCGGCGTCGCGCCGCTGGCTGGAAGAGCAGGTTTGAGACTATGATAACTTCCAGCCTGATAACGATTTTTTCAGTAGATATACCCTCAATGCTCTGGAGTGCTTGCTGGGCAGCGCACGTGCCTGCCGCTTGATGCATGACGGTCTTGATACATGACGGTATAGACGAATTTCTTTTTTTGACCGGTGATGATCGCGTGCCGTCTTCCGTGCGCAGAGATGACTCCCGGTTGTTCCTGCATCCCTCCCGCGGCGTCGGCACGATACGGCGGGCTGGCGAAGACAGGGCCTCTTTGGTTAAGGACACAACATGCACTTTCGTTATTCCGCAGTTTCCGTCGGCGTGGTTTCCGCCGTCCTGATGACAGCGCTGATGAACCCGGCAGGCGCGGCGCAGGTTCCTGCCGGCGCCGTTCTGGCGGACCGGCAGGAGATCGTCCGCCACATCAAGGATGAACCGGCGTCGCTGGACCCGATTAAAGCGGTTGGTTTGCCGGAGATTCAGGTGATTCGCGACCTGTTCGAAGGGCTGGTGAATCAGGACGCGCAGGGTAATCCGATCCCCGGCGTCGCTCAGCGCTGGCAGACTAACGATAACCGCACCTTTATTTTTACTCTGCGCCCTGACGCGCGCTGGTCGAACGGCGATCCGGTCACCGCCAGAGACTTTGTCTACAGCTGGCGGCGACTGGCGACGCCGCAAAATACGTCGCCGTTTAGCTGGTTTATCCGGCTGACGGGGATCGTCAATGCGGATGATATCCTGGCCGGCAAGCTGCCCGCCGACAAACTGGGCGTCATGGCGGTTGACGATCACACGTTAAAGGTGCAACTGAGCAAGCCGGTGCCTTATTTCATCAGCCTGATGGCCAATTTCTGTCTTTATCCGGTGCATCAGGCTACGGTGGAAAAATACGGCAACGAGTGGATCAAACCGGGCAATCTGGTGGGCAATGGCGCTTTCGTACTGAAAGATCGGGTGGTCAATGAAAAACTGGTGCTGACGCCGAATAGCCATTACTGGGATCACGCCAATACCCGGCTGACGCAGGTCACCTTTGTGCCGATCAATCAGGAATCCAACGCCACCAAGCGCTATCAGGCCGACGATATCGACATCACCGAGTCGTTTCCCAAGAACCAGTATCAGAAGCTGCTGAAGGACTTGCCGGGGCAGGTCTTTACCCCGGACCAACTCGGCACCTATTACTATGCGTTCAACACGCAGCGAGCGCCGACCAACGACGCGCGGGTGCGCAAGGCGCTGTCTTATGCCATCGACCGTAAGATTATCGCCGGGAAAGTGTTGGGAACCGGCGAGAAACCGGCGTATCGCCTTACGCCGGATGTTACCGCCGGGTTCACGCCGCAGCCGGGACAATTGCAGCAGTACTCGCAGGCCGAACTGGATATGCAGGCCAAGGCGCTAATGACGGCGGCCGGCTATGGTCCGTCTAAACCGCTGAAACTGACCCTGCTGTACAACACGCAGGAAGTGCATCAAAAAATTGCCATCGCCGTCGCGTCGATGTGGAAAACCAAACTCGGCGTAGACGTGAAACTGGTGAATCAGGAATGGAAAACGTACATCGACAGCCGCAATACGGGTAATTTTGATGTCATACGCGCTTCCTGGGTCGGCGATTACAACGAGCCGTCCACCTTCCTGTCGCTGCTGACCGCCAGTCACAGCGGCAATATCGCCCGTTTCAACAACGCCGATTACGATCGATTGATGGCGGATACCGCCGGGCAGACCGACCGTAAGGTGCTGAACGAGGATTACAACCGCGCCGAGCAGATCCTGGCGGAGCAGGCGCCGATCGCGCCGATTTACCAGTACACCAACGGCCGGTTGATCAAGCCTTGGGTGAAAGGGTATCCCATCGCCAACCCTGAGGATGTCGCCTACAGTCAGACGCTCTATATTCTGAAACACTGACTGGATTCTGAAACACTGACTGACGGAGCGTCATTGCGTCATGTGGTGCACGCGACTCCGCCCTGGCTCGGCGCCTGCGGCGGAGGATGCACTCTTTCTGATTGCAGTCATTGATGCAGACAGTAAGATGGAAACCGTGTGCATAGTGGGAGATAACGTGTGGAAGTGACTGAAAGTAAAGCTATCCGGCACACCGGCGCCGTCTTTACCTGTCAACTGGACGGCAGGGGAGGCATTCTGCCGCTGGCGGAGAGTGGTCTGGGCGAGGAGGCGTTTCTGCCTGCCTGGCTGCACCTTGACTCGACGCAACCAGCCAGCGTGCGCTGGCTGCATGAAACCACGCTGCTGCCGGACAGCGTACGTAACGCGCTGGCGGGGGAAAGCGCCCGTCCTCGCGTCGTACGGCTTGGTGAAGGCACGCTGGTGACCCTGCGCAGCATCAATTATAACCCTGATGCCCGGCCGGATGAGCTGGTGGCGATCCGGGTCTTCATCACCGATCGCCTGATTGTCTCCACCCGGCGGCGTAAAGTAGCGGCGATCGATGAGGTAATGAGCGATCTGAAAGAGGGTAACGGTCCTGCCAACAGCGGAGACTGGATGGTGTCTATCGCCGAGGCGTTAACCGATCACACCAGCGAGTTTATTGATGAGCTGCACGAGAAAATCATCGATCTGGAAGATGCGTTGCTGGAACAGCGCATTCCGCCGCGCGGCGAACTGGCGTTGATTCGCAAGCAGCTGATTGTGTTACGCCGCTACATGACGCCGCAGCGCGATATTTTCTCGCGCTTGTCCGGCGAGAAGTTTGGCTGGATGCAGGATGACGACCGCCGCCGCATGCAGGAAATTGCCGAGCGCCTCGGCCGGGGTCTGGAAGATCTGGACGCCAGCATCGCCCGAACGACAGTGATTGCCGATGAAATCACCACGCTGATGACCGACGCCATGAACCGGCGTACGTATACCATGTCGTTGCTGGCGATGGTTTTCCTGCCGACTACGTTTCTGACCGGGTTGTTTGGCGTTAATTTGGGCGGGATTCCAGGTGCTAACAGCGGTATCGGATTCGGCGTGTTCTGCCTGTTGTTGGTGTTGTTGGTCAGCGGCGTTGCCTGGTGGTTAAAGCGTAGTAAATGGTTGTGAGTGTCATGGCGGAATTATTGCGTGGGATATCACACAACCGGCGGCGATGATAAAAACCATGGTCAATATTGAGCAATATCAACATTTTTGGTCTACGTCTGCGGCACTATCCTTCTCGCAGGTGAATGCAACGTCAAGCGATGGGCGTTGCGCTCCATATTGTCTTACTTCCTTTTTTGAATTACTGCATAGCACAATTAATTCACACCATGCCGACGTTTTGTCGGCTTTTTTTTGCCCGCGATTCAGTACGCGACATGCTTAAACCTGTGCCGGTGGGGTGTCTGTGGATGCGGGTGTCTGGTCTGAACACCCGTTTTTATCAGGAAAGGCAGCATACGGAAAGAGAGAACGTTGGCGGCCGTTCGACCGCCGATCAATTAACGGATTTCCAGTACGTTCAGTCGCTCCAGCGGGCGAGCGTTGTCTTCTTCATCTTCATCCGGCTGCCAGCCTGCTGGCTGTAATGGCATCTCTTCGCGGTCGAACGCCAGATCGCCGCCGTCCACCACCTCGCTGCCCTGACGAATCGATTTGAAATCGAACAGATTGGTGTCGCACAGATGCGACGGCACCGCATTCTGCATGGCGCTGAACATGGTTTCGATGCGGCCGGGGTAGCGTTTGTCCCAGTCGCGCAGCATGTCCTTGATCACCTGACGTTGCAGGTTGGGCTGCGAACCGCACAGATTACACGGGATGATCGGGAACTGGCGCGCCTCGGCAAAACGTTCAATGTCTTTTTCACGGCAGTATGCCAGCGGGCGGATCACCACATGCTTGCCGTCGTCGCTCACCAGTTTCGGCGGCATGCCTTTCAGTTTGCCGCCGTAGAACATGTTCAGAAATAGCGTTTGCAGGATATCGTCACGGTGATGGCCGAGCGCAATTTTAGTCGCACCCAGCTCGGTGGCGGTACGGTACAGAATGCCGCGGCGCAGACGCGAGCACAGCGAGCAAGTAGTCTTACCTTCCGGAATCTTCTCTTTAACGATGCCGTAGGTATTCTCTTCCACAATCTTGTATTCAACGCCAATGCTGTCCAGATACTGCGGCAGCACATGTTCCGGGAACCCCGGCTGTTTTTGGTCAAGATTCACCGCCACCAGCGAGAAATTCACCGGCGCGCTTTGCTGCAGATTGCGCAGAATCTCCAGCATGGTGTAGCTGTCTTTGCCACCGGACAGACACACCATGATCCGATCGCCGTCTTCGATCATATTGAAATCGACGATCGCTTCGCCCACGTGTCGGCGCAGGCGTTTTTGAAGTTTGTTAAGGTTGTACTGCTCTTTGGGTGTAACAGATTGATTTTCTGACATTTAACGGTAACTCGTGTTCATGGGGCCGGTGGTCCAGCGTTGCTGGGGGCTAAGTGTACCATTAAGTGCGTGTCAGGGGAGTCTGGCGGCACATAAACACGAGGGTGACAAAAATGGCTTACGGCATTCCAGGCTCGCTGTTTAGCGTTTCTATCCGACGATAGTTTTCTGCCGCCTCACAGGTAGCCAGCCATTCATAGTATACTCTGCTTTCTGGAATGACATGTAGGCCACGAAAACGGCATCTACTGCCTGACACAAGAATGTTTCAGATATATATTGCGGAGAGTCTTGTTCTAAATTTGTCACCCGCAATTTGCAACGCTTATTACGGTGACGCTCCCATTGCAACTGATCTTCCTTGAAGTATTTTATCAACTCTTTATGTTCATCATCATCGCTTAACCTACTGAGTACCTGATTAATCTCGTTGGTACGTGTGGTGAGTTTTGCGTCGGCATCTTTTTTCATTAATGTCGCACACTGATAGATTCCCATCTCGCTGTCTTTGTTAGTAAGGTTGTTACAAATATTACCTGCCATTTTGGCATAATACTGCTGATAGATATCGGCGTGATTTGTATTAGTGGCGGATGTCATTTCCGTCAGTGGAAATAAAAGTAGTAATAGTGAAATTTTTTCTTCATAAAAAATCCTCGCCAAAACGAGGATGATTAACTGTTTTTAAAAAGGTGTAAATTTTATATTGATGGTGGTTTGCTTGTTAATTATATACTTCATATTTTAATTTTTAGATCTGTCGGTTTTCCTTGCGTACCCCGATTACTTACTTGAGTGAGCCCACGGGGATTAGCTATGTTATTGCCTTCTTGCAATCCAGATTATCTGGGTACATAGGCTGGAACAATAATTACCCCCTATTTCTTATATTCTGGTATTTCAAATTTTAATTTTGCGCCAGGGATTTTCTCTATTAATTCCCTTATCTTTCCAGCTTGTGATTTTGCCCATTTTATATCTGTTGCATATTGGTGAGTTGCTGGGTTGGAGGGGTTCCATCTCATTTTATATAGAGTGTTTTGTTCGCTTTTATTGTGAATGTAAGAGTTAGCAATCCATCTTGCACCACCATCAATTGCTTCATCTACTGAAAACCATCCTTGATCATAAGCACGTTTTATGCCATTCTCCGGTTTATTAGTATCAACATTTATTCCGAACATGTTGTAAATTTTTCTGCCATTGTATGAGTGAAGTCCTTTGGCAAAAGCTGAATTGCCATGTCCTGATTCTAATATTGCATGAGCGACAAGATATGCTTCATTTATTCCATATTTCTTGGCAGCTTTAATAAATATTGCTGCTTTTCCTGATAATACCCCTTGTCCCTCTAGGGTCTTCTCTATGGCACTTTCAGATAAACCCGCTGGTGCAGATAAATCCAGAAATTGATATATTTCATCATTACCCATGTTTTTTTGTGGGTTCATATAATCTCTTACCTCATCTCTAGTGGCAATTTTTTTATTCCCTATGGTAAGTTTAAATTTTTCTTCCTTGCTGACGGCTATTTGTTTTTCAAAAGCATCATCTAGTGTGTAATTGTATTTTTTTTGTTTAAACTCTTTTTGTGGAATGGTGTCTTTATTTGAAAGTGAGTTGATGTTATCTTTTTTTATTGGTGTTTCTGACTGGTAGCTCTCAATAAACACATTACCAGCTGCTAAATCATTCTTATACTTCAGTGCTGAAGTACCATTAGCATCTTTGGCTCCTTCGATACCCTTAGCTGCTTTTCTGGCTCCGCCAATTCCTCCAATATGCCGTGCTTTGAGAATGCCAGCGATTTCGTCCTGGCTCATATTCGGCTTAATAGTTCCTTCTTTAAGCAATTGTTTATATGCTTTGTCTGAGTTGGTCTTAAATGCGGTATCCTGTACTTCGGCACTGGATAGGTATTTGTCATAGTCCAGTCCATTCTTCCAGTTATTTTTATTCTTCAGAAAGCGAGTCATACCGCCGGATTTTCCCCATTTATACTCATTGGTGAATCCGTCCGCTTTCATGGCGGCGATAACGGCATTTGCACCGCCTGCAATCAACCCGGCGTCAGCTAGCCAACTCGCACCAGCCTGATAACGACCGAGATATCCGGCGGAGTTGCGTATATCTAATTTACCACCAGCACTTTCTGTGGCTGCGGTAGAGGCCACCAATGCTCGGGTGTGGGCATCGTCTAAACCGGCAATATCACCTTGTTTATACGCAGCACCTGTTGCGAGAGCTCGCTGAACTGTCCCTGTTTTACCTGCTGGAACCGGCACACTGATTTTCTGGGCGGGTGCGGTTGGTAACGATATAGGTTTTGCTGGGGTGGGCGTAGGTGTAACAGGTTTAGGTTCTGTTTTAGGCGCAACAGATTGGGCTGGATTCAGTAGTGCTTGATTTGTGGCATGAGCAAAACTCTGAAAGCTTCCCGCCAGCCGCGACAGCGGCGCCGCCATGCCGGACATCAGCTTGCTTAGCTGATTTCCAACTGCTGCATAGTCAGGTGCAAACGGCGGCGTGGCCGGTTCCTGGGTTGCCGGGGGTTCCGCTGCGGGAGCGGCGGCAACTGGTGCCGGTGCCGGAGACGGCAGGCTGGGTTGCGGCGCGCTGGATGTTGATGGTTGTGCCGGCGGCGCGGACGGCGGTGTGGTCGTTTCAGCGCGCGGCGGGTTAAATTTTGGCAGTGGCGGAACGGTTGTCACCGGCGGTGCGGCCGGTGGCGTCGGCTGGCTGGCGGCAGTCGCAGGCGCGCCGGACTGGCCGGGTTCCGGTGCGGAAAAACGGATATTATCCAACCCGGCTGACGACGGGGCGTTGGGGTAATTCGCTGCCGTGTTGTTGGCGGCTGTGGTATTTTGACGGGATTGGGTCGTTATTTCTGTTTTCTTCGCAAAAGAGCGTGTTTTTTTTATCACGACGACGAGTTGTTTCCGGGTGGTGTTATTTTTTTTCATAGGCGTTTAATAACAATATTAGTTGACGTCAATCATGAAAATTAACGCCAACGGGATGAATGGGAGGCCGCTTCAGCGTTATTACGAACTGAAGTCGGGTATATTTCAGCGTCATGCAGAAGAACGATGGCGTTATATTATCGTGCGTGGCTGATTAAACTATTCAGGCGTGTTGGGTGATGGCTCAGCAAACAGGCTGATGGATTTCAGGCACCGGCCGGTGGTGGTCGATGCGGATAAATATCCCTCCACTTGCCCCTTTTTCACTCCATCAACCCGCAGGATCACTGCTATTCTGTGGGCGCAATCCGTTGCCTGCGTGTGCGCTGTCCGGCAGGTCATGACAGGAAAACTGGCCCGGCCCCTGTTTGGGGTGAAACTGTTGGCAAAAAGAGAAAAATACCGATGAAGAAACTGTTCCTGGCCGTGGCGGCCACGGCGATGCTGTCAGGATGTTCTGTGTTCAGCACCAAAACAACGAGCCTGAACAGTACGTTTGTCTCGCCTTATTACTTTTCCTACACCACCGCCCATGTGCTGCAGAACAATACCAACTGGGTGGATTCCGTCTATCTGACGGGTAACCCGGCGCGCTGGGATGAGATTCGCGGCACCTATAAAGCGGCGCTGCCCAAGATCACCTTAAATTACCGGGTTGAGTCGTCCGGCAGTGATTATCAGATTACCTATAACGGCATGGTGAATTACCTGCTGTCGGCGCGGCACGGCGTTGCAAACGGCAAAGATATGATTGAGGGCGAGAGCGTGCGCCAGTTCATCATTCCGCAGCGTACTGCGGTGGTAGGCCCGGATAAGAAGGCGATGCTGACCCTGACGGATGATATTAAGGTTGAAGTGTCGCTGACGGAGAAAGTCGAGACGCATTCGATCGAGGATCGCTAACCGAACAATTGTGGCAACGTATAAAGACTGTAGCGATTGACGATGATTCCCATCATTAAACCGGCATCCTTGCCGGTTTTCTTTTAATCGCGGGTTATCAGAAACTTTCCCAATCCTGCTGGCTCTGGCGGTTTTTACCGTCGAGGGTTAGCCTGGCCTGGCTCAACGCGGGAACGGGGGGACGGTTGGCGGGCAGCGCCGCGTGCCGGGACAGCAACGGCTGATTATCCTGCGCCAGCCGGAAATGACTTACCAGCGTTTCCAGTTGTATCGATTGTTCTTCCAGCGAACTGGCGGACGAGGCGGATGCCGTCACCAGCGACGCGTTTTGCTGGGTGGTGGAATCCAGTTCGCCGACCGCGCTGGCGATCTGCTCGATGCCGCGACGCTGTTCATCGGACGCCGAGGCGATTTCACCGATGATGTCGTTGACGCGAGAAACCGAGAGCAGGATTTTCTGCATGGCGTCGCCGGCTTCCGCCGCCAGTACGGAGCCGGCATTAATGCGGGTAACGGACTCGGCGATCAGGCTGGCGATTTCACGGGCGGCCTGAGCGCTGCGCTGCGCCAGATTACGTACCTCTCCGGCCACCACCGCGAAACCACGCCCTTGTTCGCCGGCGCGTGCCGCTTCCACTGCGGCGTTAAGTGCCAGAATGTTGGTTTGAAAGGCGATGCTGTTGATCACGTCGGTGATATCGGAGATTTTTTTCGAACTGACGGCGATGTCATTCATGGTATTGACCACGTTTTGCACCACGCCGCCGCCCGTGTGTGCGTCTCTGGATGCCTCCGCCGCGATCTGACTGGCATGGCGGGCGTTGTCGGCGTTGTTTTTCACCGTTGAGGTCAGCTGTTCCATGCTGGCGGCGGTCTGAACGACGGCGGCGGACTGCTGCTCGGTGCGCGACGACAGTTCATGGTTGCCGTGGGCGATTTGCGCCGCGGATGCCGCCACGCTGCCAACGCTGTCGCGGATATTGCCGATCATCTGGCGTAACCGTTCATTCATGCCCGCCATGGCGGCGGTCAACTGGCCCAGTTCATCGTGACGGTTGGTTTCGATGCTGGCGGTCAGGTCACCGCTGGCGATACGTTCCGCCAGCGCCAGGTTGTGGGACACCGGGGTGGTAATCTGGCGGGTGATATAGCGTGATACCAGCAGGCCGAACACCAGCGCCAGCAAGGCGAACGCGGTGGCGCCGGTGATGGCGTTGTTGGTGAGCGTGGTGTTGATTTCGCTCAGACGACGGATGACCTCTTTGGCGATATCGCTGACGTTATCGCCGTCGGTTTTCACCGCCGCTTCTGCGCTCGATAACGCCTTGTAAGCGTTCAGGTAGCCTTCCGCGCCGGTTTTCAGGTTGACGATGCTTGCCCAGAATTCATCCAGTGCTGTTTTCTGATCGGCCGGGAGCAGGGCGGACAGGTCGCGGTAACTTCTCTCAATATCGCTGAAGCGGCTTTGCAGGGTGCTAAGTGCGGCGGGAGTGCGTTCAATCACCACGGCGTCGGCGGTCGCTTTGTAAGACGCCAGCGCCAGGGTTAACGCGGTCGCTTTTTCCCGGTCGCTGTCGGATGTAAACGCAGTGGCCGCCAGGCTGCTACGAAAGCGGGAGATAGCGCCGTCGACCGAAAGGCGGCTAAACCGGGCGCTGGCGTCGATAAACGCCTGCTTAGCACGAGCCATTTCGTTGATGGATTGCTGTAGTGCGGCCTGGTGCTTCTGCATGCGGGCCAGCGGATCCCTGAATTCGCTTTCGGTATAGAGCTGGCTGCCTTGTTCAAGATTTTTAGCCAGATCATTGTTGTAGCTGAGCATGGTGTCGTAAGGCTCATTGTCATTGCTGACCAAATATTTTGTTCTGGCGATTTTGACCTGAAAAATATCCATGATGACGGTGTGCATCAGGTCGGTTTTGCCGTAGTAGGTCTTGATGGTCGAAAAACGGTGGATACTCAGCGCTGAGGAAAGCACCACTAAAAACAAAATCATTGCAAAACCCAGGTACAGCTTGGTTGCGACATTCATGTCAAAAAAACGTTTTCTTGCAGGTGCCATTATCTACTCCCGTTGGCGATGGCGCTGATTGCTTATCAGCCTAACCATTAATCGACCAACGACCCACTGCCTTTAGTGGCTGAAAAATAAGGACATATAATTTATCTCCCTGACAACAATTGTATTTGTTACTTACCGTGCGTAAAAACATGAGAGGTGAAAACCGGTGGTGAGCCGTTGCTGCTCGCACCGCAAAAATGTGGTAAAGAAGTGGGGTAAAGAAGTAGGGTAAATAGGATTAGGCCGAGTTATGCCGCGTGGCGGCAAAATTGGCTGATGGTTTCTTATAATCACGACGCAGGAGTCGACAAGAACATGACTATGCCGCAATGGCTGGTGGTGGGCGCCACCCTGATGCTGGTGGCTTGCAGTGGCGGACAAACGGAGTCGGCGCAGGTTCAGGAATCGGTAGCGCCGCAGCGCGCGACGTGGCAAGGGCAGGGCACGCCGGCGGAGGTGAACTGTACGCTGGCGGGTGGGCGCATGGGGGTTTCGCGTCAACTGAGCGGGGCGAGCATCGGCACCTGTTTGCTGGCTAATGGCAAGCGTTGCTCCGAAGCGGCGCTGATGAGCGGCAGCTGCCCGGCGGGTTAAGCCGGGTTAGCTGGTAACCGGCGGCATGGCGCCACCGGCAGAACGATCAGGGATTGACCAGATTAGCGCAGGGCGTGCCTTCGCGAAGCTGTTTAATATTGTGCAGCGTGGTTTCGGAGATGCTGGTCAGCGCTTCTTCCGTCAAAAAGGCCTGATGGCCGGTAAACAGCACGTTATGACAGGCGGAAAGCCGGCGGAACACATCGTCCTGAATCACGTCGTTGGATTTGTCGCTAAAGAACAGATCGCGTTCGTTTTCATAAACATCCATGCCCAATGAACCGATTTTTTGCTGTTTCAGCGCGTCGATCGCCGCCTGAGAGTCAATCAGCCCTCCGCGGCTGGTATTGATGATCATCACCCCGTTTTTCATGCGCGAAAACGCGTCGCGGTCGAGCAGGTGGTGATTCTCCTGCGTCAGCGGGCAGTGCAGCGAAATCACGTCCGACCTGGCGTACAGGGTATCGAGATCGACATACTCCGCGCCCAGTTCCAGCGCCTGCGGATTCGGGTAAGGGTCGTGCGCCAACAGCGTCATGCCGAATCCTTTGAGGATGCGCAGGGTGGCGATACCGATTTTGCCGGTGCCTATCACCCCGGCGGTGCGCTGATACATGTTGAAGCCAATCAGTCCTTCCAGCGAGAAATTGGCGTCGCGGGTGCGTTGATAGGCGCGGTGAATGCGGCGGTTCAGGCTCATCATCATCCCTACCGCGTGTTCCGCCACCGCTTCCGGCGAGTAGGCCGGCACGCGCACCACCTGGATCCCCAGTTCGCGGGCGGCGTCCAGATCGACGTTGTTAAAACCGGCGCAGCGCAGTGCCAGTATGTTGATGCCGGTGTTCGCCAGCTCCGTCAGCACCTCGCGACCGGCTTCGTCGTTGACAAAGATGCAGACAGCATCGCAGCCGGCAGCCATTTTGACGGTGCGCGGGCTGAGCATGAAATCGAAAAACTCCAGCTCATACCCAAACTGCTGATTCACCTGCTCAAGGTATTTGCGGTCATACTGTTTGGTACTGTAAATCGCCAGCTTCATGATTGTTTCTCCACAGGGTATTGTCAGCCGCGCCGTCATACGTGGTGACGGAGGCAGCCAGAGTAAGCTAGCAGAAAACCATGAACAGACAAACTGTTGCCCTTGTTATGATAACAGCCTGAAAAGGTCTTGACGGTGAACCGGCGGGAGAGGTGATGCGGGAGAAATAAAGGAGGGGCGAGCCCCTCCTGAATCGATGGCGTCGCTTATTTTGACGCGCCGAATACGGACACCGCCTGCGCCATGCTGGCGATCTGCTGTTGCAGGTGGCCGGTAGCGGAGTTGGACTGGCTGGCCAGCGCCGTATTCTGATGGGTCAGTTCATCAATACGGTTGACCGCGTCGTTGATCTGCTGCAATCCCTGCGACTGCTCCTTGGTCGCCAGGCTGATATCGTTCATCAGATGGGTGACGTCCTGCACTTTGACCAGAATGTTGTTCATCGAGCGGTTGGTATGCGCAACCTGCTGGTCGCCGGCGCGGATGCTGGACAAGGTGTTGTCGATGAGCGCGGCGATGTCTTTGGCGGAAGCGGCGCTGCGCTGCGCCAGCGAGCGTACTTCGCTGGCCACCACCGCGAAGCTTTTGCCCTGTTCCCCGGCATGGGCGGCTTCCACTGCGGCGTTGACCGCCAGAATATTGGTCTGGAACGCCAGGTTATCCAGTACGCCGATGATGTCGGTGATACGTTCGCTGGCGCCGGTGATCGCTTCCATGGTATTGGCGACCTCCGAGACGGCCTGCTCGCCCACATTAACCACCTGATTGACGTCTTCCGCGTATTGCGATGCGCGCAGCGAGGCGTCGGCGTTACTCTTGATGGTGGCGGTCAGTTGTTCCACCGACGCGGCGGTTTGCTGCAGGCTCTCTTCGGTCTTCTCGCAACACTCCGCCAGAATGTGGTTGCCCTGCGCGATTTCACTACAGGCGGTTTTCAGCTCCTGTAGGTTGCTGTTGACGTCATCGACAAAGGTGCGGAAGTTCATGCCGGATTGATTGACGGCGCGCATCAGCATACCGATTTCGTCGGCGCGATTGAGTTGCGTCAGGCTATTGGCCTGACCGGCCGCCGATCGCATCGCCTGTTCGAGAATCTGTTCCACCGGCCTGGCGACGTGTTGCACCAGCAGTTCGCAAAACAGGCAGGCGAAGGCGATCAGTGCCGCAAACAGCCCCCAGACCAGCGCCGTTTTAGGCAACAAGGCGAACGCGACGGCCAGCGGCAGCAACCCCAGCAGCCCAAAGTAGCTGCGGATGCGCCAGCGCAGCGGCATGGTTTTGAACAGGCTCAGCCATTTCAGCGGGCCGGTGTAAACCAGCAGGCCGTGGTGGAAGGCGCGGTTTTTCAATATGCCCTGATTCACCTGGGCGTAGAGCGCTTCGGCCTGGCTGATCTCCTCCGCCGTCGCCGCGGTGCGTACCGACATGTAGCCCATCAGCTTGCCGTCCCGCTTCAGGGGGGTGGTGCTGGAGCGTACCCAGTAGTGATCGCCGTTCTTGCGGCGGTTCTTGACCACACCGGTCCAGATTTTTCCGGCTTTTAGGGTATTCCACATATCCGCGAAGGCGGAAGGTGGCATATCAGGATGGCGGATAATATTATGCGGCTGATTCATCAGTTCTTCCGGCTCGTAGCCGCTGACTTTGATGAAATCGGCGTTGGCGTAGGTAATGTGGCTATCAGGTGTGGTCACCGACATCAGTTTGATCCTGGCATCCAGCGGATACTGACGTTGACTGACTGGATAATTTTTACGCATGGAGCATCCCTTTTTGCGATATTGAAGGGTAGAGCAGGTCCGTATTGTTTGAATAAGCAACAATATTGATGAATGTATAATCCGGGCAGGATTGACGCTCGCGCCACGGCGTCAGCGAGCCTGTCACCGGCGCGTGGTGTAGTCAGATATTGCGCTTATGTAAAAATTTTATCACGATCAGGTAATTGGCATGTATGGATTTTGCGGGGGAATGTGAACTGAATGGTGACTTTTGGTTCATAAACCGTAACGATTCGCACTGAATGACAAATAATGACCACCGGAATAACCCTGAAACATAAACCATGCTGAAGTTAATGCGCTATGCAGGCTGGCTGGCAGCGCTGGTGTTCGTGCTGGCGCTGGGGGTGGCGACCGCCTGCTGGACCATGCCGCGCTGGCTGCCGGTGTTGCTGCGGCCCTATTTGCCCGTCGGGGTCAGCCTCGTGATGCAGGCATCGCCGGGCTGGCGGCAAGGCGGATTCTGGCTGCCGGATGTGCAACTGCGTCTGGCGCAGTGCCAGCCGGCCACGCTGTCGGGCCTGCTGGTTCGCTATCGGGAAGGACGCTGGCAACTGGAGGCGGAGTCGCTGACGCTGGATGCGGCTTGCCTGCGGCAGTGGCCGGTTTCTTCCAATATGACGGTGCCGTTGCTGGCGCAGTGGCAACAGTGGTTGCCGCAAGCCGAGCTGATGCTACATCGCGTTGCGATTACACCCTGGCTGACGCAGGTCGGCAGCCTGCAACTCTCTACCGACGCGTCGCGTCAGCAACTCCGAATTCAGAGCGATCAGCTACAGGTGCAGGCGGAACTGCACGGTGCCGCGCTGACGCTGCAACAAGGTCAGATGCGCGCCACGACGGCGCATCCGCCATTGCAGATCAACGGCGCGATGCAACTGGCGCCGGCGCTCAACCAACTGCCGGAGCAGGGCGAAGTGCAGGGGCAGCAGTTGCCGTTGTGGTTACCGGAGCCGGCCAGCGCCACACTGCGCTGGCATGGTAATCAGGGCGAACTGACGGTCGGCGTGGCGTCGATGGCGGAGCCTTTGCTGACGTTGCCGTGGCAGGTGAGCGACGGCAACCTGCGCATCTACGATGGCCGCTGGCGCTGGCCGTACGCCAGCCAGCCGCTGACAGGCGGCATAGCGTTGACGCTGTATGACGTGTTGAGTTTGCACGATCCGCTGCGACTGGAAGCGCGGCTTAATGTTCTGACGCAAGGGCATAACGGTCGCGCCAACGCGGTGTTGTCGTTGGGGCCTGGTCAGTTGGGGCTGACCGACAGCGATATCCGTTTTCAGCTTACCGGGCAGGCGAATCTTCCCGATCTGTCGATTTTCGCGTCGTTGCCGGGAACGGTGAAAGGCGCCGTGCTGGATCCCACCGTGGTGCTGTTGCCCGGCTCGCTATTACGGGCCTGGGGCGCGCCGCGCCCGACGGTGACGCTGGAAGAGGCGCGCTGGCCGCTGGCCGGCATCCAGGTCACCCGACGGGGCGTCAGTGGCCGGTTGCAGGCGATTGTGAAAGTGCGCGATAGCTATTGGGGGCGTTTCCGGCTGCATCTGGATGGCAAAGCGCAACAGTTCTGGCCCGATAGCGGCGACTGGCGCTGGCGTTACTGGGGGGAAGGGCATCTGCCGCCGTTGCAGGGGAGCTGGGATATCGCCGGGCATGGCCGCTGGCAGGATGACCTGATTGAGGTCGAGTCCTTATCCAGCGGCCTGAACCAGCTGCGTTACGGCGTGGTGACGGTTGATCAGCCGCGGCTGACGCTGACCGAACCGCTGCGCTGGCGACGTGACCCGGCGGCGGCTTCGCTACGCGGCGCATTAAGACTGGCGGCGAAACAGGTGAATTTGCAGGGTGCCGGCATGTTGCCCGCCACCGAACTGACGGTGGATATTCGTGGGCGCAATCCGCACGACTTCCTGTGGCGCGGGCAGTTGCAGGCGGATCCAGTCGGTCCGATCCAGCTCAACGGCCGTTGGGACGGGAAGCGCCTGCGCGGCAACGGCTGGTGGTCGCCTCAGCCATTACGGGTGTTCCAGTCGTTGCTGCCGCCAGCCTGGCAACTGGCGATTCGCACCGGTCAGTTTTACGCGCAAACCGCATTTTCCGCCGCTCGCGGCCAGGGATTCCGCGCCGGTGGCCATTGGGTGGTGAAAAACGGCGGCGCCTGGCTGGAGGATGGCGAGCTCAGCGGGGTCAATTTTGTGCTGCCGTACCGGTTTGAAAACCACCGCTGGCAACTGGGGATTTCCCAGCCGGTGACATTGCGCGTCAACCGGCTGGATAGCTTGTTCCCGATACGGAATATCGACGTGCAGGTGTATGGCGCCTATCCCTACAGCGAGCGTCACCCGTTGACGCTGGCGCAGTTGGATCTTGACGTGCTGGACGGCCACCTGTCGTTGTCGCCGTTGCGTCTACCCGCTCATGACGCTGCGGTATTACGGCTGCAGGGTATCGATCTCGGCGAGCTGGTCGCTGGCTTAAAGGCGAAAAAACTGGCGATGTCCGGCCGGGTTAGCGGGGTGTTGCCGCTGAATTTCAGTCATCCTTCGATGCTGGTGCAGGACGGCAAACTGACTAATGACACACCGCTGACCGTACAGCTGGACCCGCAACTGGCCGACCAACTGGCGCAGAACAGCGTCGCCAACGCCGCGGCGGTGGCCTGGCTGCGCTATATGGAGATTGGGCGATCCTGGGTCACGCTGAATCTCAGCCAGCGCGGCGAGTTGTCGCTGGTGTCGCGCATCACCGGTCACAGCGTGATGGATGACCAGTCACGGCGCGACATTGTGCTGAATTACCGCCAGCAGGAGAACATTTTCCAGCTGTGGCACAGCCTGCGCTTTGGCGATAACCTGAAGGCATCGCTGGAACAGCAGGCCGCGGAGTAACTCACTATGAAGAAAGAGGATGAGATGAAAACTGCCTGTGTCGCAATGGCTGCCGTGTTGCTGACCGGTTGCACCCCGCGCATTGAGGTGGCGGCACCGAAAGAACCGATCACCATCAACATGAATGTGCACATTGAGCACGACATCCACATCCGTACGGATAAAGAGACGGTGCAACTGCTGGAAAAGTCAGATAACCGCGTGGGCGATCAAATAAAGAAAAGCGCGCCGAGCGACACGCAAGAAAAAGACAGACCGCAAGGTAAAAAACAGGAAGACTAAAATCCGCCGTGTGCGGTGACAAGGTATCTGTTGGTCAGATCAACGTTGTTGTCAGATCAACGTCGTTATCAGAGCAACGTTGCTGTCAAGGCAACACGGCGGCGAGTATGAGGGGAGTTAAATCGTAGTCGTTACGCAGACGCCAACTGGGACAGCTCTTCTTTAGCACCCAGCAGTGCTTTCTGCGCCATATCCGGGCCGTAACCGAAACCTTCCGCAAACACGAATTCCACGTCGCTGATACCGATGAAACCCAGGAACAGACGCAGGTACGGTGTCAGCAGATCGCTCGGCGCGTCTTTGTGGATACCGCCACGGCTGGTCAGCACCAGTGCGCGTTTGCCTTTCACCAGACCTTCCGGACCCTGCTCGGTGTAGCGGAACGTCACGCCGGCGCGGGCGATGAAATCGAAATAGTTCTTCAGTTGGGTCGGGATGTTGAAGTTGTACATTGGGGCGGCCAGCACGATGACATCATGAGCCTGCAGTTCGGCAATCAGCTCGTCAGACAGGGCCAGCGCGTCCTGCTGACGCGGCGTCAACGGTTTGTCGGAAGGACGCAGCGCGCCAACCAGCTCGCCATCCAGCACCGGTACCGGCTTGGCCGCCAGGTCGCGCACGGTGATGGTGTCGGCCGGGTGGGCCGCCTGCCAGGAGGCGGTAAAGTGATCGGCCAACTGGTTAGACTGGGAAAAGTCAGCCAGAATACTTGATTTCAGGACGAGTACTTTGCTCATTACCAATTCCTTGTTAAGTGTGCCAAGGGCGGCAACCGCCGCCGGATGAATGCATCATAGGCGCGTTGTCGACAATGGGATAGCGTAATATTTCGAGATCTTTGTTCGATTTTATTGAATGAAGGCGTCAGACCACGGCGCGTGCGGCGGAATCCCGCCTGACGGCGTATAGCCTGCGCGGTCAATGTGATACCATGCCCGCCGCACTATTCATTTATGCCTGCAGTACCAATTATGTCTGCAGTACAATTTTATGCCTGCAGTACAATCAGGTTATGCCCACAGTACAAGCAGGGCGCCGGACCGTTGAACAATCTGGTTCAACCGTACCCGGAATCAGACAGTAAGGAATCGCACCGTGACATCACCCCTCCATGCGTTAGAACCTCAGCTCAATGTGCTAATGCTGCGCGACCGGCAACGCCTGCGCCGCCGTCTGCAAGGCGCGATGAAAGTGGGAAATCCACAGGCACAGGTTTCGATTGCGCAGGAAATCGGCCAGGAGATCGAGGCCGCGCGCCTGCGAGTGGAGCAGCGCAGGGCGTCGTTGCCGGCGATACGTTACCCGGAAGCATTGCCGGTCAGCCAGAAACGCGAGGCGATCCTCAGCGCCATTCGCGATCATCAGGTGGTGATCGTGGCCGGGGAAACCGGCTCGGGCAAAACCACCCAGTTGCCGAAGATGTGTCTGGAACTGGGGCGCGGCGTCACCGGGTTGATCGGCCATACTCAGCCGCGCCGGCTGGCGGCCCGCAGCGTGGCGGATCGCATCGCGGCGGAGCTGGAGACGCCGCTGGGTAGCACGGTGGGTTACAAGGTGCGATTTAACGATCAGGTCGGCGACAACACGCTGGTCAAACTGATGACGGACGGTATTCTGCTGGCGGAGATTCAGCAGGACAGGCTGTTGATGCAGTACGACACGCTGATCATCGACGAGGCGCACGAACGCAGTCTCAACATCGACTTTATTCTCGGCTACCTCAAACAGCTATTGCCCAAACGGCCGGACCTCAAGGTCATCATTACCTCGGCTACCATCGATCCGCAGCGTTTTTCACGGCACTTTAGCAACGCGCCGATCATCGAAGTCTCTGGGCGAACCTATCCGGTGGATGTTCGTTACCGGCCGGTGGTGGAAGACGCGCAGGACAGCGACCGCGACCAGTTGCAGGCGATTCTGGATGCGGTGGATGAACTCTGTCGCGAAGGGCCGGGCGATATTCTGGTGTTCATGAGCGGCGAGCGGGAAATACGCGATACCGCCGACGCGCTGAATAAACAGGATTTGCCGCATACCGAAATTTTGCCGCTGTACGCGCGGCTCTCCAATCAGGAACAGAACCGGGTGTTCCAGTCTCATCACGGGCGGCGCATCGTGCTGGCGACCAACGTAGCGGAAACCTCGCTGACGGTGCCGGGCATTCGTTACGTGATTGACCCCGGTACCGCGCGCATCAGCCGCTACAGCTACCGCACCAAGGTGCAGCGGCTGCCGATCGAGCCGGTGTCGCAGGCTTCCGCCAACCAGCGCAAAGGACGTTGCGGCCGTGTGGCGGCAGGCATCTGCATCCGGCTCTATTCCGAGCAGGATTTTCTCTCCCGACCGCCGTTTACCGACCCGGAGATTTTGCGCACCAACCTGGCGTCGGTCATTTTGCAGATGACGGCGTTGGGGCTGGGCGATATCGCGGCGTTTCCGTTTGTTGAAGCGCCGGACAAGCGCAACATTCAGGATGGGGTGCGGCTGCTGGAAGAGCTGAGCGCGCTCCAGAGCAGCGAGGACGGTCATTACCGGTTGACGCCGCAGGGGCGCCAACTGGCGCAGTTGCCTATCGACCCGCGGCTGGCGCGCATGGTGCTGGAAGCGCGCCAGACCAGCTGCGTGCGCGAGGTGATGGTCATCACCGCGGCGTTGTCGATTCAAGACCCACGCGAGCGCCCGGTAGAGAAAAAGCAGGCGGCGGAGGAGAAACACCGTCGTTTCGCCGATAAAGAGTCCGATTTCCTGGCCTTCGTCAACCTGTGGGATTACCTGCAAGAGCAGCAGAAAGCGCTGTCGTCCAGCCAGTTTCGTAAACTGTGCCGCAGCGATTACCTCAACTACCTGCGGGTGCGGGAATGGCAGGATATCTACACCCAACTGCGTCAGGTGGTAAAAGAACTGGGCTTCCCGGTCAATAGCGAACCGGCGGATTACCGTAGCCTGCACGGCGCGTTACTGACCGGGCTGCTGTCCCACATCGGGCAAAAAGATGTTGAGAAACAGGAATTCAGTGGAGCGCGCAACACCCGTTTCGCCATTTTCCCCGGCTCGGGGCTGTTCAAAAAGCCGCCGAAGTGGACCATCGTAGCGGAACTGGTGGAAACCAGCCGCCTGTGGGGGCGCATCGCCGCTCGCATCGAACCGGAATGGGTTGAACCGCTGGCGCAGCATCTGATCAAACGCAGCTACAGCGAGCCGCACTGGGAGAAAGCGCAGGGTGCGGTGATGGCGCAGGAAAAGGTCACGCTGTACGGTCTGCCGCTGGTGGCGGCCCGTAAGGTGAACTACGGCGCCATCGACCCGGTGGTGTCGCGCGAGCTGTTCATTCGCCATGCGCTGGTGGAAGGCGACTGGCAGACCCAGCACGCGTTTTTCCGCGCCAATCAGAAACTGCGATCGGAAGTGGAGGAACTGGAGAACAAGTCCCGTCGTCGCGACATTCTGGTGGATGACGAGACGCTGTTTGCGTTCTACGACCAGCGTCTTCCCCACGATGTGGTATCGAGCCGTCATTTCGACAACTGGTGGAAACAGGCGTCGAAAACCGACCCGGAGCAGCTGAATTTCGAGAAGGCAATGCTGATCAAAGACGGGGCGGAACGCGTCAGCGCGCTGGATTATCCGAACCATTGGCAGCAGGGCGAGCTGCGTTTGCGTCTCACCTATCAGTTCGAACCGGGGGCGGACGCCGACGGCGTCACCGTGCATATTCCGCTGCCGGTGTTGAATCAGGTAAAAGAGGACGGATTCGAATGGCAGATCCCAGGACTGCGCAGTGAGGTGGTGGTGGCGCTGATCAAATCGCTGCCCAAACCGATACGGCGCAACTTCGTGCCGGCGCCCAACTATGCCGAAGCGTTTCTGGCGCGGGTGACACCGCTGGAGAAAGGGCTGCTGGACGCGCTGGAGCGTGAACTGCGGCTGATGACCGGCGTGACGGTCGACCGTGAAGCCTGGCAGTGGGAACAGGTGCCCGATCACCTGAAAATGACCTTCCGGGTGGTGGACGAGAAAAGCCGTGCGCTACGGGAAGGCAAGAGTCTGCGGGCGTTGAAAGATCAGTTGCAGGAGAAGGTGCAGCAAACGCTGTCGGCGGTGGCGGATGACGGCATCGAACAGCGCGATCTGCATATCTGGAGTTTTGGCGATTTGCCGGAGCGTTACGAGCAGAAACGCGGCGGTTACGCGGTAAAAGCCTACCCGGCGCTGGTGGATGAGAAAGACAGCGTGGCGATACGTCTGTTCGATACACCGCACCAGCAGCAACAGATGATGTGGCGCGGTCAGCGCCGGCTGCTGTTGCTGAACATTCCGTCTCCCATCAAGTATCTGCACGAAAAGCTGCCTAACAAGGCCAAGCTGGGGCTGTATTTCAACCCCTACGGCAAGGTGCTGGAGCTGATCGACGATTGCATCGCCTGCGGCGTGGACCAGTTGATGACGGTAGCGGGCGGCCCGGTGTGGCAGGAAGACGCTTTCCGTCAGTTGCACGAGCGAGTACGGGCGGAACTGAACGATACGGTGGTGGATATCGCCCGGCAGGTGGAGCAGATTTTAACCACAGTATTCAATATCAACAAACGGCTCAAAGGTCGGGTGGATATGGCGCTGGCGTTGGCCTTGAGCGACATCAAAAGCCAGATGAGCGGGCTGGTGTTCCGCGGTTTCGTGACTGACAACGGCTGGAAACGGCTGCCGGATGTGCTGCGCTATCTGCAGGCCATCGAGCGTCGGCTGGATAAACTGGCGCAGGATGTCCATCGCGATCGCGCGCAAATGCTGAAAGTGGAGCAGGTGCAGCAAGCCTGGCAGCAGTGGCTGAACAAGCTGCCGCCGGAGCGACGGGAAGACGACGACGTAAAAGCGATCCGTTGGATGATCGAAGAACTGCGCGTCAGCTACTTCGCCCAGCAGCTCGGCACGCCTTATCCGGTTTCCGATAAACGCATTTTGCAGGCGATGGCGCAGATTGAGGGATAAACGGCTGGCGGCGTAGCGCTAAAACCGGGCAGGCCCACGCCGCTATTATGACCCCTTGTCCGACGCTAATTCGGCTTCGGCGCAAGGGGTATCCCTGTGGTTGTTAACAGTCTTCTATGATCAGATACGCTGCGTTCACTGGGCCGTGTACCCCTACCACCTTGATAAGCTCAATGTCGGCCGTGGAGCTAGGGCCGCCGATCAGATTGATACAGGAAGGCATTCGTGTGCCCTGCTGGGCTATCTGATGCAGTCGACGCGCCAGTTGTGCCACACGTGGTAAAATAGTACTTTTGCGCAGGACAAAAATCGATGATTCTGGCAGTAAACTGATCGCGCGGCCACGTTCCGGCGCAGAAAACAACACCACTCCTCCGGACTCGGTTAAGCCATATTCCGCGTATACCACGCCTACTTTGGCTTGCTCTGCCAGCCGGATATTCTCCTCGCCATGCGCTGAATCCCAGACGACCGCATCGCAGACTTCCTGTAGCCGGGCAGTGATACCCAATGCCGCCAGTCGATCATCGCCGCTGATCAGCACGGGTTCGCGTCCATAGCGTTCGCACAAACGCAATGTCGCCTCAGGCGCATCAACGTCGGTGGTCAATTCACAGTGCACCAGCATGACGTTGGTGGCAAATTCAATGAACGCGTCACAGCGTTGCTGTGCGTCGAGTTCAGTCAGACGAGAGTGGGCATAATCATTGACCGGAACCGGCGGCGGAGAGGGAATATGACGAACATCCCGGCCTAGTGCTTTGGCGATGTCAGCTAAAAATTCGTCTCTGTGATTCATCATTGATTTCCCTGCGCTTTGTGTTTTTTAAACCAGGAGCGGAAACTTTCACCATCGGCTTGCGGCAAATCACGCGCTTGCGTCCATTCGCCGATCGCCCCAATATTGAGTGGTATTTTGCCATCCTTGATGAACCACCTGGCGGCATGAGCGCCCGCTATCATGCCGACTTTCCATAACCTCGGATGGCTGTTGGCATAAGCGAACAGCTTAATCGCTCTCTGCTCGCCTTTCGGCGTGAGCCCCCCTTCCGCCATGACACGCCGGTGCTCCAGTATCAGTCTGGACAACGGAATTTTTACCGGACATACGCTGTCACAGGCAGTACACAGCGAACAGGCGTAAGGCAGATCTTTAAAATCATCATAACCGCCCAGCAGGGGGGAGATGACTGCGCCGATAGGGCCGGGGTAGATAGAACCGTATCCGTGACCACCGATATGGCGGTAGGCTGGGCAGGTATTCATACAGGCGCCACAACGAATACAGCGCAATATTTCCTGAAACTGGGAGCCCAGTACCGTAGAACGGCCGTTATCGACAATAACCAGGTGGAACTCCTCCGGACCATCTACATTACCCGTTTCGCGGGGGCCGGTGAGCCAGGTATTGTACCCCGTCAGGCGAGCACCGACTGCACTACGGGCCAGCATGGTGATGAGCACATCCACCTCTTCAAACGTGGGGGCGATACGCTCCATTCCCATCACCGCGATATGCGTTTTCGGTAGCGTGGTACACATACGGGCGTTGCCTTCATTGGTCACCAGACAAACCGAACCTGTTTCCGCCACGGCGAAGTTACAGCCGGTCACACCGACCTCGGCGCTCAGGAAATCCTGACGGATCTTTTGGCGGATGAACAAGGTCATGGCTTCCGGGGTTTCCGGTCCGTCATAGCCAAGTTTTTCGCGCAATACGCGCTGAATCTGATGGCGATCTTTATGAATGGCCGGCACGACGATATGTGAGGGCGGGTCACCGTCGAGTTGCAGAATGTACTCGCCAAGGTCGGTTTCAATCACCTGGATACCGGCTTCCTGCAGGACATGGTTCATCCCAATCTCTTCGGTTACCATCGATTTGGCTTTGACCACTTTTTTGGCCTGCTTCGACCGGGCGACTTGCAGGATATAATCGGTAGCGTCCTCTTTGGTTTTGGCGAAAAAAACGTGGCCACCGTTGGCGCTGACTCGTTCTGAGAGCTGGTAGAGATAGGCATCCAGATTTGCCAGTACATGTTCGCGGATTTGGCTTGCGCGTTCGCGCCAGTCTTCCCAGTGCCCCAGTTCATCGACCATTTTCTGGCGGTTGGCGCCAATGCGCTCCTGCGCGTTAGCGACCGCGTTACGCATAATGGGATCATCAATCTGTTGTTTGATGCGCTCTTTGAAAGCAGTGTTGCTGGTTTTTAAATACATTGCAGACCTCCTCAGCGGCTCATCAACACTTCGGCAATATGCATCACCTTGACGGGGTGTCCCTCGCGTTGCAGACGCCCGCCGATATTGAGCAGACAACTGACATCGGCACCGATGAGGTAATCCGGTCGGGCATCCATAATATGGCTGACTTTCTCTTTCACCATTTCACCGGAAATCTCCGCCATTTTTACCGAGAACGTGCCACCGAAACCGCAGCAGGTTTCTGGCGCCTGAAATGGCAGCAGCGTCAGATCATCAACTTGCTTCAGCAGTGCTAGCGGTTCTTCTTTCACTCCCATTTTGCGAAACAGGCTACAGGAAGGATGGTAAACTGCCTTACCGGGTAAACGGGCTCCCACGTCTACGACACCCAGCGTATTGACGATAAAAGAGGTCAGATCGTACATGCGTGCGGCGACGTTCCCGGCACGCTGAGCCCACTCCGGCTCGTCAGCAAGCCAGGTGGCGTAACTTTTGATGGCGTAGGTGCAAGAACCCGCAGGGGAGATGATCGGGTCGTCGTTTTCCTCCAGCGCCACAATCAGGTTTTTCATCCCGGGAATCGCATCATTAACATAACCGCTGTTGAGTGCTGGTTGACCACAACACCCTTGTTTTTCAGGAAAATTTACCTGACACCCTAAGTGCTCCAGCAGCAACACGGAATCACGTGCCATACGCGATTTAAGCGCATCGCCTATGCAGGTCACAAAAAAATTAACATTCACGACACCCCTCCAGTACAGTAGGCAAGATTGTTTTTATGATTAGACGTTATGGCATGGCGCTTTTGGTTAGAAAATAAACAGGTTCAGGACAGAAACAGGTTCAGGACAGAAACAGGTAGTAAATCAGTCCTACTTTTAACCCGAGAATGAATATGTAGGCGGTACAGTATTTCAGTGTACCTGCCATGATGGCACTGCCTTGTCCATCCATCCGGGTCGCGGATACCGCAATGGCGATACTCTGCGGGGAGATCATTTTTCCGCCGGTCGCTCCTGATGTGTTTGCGGCCGCCAGCCAGATGGGATCGATATGGAGTTTTTCTGCCGCCACCGTCTGCAACTTTCCGAAGAGTACGTTTGAGTTGGTATCACTTCCCGTTACGAAGGTGCCCAGTGCCCCGATGATGGGGGCGATAAAGACATAAGCACCGCCCGTTACATTCACCATGGTTTGCGCCAGAGTGGCGATTAATCCACTGACGTCCATAATGGTTGCCATTGCCACGATGGTGGTGATAGCGATAATGGAGTTTTTCAACTGCTTAATCGTGCTAGCCAGTACGTGCAACATCTTTCCCAACGATGCGCCCTGAATAAAGCCGCCAAGTAATGTGGCAATAATGATGAGAACGCCCGGTGTGGCAATCCAGTCGATTTTCAGCGATAGGGCTTTTCCCTCCGACAAGGGGAAATACAGCGTGGACGTAACATGCGCAACGATGTGCTTTATTCCTGGGAATAATGGGGAGCAGAGCAGAATGAACGTAAAAATAAGAATATAAATAGAGCTGGCTTTTAGTAAATCACGGCCTGAAGGCAGCGCGCCCGATGATTTGCTATTCCGAATAAGATAGTGTGGATCGGTTCTTCCCTTACGCGCTCGCCCCATCGCTGCTACCGCAATGAGACTGACAAGGCTGCCCGCAAACGCGGGAAGTTCCGCGCCAAGATGAACGGCGACGAAATACTGCGGAATCAGTGTGGTAATCCCACACACCAGTGTGATACCCACTACACCCCGGATAGCTTTCACACCGTCACCGATGATGGCGATAATGACGAAAGGCAGCAGTATATTGAACAGCGCCAGTTGCAGAATAATCGTGCCCCCGAGTGTCGTAACTGGCAGGTGTACCTGTTCAGCCAAAATTGAGACCGGAATACCGACAGCGCCAAATGCCGTAGGGACGGTGTTTGCCACCAGAGACGCGATGGCGGCTTTCAGCGGGTTGAAACCGAGGGCGATCAGAATACCGATGGGAATAGCAACGGCAGTACCATAGCCTGCAGCCGCCTCAAGAAAACCGCCAAAGCACCAGGAAATCAACAGTACCTGAATACGCCTGTCATCGCTGATACTGGCCAGGACGTCACGCAGTACATCCATGCTGCGTGTCTCCTGCATTAGGTTATAGCTGTAAATCGCGCCCAGGATCACAATAATGATGGGCCATAAGCCCTTTATCACCCCATACCCGATAGCCGAACTTAGCGTTTGCAGCGGCGTGTGCCAGACGGTGACGCTCAGTATGGCCGTGATAACCAGTGTGATCAGGACGGAATGGTGAATTGGCATTTTGATTTTCAAAATCAAAATGATCATTATCAGGAGTGGTAAAACACCGAGTGAGAATTGCACGTATTCGGACATGATGCTCCCTAAAAGAAAAATGTAACTTATTGATATCCTTCTTGGAGTATTCGTTTATAGAGAGATAAAGAGGGGTATTCAGGTGGCTGGATCGCTTCACTGAAAGATAAGTTTCAACTTATCAATGAAAAGTATAACTGTGTTACTCCAAGGTATTAGAGGTGGTAAAAAACATTAACAATCCGTTAATGGTCAAAGCGGGAAGGGATGAGGCACAGACAGTGCGGATGGGGTTGTGTTTGTGGGCGTTATGACCGTCTGACCGGCTATAGGTTTGCCGGTATTCCATCTAAAATACCGGCAGGCAGAATCAACGCTCCCCTTTAGACATCGCTTCCAGCTGTTGGCGGATAGCGGTGACCGCCACGGCGCGGTTGTCGGCGAGCTGACGGTTGCTGGCGTCCGGCGCGGAGCTTTGAATGCCCATCAACACCCAACTGCCGGCGGTTTTTAGCATCAACGGCGAGCCGCTGTCGCCCGGCAGGGTGTCGCAACGGTGCGCCATCACCGCTTTATGGACCCAACCGGTAATCAGGCAATCCTGATGACGGTACAGCGTCTCCTGATGGTCTTCCGGGTAACCGGCCTGGGTGACCTTTTGCTGCGCCGCTGCCAGCGCCGCCTTCAGTTCTTCCTGCGTTCCCTGCCAGATTGGCAACGGGCGGATATTCGGCGGCGTCTGCTTGAGGCGAATCAGCGCGAAATCCCACGGTGCGGCGGAAGGCGGGACGATCCAGCCGTCGCCGTCTGCTTTTAGCATTTTGGCCAGCTTTTTATTGGTCAGCGCTTCAATTTTATCGGTTTCGTAGCGCCAGCCGTTTTCCGTTGCCAGAAAACGCAACGCTACCGGTTTGTCCGGCACGCCGGGCGGCGCTACCACGCAGTGGCCTGCGGTCAACGCCAGATGCGGTGAGATCAGCGTCGCGGTGCAAAGGTTGCCGCTGGCGGTTTCCAACTGACCAATGGCCTGCCACGGCCATTGCGCGGTATCCGGCACTTTGTCGCGATCGTCATGATTAAAGAACAGAGTCTGCTTTTGTTGTTCCGTCGTGGCCGACGGATCGTTATCGGCCCACGCGGAAGAGGCGAGCACGCTTAATGAACATAACAACCAGGCTGATATGCGCATGTAATGAATGGCCTTTAAAGATGAAATTCAGCGTTAACCGTCATCAATCCACTATAAACGTAGCATGCCGGAATCAGGCAGGAAACGACGGATTGGTTGGTCAGGCGAATCGAATGACCCGGTTTGGGCGCGTAGGTGAGAGTGTCATCGGGTTATAAGAAAAATACCACGATGACCAACGCGCAAATAAGCAGGAAGGACAGCACGATTTCAAATGAGTAGCGTCGCAGCATTATCCGGTCCCCATGAAACAAACACCCGGCGAACCGGGTGTTTGATAACGCTATTGTCATGTCGGTAGTGGCTACCGGTGTTCATGACCATCAACTATCACTTTGGTGAATTAAGCTGCCGGGGTAGCGGCTGTCTTAGCTTTTTTCACTTTTTTGTGTTTTTTGGCAGCCTGAGCTTTCTGAGCCGGTTTTTTCTTGGCTTACTTTTTTGGCAGCCTGAGCTTTCTGAGCCGGTTTTTCTTGGCTACTTTTTGGCAGCCTGGGCTTTCTGAGCCGGTTTTTCTTGGCTACTTTTTGGTGGCCTGAGCTTTCTGAGCCGGTTTTTCTTAGCTACTTTTTTGGTGGCCTGAGCTTTCTGAGCCGGTTTTTTCTTGGCTACTTTTTTGGTGGCCTGAGCTTTCTGAGCCGGTTTTTTCTTGGCTACTTTTTTAGCAGCCTGAGCTTTCTGAGCGGCCGCTTTTTTCTTGGTTGCTTTTTTGTGCTTTTTAGCAGCCTGAGCTTTCTGCGTTGCCGCTTTTTTCTTCTCTACTTTTTTCTTCACCGGTTTTTTGGCGGTATCAGCAGCTTTAGCCGGAGCAGCATCTGCAGTGGTAGTTGCCGGAGCAGCTGCGGTTGCCGGAGCAGTGGTACCAGCCGCGAAAGCTACAGAGGACAGACCCAGAGCCGCACCTGCGATCATCACTAAAAATTTATTCATCGTAAATTCCTCATTATCCAGTTCACGTTTCGAACCCTAGGGTGGGCCGATGAGTGAAGCATAAGAGAACCTACGCTAGCGATCTGTGAGTGTTTGGTTTCCGCGTGTAACGGTTTGTACAAGGTTCGCAGACGAAGAATTTGACGGTGGTTTATGCTCGATAATCGGCCAGCGGAACAGGAAGCGGGCGCCGCCCAGCGGGCTGCTGTCCACCTCGATCGTGCCGTTGTAAGCGCGCACGATGGCGTGAACAATCGCCAGCCCCAGACCGCAGCCGCCGCTGCTATTTTCGATGCCGGCTTCCAACCGGATGAAGGGTTCGAAGATATGCGCGCGGTCTTCCGGCGCGATGCCTGGCCCGTCATCCTCCACCTGCAAGTAGGCGGTATGTTGGTCGAGCGTCAGCCCCACCCGCAGGCGGTGCCGACAAAAACGTAAACCGTTATTGACCAGATTGTTCAGCACCCGTTCCATCAGGCGCAGGTCCACATAGCCGAAGTCGTTATCGCCGGTGACGTCCAGCTCAATTTGCTTATCGTCGTGCACCAGTTGGAAATCCTCAATGCGCTTGTGCAACCATAGCGGCAGGTCGATCTGTTCCAGATGCAGTGTCACCTGCGGCCGGTCAAGGCGGGCGTAAGTTAGCAGTTCATCGATCAACGCCTCCAACTGGCCGACATCGCGACTGATGGCTTCCTGCTCTTCGTCGGTCAGGTTGTCGCTCATCGCCAGCCGGTAACGCAGCCGAACCAGCGGCGTGCGCAGCTCATGGGCGATATTGTCGATCAGCTGTTTTTTACTGGTAATCAACTGGTTAAGGTTGTCGGCCATGCGGTTGAACGCCACGCCGAGGCGGAACAGGCTGGAGGTGTTATCGAAATGGGTGCGCTCTTCCAGATGGCCGTCTCCCAGCCGTTGCGCAGCGCTTTCCAGTTGCAGCATCGCCTTCCAGTGCGGGCGCATCCACAGGAACACCGGCAGCGCCAGCGACAGGCCGATCAACGCCAGAAACAGCAGGTTGACCAGCCGGATTTCGTGCAGGAAGAACAAATAGGGAATCGGGCCGACCGCCAGCACATAGTGACTGCGCGGAATGCGCTGGATGAAGGTGTATTCGTCGTCCAGCGCGACGATTTCCCCCTGGATCAGCCGCTGTTGCGCCTGTGTGCTAAGCCGGTACTTGCTGATCGGCTCAATGTGTAACTTGAACGACAGGTTAAGGTCCATCTGGTTGATGGTCTTGTGCCACTCTCGTGGCGGAATGGAACGCAGCTCGTTGCGGATCAGATACAGCGAGCTTTTCATCAGGTCATCCATCGACTGGCGACCGGCCCGTTCCGCCGTGACTTTGTACACCAGCCCCACCAGAAGGGTCATCACCAGAAAGCTGGCGAACAGCAGCAGAAAGAACTGAATAAACAGTTTTTTCATGGCGCGATGGTCTCCCAGGCATTGGGAGCGAACAGGTAGCCTTTGTTGCGGATGGTTTTGATGCGCACCGGTTCCAGCGCGTTGTCGTATAGTTTTTTGCGCAGGCGGGAAATGGCGACGTCGATACTGCGATCCATCCCGTCGTAGCTGACGCCGCGCAGCGCTTTAAGCAGCGCTTCGCGATCCATGATCTGCCCGGCGTGGGTGGCCAGCAACCACAGCAGGTCGAAATCCGACGTGGAGAGGGCGATATTCTCGTTCGCCAGCGTGACGTCGCGGTTGACCGGGTCGATACACAACAGGCCGAAGTGCAGCGATTTATGCACCTGAACCTGCGTTTTCACCGGCGCGCTTTGCACGCTTTTTTCCACCGCCGGCGTGGGCGCGGCGGCGTACTGGCGGAAATGCAAGCGCAAGCGTGCCAGCAGCACCGCCGGCGGCGTGGTTTTCAGAATATAGTCGTCGGCCCCCATTTCGAGCGACAGGATGTGGTTCATGTCGCTGTCGAGCGAGGTGAGCAGTACGATGGGGCCGGTGAAGCGGGGGCGCAGTTCCCGACAGATCGTCATACCGTCTTTGCCGGGCAACATGATGTCCAGCAACACCAGGTCGGGCTGTTGTTCTTCGATGAATGCCAACGCGTTATCGCCGCGTGGCTCAATGCGCACATCAATATCATGTTTGCCCAGATAGGCTGCGATCAGTTTGCCGACTTCCGGATCATCTTCAACAAAAACAACTTTATACATGACATCCCACTCACAACAGAACGCGTATTATGGCCTATACCGACGCTGTCTGACGGCATGGGCGGCTACGACGCAAGCGTAGGGTGCGCTGGATCGCATTGCCAGCAGAAAAGTCCCTGCTTTTGCCTAATAGCTCTACAATTGTTAGAGATACTATACCCTATTAATCCTTTTTACGTTGTAATGGTTGAGTGAAATGGCGTGACGCCAACGGTCGGTTGACGGAAAGGAGAAAAAGGATGGAAGAGGCTCATTCCGGGCCTGCGGGCTCCTCTGAAAGTGAACGGATGTGCATTGATTATACCGCGTACCTTGGCGCGCTGTGCCGCAAGCGCTGGCGCTTTATCGACGCGCTGTACGGCGTGATGCCGATTTTCGGCATGGTGACCAAGTCACCCGTGGTTGCCGGGAGCGCCGGCAAGGATAAACTGCTGGAACTGGCGATGCAGGTGCTTTCCACCCAGGCCAGTGATGAAACCAATCTTTCCCGTCTGATTACACTGGCGCGCCAGCAAGGGGTAACGGAGCTGGACATCCGGCTGCCGTATGCGCTGTCCGGCGAGCAGTTGCAGGCGATAGGGCAGGCTTGCCGCGATCATGAACTGTCGCTGAGCCAGCATGCGGAGTGCCTGTCGGTGCGTGCCGCTACCTCGACCACATCGGCCGGGCTGTTCTGCTGAACTCTATGCGGCAGGGTGTCGCCGGCCCCCGCGCAATGCGGAAGCCGGCGAGAGGCCGGGATTAGACGGCGTCAGGGTGGGGCGTGGTTTCCGCCAGCGCCTGTTCCAGCGTCGCATAGAAAACCAACCGGTTGGCGATCGGCGTGACGTTAGCCCGGGCCAGTGTCTTGAGCGGCTGGAACGGTATATCGGTAATGATCAGCCGTTTTTCCGGCGGCAGCAATTCCACAAAATGGCGGAACGCGTTAAGGCCGCCGGCATCCAGCACCGACACGGCGTCCCACTGCAGAATAATCGTCGGGTAAGGCTGGGCGCGCTCCATCAGTTCATTGAACAGGCGTTCCGCCGCGGCGAAAAACAGCGGCCCGTTAATGCGCAGCACCAGCCGCTGACCCGCGATGGTGCCCGGCAGTTCGCTCAGCCGCGTCATGCGCGCCACATTGCCCATGAACAGCAACGACGCCAGCACAATTCCCACCGTAATGGCAATCACCATATCGAACAGCACGGTTAACGCCATGCACAGCACCAATACCAGAATATCGTCCCGCGGCGCCCGGCGCAGCAGATAGACCACCTTGTGCGCCTCGCTCATGTTCCACGCCACCAACAACAGCAGGGAAGCCATCGCCGACAGCGGCAGGTAAGAGAGCCAGGGCGCCAGCACCAGCAGGGACAACAGCACCAGACCCGCGTGGATCACCGCCGCGATAGGCGAGGTCGCGCCCGCTCGCACGTTGGCGGCGGATCGGGCGATGGCGGCGGTGGCGGTAATGCCGCCGAAGAACGGCGCCACCATGTTGCCGATGCCCTGGCCGATCAATTCGCTGCTAGGGTGGTGCTTGCGTCCGGTCATGCCGTCCAGCACCACCGCGCACAGCAGCGACTCGATGGCGCCGAGCATCGCCATGGAAAACGCCGCAGGCAGCAGGTCGGACAGGCTTTTCCAGCTCAGCGTCATGGTGTGGCCGTCCGGCGTGGGGATGTTCCACGGCAGTAAAAACTGCGGCAGGATCGCCGGGATGCCCTGACCGTGGCTGCCGTCGGCCAGCAGATAGCTGAAACGCGAGCCGATGGTCGCCACGTCGATGTGAAACAGCGACAGCACGCCCATCACGGCGGTGCCTGCCAGCAGCGCGGGGAGGTGACCCGGCAGGCGAATACCCAGCCTCGGCCAGACGATCAGCACCAGCAACGTCGTCGCGCCGACCAGCGTATCGCCGATGTTCAGCGTCGGCAGCGCCTGTACCAGCGCCGCCACTTTTTCAGCATAGTGCTCCGGTACTGTGGTCATGGTCAGGCCGAAAAAATCTTTTACCTGCATGGTGGCAATGGTGATGGCGATGCCGGAGGTAAACCCGAGCGTCACCGGCAGCGGAATGTATTCAATCAGTCGGCCCAGCCGACACAGGCCCATCAGCAGTAAAAATACGCCGGAGAGCAGGGTGGCGACCAGCAGGCCGGAGATGCCGAACTGCTGAGATACGGGATGAAGAATAACCACAAACGCGGCGGTGGGGCCGGAGACGCTGTAGCGGGAGCCGCCGCACAGCGCGATCACCAACCCGGCGATCGCCGACGTGTAAAGTCCATACTGCGGGGGCACGCCGCTGGCGATAGCCAGCGCCATCGCCAGCGGGATGGCGATGATCCCGACGGTAATCCCGGCAATAACATCATGAGTAAAACGCGACAGCGTGTACGTTTCTCGCCAGCAGGCTTCAATCAGCGCGCTGAACGGTCTGATACCGTTAATTCGGTGTGATTTCATGGAAAACAAGAACCAAACAATGAAAAACAGGCGGGTCGACAGCGGCCCGTCACGGCCAGGGCTTGTGCCGCCTGCGATGACTGCCGGAGAAGTGAAAACAAAAAGCGCGGCCGCCGCGGTAGGACACAGTCCAAAGCCGATACCATACGCCTGTTTTTTGACGCAGATCCAGCGGTAAATCAATGGAAAGGATTTTTTCGGGCAGGAAGAGAATATCGTTGTATAAATCCTGTACTGCCGGTATCGCAGAGCGGCGATACCGGCGGGGCGCTTACAGCATGATGGTCATCAGATAAGCGGCGAACAGCGCCAGGTGCGCGCTGCCGTTGAGGACGTTGGTGCGGCCGGTGGAAAAGGAAATGTGGCACAGCACCAGTACCGACAACATCACCACAATGTGCGGCAGATCGAGCGAAAACTGCAGGGTGCGGCCGGTAAGGGTGGAGATCAGCGTCACAGCGGGTACCGTCAGCGAAATGGTGGCCAGCACCGACCCGAAAAACAGGTTCATGGCGCGTTGTACCTGATTGCGCAGTACGGCGGTGATGGCGCCCAACCCTTCCGGCGACAGGATCAGCAGCGCCACCAGGAAACCGGTAAACTGGGCCGGCGCGTTCATCGCCTCCAGCAACCCTTCCAACTGCGGCGAATCCATCTTGGTGACGCCAATCACCGCCACCAGATGCACCAGCAACCAGATGGCGTGCCAGGCGGAGCTGTGCACCGACGGTTTACCGTGGTGCGGGTTGTCGTCATCGCTTTCATCTTCGTGCTCGTAGACAAACAGATTCTGATGCGTGCGGGTCTGGATCAGCAGGAATACGCCGTACATCATGGCGGAAATCAGCGCGATGATAATGGATTGCGTCACGGAGAAATTGCCTTCCGGCAACGCGGCGGGAAACACCAGCACCAGGATCGCCAGCGGGAAGATTGCCATCAGATACTGCTTGATACCGCCCAGATTGACGTACTGGGTAGCAAATTTGCGGCCGCCCAGCAGCAGCGCGAAGCCGACCAGACCGCCGCTGACGATCATGATGATGGAATAGAGGGTGTCGCGCATCAGCGTCGGACCGGCATCGCCGGTGGCCATCAGTGCCGAGATCAGGCTGACTTCCAGAATCACGACCGACAGGCTGAGGATCAGCGAGCCATAGGGTTCTCCCAGTCGATGCGCCAGCACGTCGGCGTGGCGCACCACGCTGAACGCGCTGGCGAGGATCCCCACCAGCGCCAGCAGGTTGATGCCAACCATAGCCGGCAGGCTGCGGGCATCGCCCCATAATGTCAGGGCCAGCAGCGCCAGCAGCGGAAAAATCAGGGTGTATTCGTGGTGACGGGTTTTCACCGCGTCGGAGGATGTTGGCATGGTCGGGTCTCCTTATACCGTCTAAAGATAATCGCTTTTTTATTGCTTCCGGGCGTTGATCGACGCCTTGGGGGACGCCGCTGGTTTTACCCGGATCATTTTCCCTGCCTCTCCGACCGCTTCGGAGCCAAAAGTATTGTTACTTAAAATCCGGTATAACCCGTATCAGCGGGTTTTACCGATTGTTTTCATTCTTTATGTTTTATCTGATTAATAATAAAAGATTTTGTACTTCTTGTTTACTATTTTTATCAAATAATAACGTATTTTATCTTTTTATAGGCTGTCATTTTCAGGTTAAACCAAGCATAAATAAGACAGGATTGTCATTTTCCCATGAATGTAAAAAAAGAGCGCGTCCTGACATCATTGCCAGACCGATTATGGATGTCTCTTTCACGATTGCATCGTGCGTTTAGCACAATTCTGGTAAAGGTTAACGATATTTTGCCGTAGAAATAAGCAGTACCTGCGTTGATTACAGGGTTGATGATCGGCCAAAATAGGCGAGGCGATGCCGCCGCGCAGTAAGAAACGTTTTAGTGAGGGCAGTGGGTAGTGTTGACGCGTGATTTTTTGCAGAAAGCAGATTGTAAAACCTCGTTTGGCAATATTGATGAATCTTTGTTGCTGACCCCGCAACAGCGCGCGGCGTCTCTGGACTGCATGCTGACATCCCGCCCTGACCAAAGCCCGGTCTGGGTGTTCGGTTACGGCTCCCTGATGTGGAATCCGGTCTTCGATGCCGAAGAGGTTTGTGTGGCTACGCTCAACGGCTGGCATCGCACCTTCTGCCTGCGCCTCACCGCCGGCCGCGGCACCCACAGCCAGCCTGGCCGCATGCTGGGGCTGAAACCCGGCGGTGAGACCACCGGACTGGCCTATCGGTTGCCTGAAGCCACCCTGCGAGAAGAACTGGAACTGTTGTGGAAGCGTGAAATGCTGACCGGCTGTTACCGGCCGTTATGGTGCGAACTGCGCAGTCAGGGCGGTGAGCCGATCACCGCGCTGGTGTTTGTCACCAACCCCGAACATCCGCTGCTGGAAGCCGATACCTGCATACAGAGTATCGCGCCGCTGATCGCCCACGCCAGCGGGCCGCTCGGCACCAACGCCCAGTATCTGTTCGCGCTGGAACAGGAACTGGAACATTACGGCATGGCGGACGAAAGCCTGAGCGCGCTGGCGCAGCGGGTGCGCGAATTGCAGCGGGGCCCATCCGCCAGTCAGGCGTAGCGTTAACCATGCGCGGCGTGTGCCTGACAAGGGCGTGAACTGAGACGGAGGTTGTCTATACCAGTCCGGCGGCAGTGATGATACCATGCTGGCAACGTGTCACGACCTGGGGTTGCCTTCCCAGCAACAAGGCCTCCGTCAATGAGTCCATTTTATCAACAGATATGGGGAACTGCGGCGCGTCCCGGTAAAGTGCTGGGTGGTTTCCTTTCATTGTGCCTGACGCTGTTGGGTCTGTTGTTTTTTACCTTCCTGTTAACCCATCTGGCCTCGATCGATCAGGCCCTGCCCGTGACGGGCGAACACGCCAGCGATGCCACCTACAGTCAGGTGCGTCGACAACTGGGGCTGGACCAGCCGGTATGGCTGCAATTCTGGCACTATCTCTCCGCGCTATTACAGGGCGACTTCGGCGTATCACGCACCACCGCGCAGCCGGTGCTGCAGGATTTGCTGCGCACCTTTCCGGCGACTTTTGAACTGGCGACCTGCGCGATTGTGATTGGGTTCGGCGGCGGCGTCATGCTGGCGCTGCTGTCGGCGCTGAAACCCGGCGGCGTGCTGGATTATCTGGTGCGCGGCATTACGCTGCTGGGCTATTCGGTGCCGGTGTTCTGGATCGGTCTGCTGAGTCTGTTGCTGTTTTATGCCGTCCTGCACTGGTCCGCGGGGCCGGGGCGGTTCGATGATATTTATCAGTACTCGGCGGAATTGCCGACCGGGTTTGTGCTGCTGGGCGGCTGGAACAGCGATCTGGCGATGTTTCGCAACGCGCTGGCGCATCTGTGGTTGCCTGCGTGCGTGCTGGGTTTTGTGTCGATGGCCAGCATCGCCCGCATGTTGCGCACCGCCATTCTGGAAGAGTGCGGTAAAGAGTACGTGACGCTGGCCCGCGCCATGGGCGCCGGCCCGCTGCGCATCCTGTTTTTTCATATCCTGCCGAATATTCAGACGGTGATGGTAACGGTACTGATGTTGTCTTACGCCAGCCTGCTGGAAGGGGCGATACTGGTGGAAACCGTATTCTCCTGGCCGGGCGTGGGGCGCTATCTGACCACCGCGCTGTTTGCCGCCGATATCCCGGCGGTGCTGGGGGCGACGCTGCTGATTGGCGTCTGTTTCATTGTGCTCAACGCGCTGGCGGATGCCTTGATCTTTTTGCTGGACCCCCGAACACGATGAGGCGGATACATTCATTCTATACCGACCGTCAGCCGCAGCAGCCGGCGCACCGCGCTTCGGTGCTGAACAGCCTCAATATCTGCATTGTGATGCTGAGCCTGCTGACGCTGCTCGCGTTGTTCGCCCCCTGGCTGGCGCCGTTCGACCCCTATAGTCAAAATGTAATGTATCGCCTGCAACCGCCCGGCCCGGACCACTGGCTGGGAACCGACGGTTTCGGCCGCGACCTGCTCTCAAGGGTGATTTATGGCACCCGTCCGGCGCTGATAATGGTGGCGCTGATTCTGGTGATCACCATTCCCATCGGGCTGCTGATAGGGGTGGGCGCCGGTTATCTCGGCGGCTGGGTCGATCGGCTGCTGATGCGGCTGACGGATATCATGCTGGCGCTGCCTGGACTGGTGATTGCCCTGGCGCTGTTGGCGGTATTGGGGACGGGGCTACTGCATGGCGCGCTGGCGCTGGCGTTGACCGCCTGGCCGCAGTTTGCCCGTCAGGCTCGGGCCGAAACCATGGCGCTGCGCAACAGCGAGTTTCTGGCTGCCGCCCGTATGCAGGGTATCGATGGATGGCGGCTGATGTACGGCCACGTGCTGCCGCTGTGCCTGCCCGGCGCGCTGACGCGGGCGGCCATGACGCCGGGCAACATGATCCTGGCGGCGGCCGGGCTTGGGTTTCTCGGCGTGGGTGCGCCGCCGCCGATGGCGGAGTGGGGCGCGATGGTGGCGGAAGGCAGCAGCGTGATGCTTGAGCAGTGGTGGGTCGCCACCATGCCGGGATTGGCTATTTTTCTCACCAGCCTGACCTTTAATATGCTGGGCAACGCGTTGCGCGACAGACTGGACCCCCGCTATGACAAACGTTGAATCCTGTCTGCTCGATGTCAAAAATCTGTCGATTCAACGCCATAACGGTAATCCGCAAATACTGGTGCAGCCGCTGTCATTCAGTATGCGGCGCGAGCGGGTAGCGCTGGTGGGCGAATCCGGCGCGGGCAAGTCGCTGCTGGCCTGGGCGTTGATGGGGTTGCTGCCGCCCGAATGCCGGATGCAGGCCGAACGACTCGAACTGGCCGGGCAGGATTTGCTGAGGCTCAGTCCACGTCAATGGCGGCAGTGGCGCGGTCGGCGTATGGCGATGGTGATGCAGGGGCCGAAACATGCGCTGAACCCGATGCGCACCATCGGCTGGCAGATGGCGGAGCCGCTGCGGCTGCATACGAGCCTGTCGCGTCGTGAACGGCGTGACCGGGTGCTGGAAAGCCTGAATGCGGTCGGTCTGGCGGAGCCCAGTGGAGTGCTGACGTGCTACCCCCACCAGATTTCCGGTGGCATGGCGCAGCGGGTGATGCTGGCGATGGCGATGATCACCCAGCCGGACCTGCTGATTATCGATGAACGCACGTTTGCGTTGGACCGGGAAACCCGCGTGCAGGTGCTGTCGCTACTCGATCACCTGCTGACCGAACACCACATGGGGCTTTTGTTGATTAGCCATGATTTGCCGCTGGTGGTGCACCATTGCGCTCGGATCCTGGTGATGCGCCAGGGGCGGCTGGTGGATGAACTGGCCGCCTCGCAACTGCCGGATGCGGCACATCCTTATACCCGAACCTTGTGGCATGCCCGACCGGGCAAACATACCCACGGGCAGGCGCTGCCGACCACGGCGGACAAGCCGGAGGCGACGCGTGATGCATGAGCCGATGGCGGTGATGTTGCAGCAGGTCAGCGTGATCCACTGGCAGGGTTACCAGCGCCATGAAGTTGTGCATGACGTTAGTTTCAACGTGGCGCAAGGGGCGTGTTTCGGGTTGGCCGGGCCGTCCGGCAGCGGGAAATCCTCACTGCTATGGACGCTGGCGGGGCTTAACCCGCACTGGTCAGGCGGCATGACGCTGCTCGACCAGCCGGTGCACCCTGGCCGGCCGTTCGATGCGGCGTTGCGGCGTCAGGTACAGATGGTGTTTCAGGATCCTTACGCGTCGTTGCATCCGCGCCATAGCCTGCGTAAAACCCTGAGCGACCCGCTGCGGTTGATGGGCGTGACGGATATCGACGAGCGGCTCGTGCAAGGTGCCGGGCAGGTCGGCCTGTCGTGCCATCTGCTGGATAACTACCCGCATCAACTGTCCGGCGGGCAGCGTCAACAAATGGCGTTGTTGCGTGCGCTGTTGCTGCGCCCGCAGTTGCTGTTGCTGGACGAAGCGACCTCGGCGCTGGATACGGTCGGGCAGGCGCGTATCCTCAATCTGCTCAATCGTTTTCGGGAGACGGAGGAGATGACTATTATTATGGTCAGTCATGATTGCAATGTGATGGATCATATGTGCGACTGTCTGGCGTGGATACAGGAAGGGCGGCTGCAACCCCGCTGAGCGGAATTTTTACGCGTCGCCGTCTGGCGGCGCAGCCGAATTTCTAGTAAACAGATCCGCGTGCTGATGCAGTGATACCGAGGAAGAAAACGATGAAGGCATGGTTTGCCATTCTGCTGACGCTGACCCTGATGGCCAGCCCGCCGGTAAAGGCATTGACGCCGGATAATACGCTGGTGGTGGCGATCTCGTTGAATGGCATTATCAGTTTTGATCCGGCGGAAAGTTTCGAAACCGTCAGCAACAGCTGTCTTGCCTCGCTTTATCAGGGACTGGTGGCGAGCGACCGTAATCAACCTACCCAACTGAACCCCGATCTGGCGCTGTCCTGGCGCGAAGGCCATGACGGGCGCAGCCTGATTTTTACCCTTGATCCCAACGCCGTATTCGCCTCCGGTAATCCGGTGCTGGCCGATGACGTGATCTATTCGCTGACCCGGGCGGTGAAACTCAACAAAACCCCGGTGTTCATTCTGAACCAACTGGGGTGGATGCCGGGAAATATCGACGGGCAGTTTCGGAAAATCGACGATCATCAGTTGGAGATCCGCTGGTCCAGCGATATCGGCAGCGAACTGGTATTGCGCCTGTTATCGGCCAGCGTGGCGCTGATTGTCGACAGCAAGCTGGTGGAGAAACACAGCGACAACGGTGATTTTGGCAACCAGTGGCTGAGAAGCCGCTCGGCGGGCAGCGGCAGCTATCAGATTCGTCATTATTTGCCGCAGCAGGCATTGCTGCTGGAGAGTAATCCGTATGCACGCCGTCGTCCCGCGCTGGCGCTGGTGATTCTGAAAGACGTGGCGGACCCGAGCATGCGTCGCTTGCTGCTGCTGCAGGGCGACGTCGACGTGGCTTACGATCTGGGCGCGGATCAATTTAGTGCGCTGGAGAATCAGCCGGGCATCAATGTGAATCTGGCGTCAGGGGCGAAAGTTTACTATCTGGGCTTCAACACCCGCAGCAGCGCGGCGCCGTTTCTGGGCCAGCCCGCTTTCTGGCAGGCGGCGCGCTGGCTGGTCGACTATCAGGGTATCGCCACCCGGTTGCTGAAAAGGCAGTTCCGGGTGCACCAGAATTTCCTGCCGCAGGGGTTTGACGGCGCGGCGATGGAGAAACCATTCCGGCTTGATGTGGAGAAAGCCCGAAGCATTCTGCACGACGCCGGGATTGCGCCGGGCAGCCGGTTTGCGCTGCTGGTCGCCAACCAGCCGCCCTATGTTGAGGTAGCGCAGGCGCTGCAGGACAGTTTCGCCCGCGCCGATATCCGTATTGATGTGCAGACGGTGGTGGAGAGCGAACTCTGGACGCGCATGCGTCGCGGGCGTTTTCAGGCGATATTCACCTACTGGGGGCCGGACTATATTGACCCCAGCAGCAATGCCAGCGCGTTCGCCCTCAATCAGCCCGATACCCCGGGAACGCTGGCAGCGCGTTTGGGGTGGGTAATCCCGGAGTTAAGCCGATTGACCAACGCCGCCGCCGCCCAGCGCGATCCGCAAATGCGGCGCAACATCTACCTGCAATTACAGCAGACGGTCAGGGAAAACTCGCCGTTCGTGGTCATGTTGCAGGGCAACCGGCTGGTGGCGGTGCGTAATACGGTATTGAATGTCCGGCAGAGCATCGCCAATTCGATGCTCTACTTTGATGAAGTCATCAAGGTGAAGGCTGAGGCACCCGTAGCGCCATGAGACGAGTAACCCGTCGCCCACGGAGACAAGGAAAGCGGATGATGGCCGTCAGGACGGCGAGGTCATTTTTTCAATCAACATGCTGGTGCTGATCGCGCCGGCGATGCACAGCGCCATCGGTACGAAGAAGTCGTTGTTGATACGAGTAAATTCCATGATCAACACCAGACTGGTGACCGGCATTCTCATCGAGGTCGCCAGAAAGGCGGCCGCGCCAATCACCGCGTAGGCCCCTGGCTGATTGTGCGGGAAGAACCATGACCAGACGCCGCCCAACGCCACCGCCAGCAGCGCGCCGTTGGCCAGACCGGGCGTCAGCAGGCCGCCCTGTGCGCCCGCACGCAAACTGCTCCATTGCACCAGCACCTTGCAGCCCAGCAGCAGTAATGCCAGCAACACCGGCAACTGACTGGTGAAACTCAGTTCTGCCGGGCCTTTGCCGTTGCCCGCCAACTGCGGCAGGATGATCACCAGCAATCCCAGCAGGGTGAAGTTGAGCAGGTTGGTGATGATAAGGCGGGCGTTCTGCGGCGAATGTTGCCGCGCGTGTCGGGTGAGGCGAACGAACAGCCAGGCGGCCACCCCGAATATCGGCCCGGTGAGCAGCGCCCAGAGGGTTAAATCGCCGGATACGCTGAGCGGCAGATTGAGATGATACTGGTATTCGTCGCCCAGGCCGGCGCGCGCTACCAGCGCCGCCAGCGAGCAAGTCAACAGCGCCGCCAGACTGGTTTTTACCTGAACGCGCGCCAGCAAGACCTCGACCACAAACAGCGCGCCGCCCAGCGGCACGTTATATACCGCCGCCAGGCCGCCGCCGGCGCCGCAGGCGATCAGTAAACGGGTATCCTCCGGGGTCATGCGCAGCGCGCGACTGAGGTGATTAGCGGCCAGCGCCCCCAGTTCCCGCGGCGCCACTTCCCGCCCCAGCGGCGAACCCAGCGCTACGGTAATAATTTGCAGCAGCGCGTGAATAATGGTTTCTTTTACCGGCATATCGTTTACCGGTGAAGCCGGTTTTTCCGCCTGCAACGCCGAGGAGATACTCACCAGTCGGCGACCGTAGCGGTATAGCGCGTACCAGCCCAGACCAGCCACTACACCGCTGATTAGCAACGCCATAAAGCGCCGGGCAGGTTCCGCCGCCGAAACGCCCTGCAAAAAACTTTCTTCGCTGATGATATGGTCCAGACTGTAACCATAGGCCAGATGCTGAATGGCATGAAGCAACAGCGCCAGCAGCATACCGCCGATGCCGGCCAGCAAGCCGGTTAACGCTAGCGCGATGACAAAACGAATACGTTGGGAAATGATTTCGGACATACATGCTCACATCTGGTCTGGAAAATGGCGTTACCGCACATTTATTTATTAGCAGATTTATTGTCGCATATTGTACCGACTGTACCTCAACGGTGAGTCTCCGGGCGACAATGCGGCGGCAGAGGGCAGCATCATGACGAGCGAGCGACAACCGTCAGCCTATCAACGCATTACCGGCGCCGACTGGCATCATATCTTTGTAGTGGGCGATATACACGGTTGTTACCGGCAACTGATGACGGCGTTGGATCACGTCGGGTTTGATACCGGGTGCGACCTGCTGGTGTCGGTGGGCGACCTGATCGATCGCGGGCCGCAGAATCTCGCCTGCCTTGATTTGCTGCAACAGCGCTGGTTTCGCTCGGTACGCGGCAATCACGAGCAGATGGCGCTGGACGCGCTGAACGATAGCGAGCGGATTCCTCTGTGGCGAGCCAACGGCGGCGACTGGTTCTTCCAACTGGATGACGAGCGTCAGGCGCTGGCCCGTCGGCTACTGGCGCTGGCGGCGCAGTTGCCGTATGTCATCGAGATTGAGACTGCCGGTCGGCGCACGGTGGTGGCACATGCGGATTATCCGGCGGATTGCTATCAGTTTGACCAGCCGCTGCCCTGGACGCAGGTGCTATGGAACCGGCAGCGGGTCAGCCAGGCGATGGCAGGCGTCGGCGGGCCGATTGCCGGCGCAGACCGTTTTCTGTTCGGGCATACGCCGTTACGACAGGCTCTGACCTGCTGGAATCTGCAGTATATCGATACCGGCGCCGTGTTCGGCGGCGAACTGACGTTACGCTGTATTCAGGGCGGCGGTAGTGAATAACCGCGAAGAATAAAATGGAGGAAAAGTGACGACGGAGGAAGAGTAAAGACGGATGTCAGGAAAAATAAACCAACCGGACACTTTATCCCCGGCGTATTAAATAAATCGGTCTATTATTACTACTTCGAATTTTCAATTCGAATCGATACAAACGTAATAGATAAAAACGTAATAGACAAAAACCGTTGTATACCCGTCATACTTCACGTTGCTGGTGCGCCGGCCCAGTCGCGGGCCTTGTCCCTGAAGGGCCGGCGCGTGGTGCTGTTCAAAATGCGAGCGTTTTATCCTGCAACCTGAATGAGTGGGGGGATCGACATTTTTCCGGGCGAGGATAAGCGAGGATAGCATCGTGAAAAAATATCTTTTCCAATTATTCTGCATGTCATGTGTTTTATTCGCCGCTACGGCGGACGCGAAAAATACCCGTTTGAGCGATAATCAGATCAGGCAACTCATTATTGAAGAATCCATTGCCGGCTATTCGGGGAATTGCGCCTGTCCGTACAGCTCGGCCAGAAACGGTAGCCGTTGCGGCGGACGCAGCGCCTGGAGCCGTAAAGGGGGCGCGGCGCCAGTCTGTTATAAAGAAGAGGTCACCAAAGAGAGGGTGGCGCGCTGGCGTGAAGCAAACGGCGAGCGCGCGCAGTAACGTATGGCAGTGCAATCGCGTCGCGCCCCGAGGTCGTCATCAGGGCGCGTTATTGGTTGGAGCGGGGTTATCGGAATACGTGCAAGGCCTGTTCCAGCCGATGCGCCTGCTGTTTTAGCTGGTCTGATGCCTGCGCGCAGGCGTTCACCTGCGAGGCATTTTTCTGGGTAATTTGTTCCAACTCTTCCACCGCCCGGCCGATTTCAGACAGCCCGACCGTTTGCTCCTTGGTTGAATCGGCGATATGTGAAATCAACTGGCTGACGCTGTTTACCCTTGTCACGATGTTCTGTGTACTGTCGCCGGCGTCTCTGACGTGGGTGGAGCCGTAACGAACCTGCTCCACGCTGGACTCGATCAGCTGTTTGATCTCATTGGCGGCGCTGGCGCTGCGTTGCGCCAGATTACGCACTTCACCGGCCACGACGGCAAACCCTTTACCTTGTTCACCGGCACGCGCCGCTTCCACCGCCGCGTTCAGGGCCAGGATGTTGGTCTGAAACGCGATGTTATCGATGATGGAGGTGATACCGGCGATTTTTTCCGAACTGGCGACAATGCTGTCCATGGTTTTTTCCATTTCACCGATCACCCGACCGCCGCTGATGGCGGCATCGCAGGCGGTCGCGGCCTGCTGACTGGCTTCGCTGGTGGTGGTGGTGTTGGTCTGCACGGTGGTGTTGATCTCGTTCATGGCGGCGGCGGTCTGCTGCACATTGGCGGCGGTACGTTCGGCGTGATCGCTCATGTCTTCACTGCCGTGGGCCAGCTCGTCGCTGGCGGAGCGGATGTTCAACACCTGCGTGCTGATGTCGTCCACCAGCCAGCGAAACATCAGACCCAGTTGCCCGATGGCGCGTTGAATTGTGCCGATCTCATCGGCGCGATTTTCATAATCAATGGTGTTGGCGTTGCCGGTAGCGATATTCAGCGCCTGTTGTTTAACCATTTCGATCGGTTTGATCAACTGCCATTCAAGTAAGCCATCCAGCAGCAGCATCATGCCGGTTATAAATGCGCTGGAAATATAAAAGTCAGAGTCAAAATCGCCATGAATCGTCCAGAACACGACGTAACTGATCAGCGCCGCCAGCATGATCAGCCCGCGTAGCCGCCAGCGCATGGAGATCAATTTCAGGCGCGAAAACAGCCCGGTCAGGCCGGCGCGAAACAGCACCCCTCTGTGCAGCTTCAGGTTGTTACCTTCGTTGCGCATCGTCTGATACAACTTTTCCGCCGCGTCCACCTCCTGACGTGAAGGTTGGGTGCGCACGGACATATAACCGGTTGTGCGGCCCTGACGCACAATCGGCACCGCATTGGCCCGCACCCAGTAGTGATCGCCGTTCTTACGCCGGTTCTTGACTAACGCGGTCCAGGGTTCCTGATGTTTCAGTGTTTGCCACATGTCGCGGAAAGCCTCGACCGGCATATCCGGGTGGCGTACAAAATTATGTGGTTGACCGTCGATTTCGTCAGGTTCGAAACCACTCACCTGAATAAAGGCATCGTTAGCATAAACAATATGGCTGTTCACGTCGGTAACCGACATGAGTGTGGCATCCCTATCGAAAACGTATTCCCGCTGTGTGACTGGCTGATTGTTGCGCATTTCAGGTCCTCTTGAGGATTATTTTTACTCTGGACTTCAAGGTATGTCGCATTGAAAAGGCATAACGGATTATTGGCTGATAACTATTTTCTCGATAAAGACGTGAGCGAAAAGACAACGTGTGTTTTTAATGAAAACCGTTTTTTTTACATGGCAGTTACCTCCCTGTTGTTTAAAAATAACCTCACATAACAATGTATTATGTTTTGTTTCTCAATATGTCGGCAACTTTACGTTAAAAGACTGGCGATATATACCCGCTATCCCGTGGTGAAAAATCAGCGGTCACGGTAGTTAACGTTCCTGCAACTTGATGATAACGGAGATATCCGGGCTATCTGATCCGATATCATTTTAAATTTAGCATTTGTCTGGGGAATTTCATTTACCGCAGAAAATAATGATGTGTTATCGCAATACGGCGATGAAAAATAAAATGGGGTAACGGCTATCGGCGGCATTTTGATAGCAAAGAAAGGAAAAACACCATCATTTCGGTCCGGCCTATGGCTTATTTAAGATAGGAAATAGGCGCCAGCGCCTGTGGTGCAATGGTATGACCGCCTACTGCGTCGTCATGAATAATTATGTGTCGTCATGAGTAATTAAAGGATATCGCGCCGGACGTGGCTCGCTGCGCCCTATATGGGAACGGCTTATAACCACTATGTGGTGTTGAAAAAATGTGGTGTTGAAAAAATATAGTGTTGAAAAAATGTGGTACTGAAAGACCGTGGTACTGAAAAACTGGATGCGTCTTACACCAAAACCTTTGCCGAGAAAGCACGTGTTGAAGGCAGCGGCGGTAACGACGGCCTGAACCGTGGGGGATATGATCATCTGGGCTACGGCACGTTGAGGTTTACACTGGTGCGGGAGATCGTCGTAAGCACGGCCCGTGCCACCGGTAAGATAACCGGCAGACGCGGGCCGTTTTTTATTCACATCCGTAGCCGTCAACAGGGAGCGGTCCATCCGAGGTCCACCATCCGCGGCGCATAACGATGGCGGTCAGAACGTTTCCCAATGGCTGGCGGCGTTGTAGGCGCCGGCGGTCGCCACGCTGCGGCTGGCGAGCAACGGCGGTGTTGCCGGCGTGATGGCGGCCGGTGTGGCTCTGCTGGTTGAAGGCGAGGCGGCGGTGTCCAGCCGGAACAGCGACACCGCGCGGTTTAAGTGATCGCTCTGTTCTTCCAGCGACGTCGCCGCGTTGGCGGATTGCTCCACCAGCACCGCGTTCTGCTGCGTCACCCGATCCATCTCGCTGACGGCCTGACTGACCTGATCGATGCCACGGCTCTGTTCTTCCGACGCGGAGGAAATTTCTCCCATGATGTCGGTGACGCGCGTAACGGCTTTCACCAAATCGCCCATGGTTTCCCCGGCGGACCCGACCAGGACCGACCCTTCGTGCACCCGGCTGACCGAGTCCTCGATCAATTCCTTGATTTCGCGGGCGGCGTCGGCGCTGCGCTGGGCCAGATTGCGAACCTCGCCGGCCACCACCGCAAAGCCGCGGCCCTGTTCGCCGGCGCGCGCCGCTTCCACCGCCGCGTTCAGCGCCAGGATATTGGTCTGGAAGGCGATGCTGTCGATAAGCCCGGTAATGTCGCTGATTTTCTGCGAACTGCCGCTGATTTGCCCCATAGTGCTGACCACGTTATCGACCACCTGCAACCCCTTGTGGGCAGTATCCGACGCGTCGCGTGCCAGTTGGGAGGCGTGACGGGCGTTGTCGGCGTTCTGTTTTACGGTGGCGGTCAGCTGTTCCATGCTGGCGGCGGTTTGCACCAGTGAGGCTGACTGTTGCTCGGTGCGGGAGGAGAGGTCGCTGTTGCCACCGGCGATTTCGCTGGCGCTGCGATAAATTTCATGCGCGCTTACCCGCACTTTATCCACGGTATCGGTCAGCGAGTGCTGCATGTGGCGAACGCTGTCCGCCAGCTGGCCGATTTCGTTTTTCGCCTGAATATGCAGGGATTGCGTCAGGTCGCCGGTGGAAATATGGTGCAAATGGGTAATGACACGATTTAACGGTTGCAACAGAACCCGACGAATATATACCCAGGCGCTGGTGGTGGCGAAAAACAGGATCAATACGCACACGGCGATCACGATAATACTGTAATGGTAATTCTGACCGCTGTCGCTGACCGCGCTGTCATTCAGCGCATCAGTCTGACGGAAATAGGCGTCGAAGGATTGCTGGAATGCGTCCTGCATTTTCTGGGTCGGCAGGGCCTGAATCGTTTTGACATCCTGCGTTTTTATCAGCTCGACGATGCGTTGCAGCACGCTGCGTAATGCCTGGTAATTGTCGTTAATATTTTTTGCCAGCGCGGCGTCCTGTACCGGCAGGGGCGGAATCTGGCTGTACGCGGCGAAATGTTTATCCGCTTCCGTCAGCGACTGGTTGGCGACGTCAATCAGATCGGCGGATTTTCCGGCGCTGGGAATATTATTGGTTTCCATGATCATCCGAGCGATGGCGCGGTTCATGGTATTGCGCGTCTGGATCAGCGCAATCCAGGACGCGTTCAGTTCCCCGCTTTGCTTGCGTAGCGTTTGCGCGACCACAAAGTTATTTCTGTCACTTTTCATGACGTCGAAGAAAAAACCATAACTGACCAGTTGTAGCACGCTTAAGGCCAGCAGTAATGAAAATAGCCCGGTGACAATTTTTATATTTTTGAACATGGCTTGCCCTCGATAAATGAATAATGACGTCGGTAAAAAAGCCATCGGCAATAAAAAGCGGGAACTTTAAGAAAAACGTGATTTTCATCACAGGAAATACTTATAGGATAATCGTCAGGCGGATTAACTTTTTGGTGGAAATAAACCGAATGATTCACCGGCAGAGATTATTTTTATAGTTTTTCGTTATTCTCATTCCGGCAAATCGGGTTGCTGTTTATGGCAACGTAAAAATAATGCTCCGGTCGGCTCAGGATGGGGAGGTATGGCGACGTTTGGCCTGATACATGGCGGTGTCCGCCTGGCGGATCAACTCGTTGGCGTTAAGCGGCGCGCCCTGAGGCAGAATCGCGCGTCCCACGCTGGCGGATAGCGTGATGGTCTGCTGGCGAATGGTGATCGGTTTTTCGAACTTCGCTTTCAATTTTTGGGTAATAGCGCGGATTTCATTAGCCAGATTGCGCTGCTCATGAATCACCATCAGGAATTCGTCGCCTGCCAGACGGCCGATAAAGTCGTAGGAGCGGGTATTCTGGCGCAGCAAACGGGCGAAGGTTTTGATGACCCGATCGCCAAAATCGTGCCCGAACTGGTCGTTATAGTGCTTGAAGTTGTTGATATCAAAAAACAGTAGCGCCAGCGCGCCGCGCCGCTTTTTCCCTGCCAGCCGATTCAGGTAGCTGATGACCGCCCGTCGGTTAGGCAGGCCGGTCAGATGATCGTGATTGGCCTCGAACGTTAACTGGTCGCGCAATACCGTGAGGTGGGTGATATCGGTGGAGAGAATATAGGTGCCCAGTTCCGGCGAGTCGGCGGGCACCAGTTCGGTATGAAAGGTGGTGAGCTGACCGTCGGGCATATCCAGCACGTGTTCAAACGATGCGGGGTGCCGTTTCTGGCGTGATTCTTCCAGCCGCGGCAGAAACAGCGCCAGCTCCTGCGGGCGTAAAATTTCGTGAATATCGCGCTGGTATAAGCTGTCATGCTCGAAGCCTATTAATTTTCGCAGGTGGCGATTGGCGAAAACCAGCACGTTGTTCGGATTGATGCAGGAGATCATCGCTGGAATATGGTCGGTGATGTCCTGAATAAACTGGTGACTCTGGCGCAGTTCGGCGGTGCGTTGTTCCACCCGGTGTTCCAGTTCCTGGCTCAGGTCGCGCAATGCCTGCTCGGACGCTTTCTGATCGCTGAGGTCGGTCAACGCCAGCAACAGGCCGAATTTGGCGCCATCCGGATTGTAGAGCACCGAAATGGAGACCTGCGCCCATAATTCGCTGCCGTCGGCGCGGATATAGCGGCGTTGCTGGGTGCTCTCCAGCAGATTATTGTCCATCAGCAGGTTGTGATCGCTGATGAGCTGGGGCATATCTTCCGGATGCACCACTTTGTCCACCGGCAGCGTCAGCAGCGTTTCCTCGTCGTAGCCGAGCATGTCGCAGAACGCGTGGTTGAATTTTAGCGGCCGTTTGTCCGGGGCTATCAGCGCCAGGCCGATGGCGGCGCGGGAGAAAATCTGCTGACTGATGTAATCCGAGTGATACAGCCTTTCCTGGGCGATGGCTTCGCGTGCCTGCATCTCTACTTTATGCAGTACGGTTTGTACGATAAACGCCAGATCGCTGAGTTGCTGCATGTCCTCATCGCTGAAGGCGCGCGGCTGATCGTGATACAGACACAGCGCGCCGAGCGGCGTGCCGAGCGAGGAACGCAACGGGTAGCCGGCGTGAAAACGAATCGGCTCATCGCCGGTGACCAGCGGATTTGTCGCGAAACGCGGGTCCTGCAGGGTATCAGGGATGACCAGCGGCGCGTTGACGCTGACCGTATGCACGCAGAAGGAAAACTCGATGGCCGGTTCCTGAAAGGGAAAGTTAGCTTTAGACAAAAACCATTGTCGTTCATTGTTCACCAGTGAGATCACCACGCTCTTTACCTGAAAAAAGGTGCGGGTGATGCGCGTCAGACGAGGGAGCTCTTCGGCGGGCTGCGTGTCAAAGATATTCAGCATGCGCGCGAGGATGTCTTGCTGTTCTTCGCTACAACGATGGCATGGGGAAGTCATGACGAAACCTTATGGTACCTGGTGATGATTGCCGCAAGCTCTGCAAGGGGCAGAGCTCAGCTGATGTCGCCATCCCGCCGTTGGCCTGAGCGCTTGTCCGATATTATTCAAGAACAGTTATCGGTAAGCGACATAGCACGGCGCGATTTTTTTGGGTGAAATGTGCTATGGATCACTTTCTGATGAAAATCCGGGGCGTTTTATCCTCGCCAGGGCTGACCTGAATGCAACGGCGTGCGTCCCGTAGCGGGCTCGTCAGCGGCCATGCGCGGCGATATAGCCTTACCGCGGTTGTGGGGCGAGGAAATCCTCTCATCGGCATTCTGGCGTTTGACGGGTATAAACGCATTCGCCATGAACATAAGTAGCGATAATGTTTCTATCGTCGCTTTGCATCATCAGGGCGAACAGCCGTTGGTCCAGCGAGGTGGATTGTTGCTGGCGCAATTGTTGCAGCGGGGTGGCGGCCCAGTCCAGCACCACGAAATCGGCTTCTTTGCCCGGCAGAAAATTACCCAGCCGGTCATCCAGCGATAGCGCGGCGGCGCTGCCCAGCGTGGCCTGATACAGCCCTTCGCGCGCCGAGAGTTTTTCCCCCTGCAACTGTTGCACTTTGTAGCCGTCGCTGAGGGTTTGCAGCAGCGACAGGCTGGTGCCGGCGCCGATGTCGGTGCCCATTCCGATGCGAATTCCCGCCGCTTTTAGCGGATGCAGCCGGAACAGGCCGCTGCCCAGAAACAGGTTGGAGCAGGGGCAAAACGCCACGGCGGACTGGCTTTGCGCCAGTGTGCGGACTTCGCCGGGCTGCAGGTGGATGGCATGGGCAAACACCGAACGGCGTCCGGTCAGGCCGTAGTGATGGTAAACATCAAGGTAATGCTGATGTTCAGGAAACAGCGATTTGACCCAGGCGATTTCGTCCGGGTTTTCGCAGAGATGGGTATGCAGATACACATCCGGATATTCCCGCAACAGTCGTCCCGCCAGCGCCAACTGCTCGGGGGTGGAGGTGGGTACAAAACGCGGCGTGACCGCATAGCGCAGCCGTCCGCGCCGGTGCCATTTTTCAATCAGCGCTTTGCTCTCGTCATAGCTTTGCTGCGCGGTGTCGCACAGATAGTCCGGCGCGTGGCGGTCCATCATCACCTTGCCGGCGATGAGGCACATATTTTTGGCTTCGGCGGCGCTGAACAGTGCGTCGACCGACTGCGGGTGCACGGTGGCGAACACCAGCGCGCTGGTGGTGCCGTGACGCAGCAGTTCCTGAATGAAAAACGCGGCCCGTTCACGGGCGTACTCCTCGTCGGCGAACTTGCGCTCGGTGGGAAAGGTGTAGGTATTCAGCCAGGACAGCAACTGCTCGCCGTAACTGGCAATCATTTCCGTCTGCGGAAAATGGGTGTGGGTGTCGATAAATCCCGGCATCAGCAACCGGCCACGATAGTCGATCACCTTCATGGCACGGCGTTCGGCCTCGGAGAGGCTGTCATACGGCACGGCATCCTGAATGCGTCCATCGCGCACCCGCAGCAGGCCGTCCTCAATAAAGCGAGTGGCCTGTGGGTCATGCAACGGGTCGGCGACAAAGTGCAACAGACTGGCGCGGTAAGCGCGGATGGTTTCCATCATCGGTGTTCTCCCTGCGGAGGAACAGGAAAACAGGGGTATTGCCCATTACTCGTTTCCTGAACCCGTGTTAATCAAAGCGGTATCAACGTCTGATTTTTGATGGTGAAGGGGGGAAGGGCACCATCGTCACGGCAGGATTCATCCCTTGCGGCGTTAACAACTCGTCAGATCGTCAGGCGGGTGTCGTCGCGGCAAGTGACTGAAAATCAGCAAAAGCTGTTCGATACTAAAAGCCGACGGCGGTCAGCGTCAATAATACGTTTTCCCGATGCACGGTTCACGAGAACGGTGAGAACACGTATTGTGTATTGCTGGCGGGGCATAAAAAACCCCGCCGGGCGGCGGGGAAAGACGGTCAGAAAAGTAAGGAAACACGGAGGGAGAGAGGAGTAGCGAATTACTTGCGTTCGCCGTCAACCGGCTCGGTTTTGCCCGGCACCATGATGGAGCGGGTGATGGCTTCCATGGTGACGAAGGTGTGACCGCAGTTCACGTTGGTGCACTGGTGGTAACGCTCCTTGGTGTTTTCAGACAGGTAGCGGCTGGAACGGGCATGAGCGGAATGACGGCACAGAGGACAATGCATCATGTTGAAATCACCTTATGTGTACGGGTTAGTGAAACATCTTACACATATGGTACTGCAATAAATTCGAATTTGCAAATTAATAGTTCGAAAAATGATTTATTGTGTGGCGGTTGCGCTGTCGATAACGCTGTAGCTGGTGTCGTAGTCGACATCCAACATCGACACTTCCAGTTCGATAGCGGTGATAAAACCGCTGCCCGCAATGGTGTGGGTCAGCCGCTTGATGGTCCACTGGCGTTCATCCATTACCTGCTTGAAGCCTTTAAGCCGCACCAGCGCGCCGGGCTTCAGGTTTTCCATGCCTTTTGCCAGCGTGAGTGAGAACGTCACCGTGCCGCGCTGGGTTTCACGCCATTTGCTCAACGCCGCCTGGGTCGCGTCGTCCCGGGTGGAATAGGTGGTTTGTAGCGTTTGCTGGCTTTCTTCTTCCCCAGCCAGATAGTTGTCCGTCGGCGGTGCGGATGACTGGGCGGGCGATTTGGCGTTGGGGTGCGTTGCTACGGTATTCGGTTGGCTCTGACGTTTGCGGCTGATCTTCACAGTATGTGTTTTTGCATCGCTGCTGTCATGCCAGTTGGCGGTGACGGACGTATTGGCGATGCGGTCGGCAATGGTAAAACTGTGCGAGTCGCCGTCGCTGCGCTCGATCAGGTAGGTCGAGACGTTTTTGCCGTCCGCGGCGGTGCCGGTACCGGCGACGAAAAGCCGCAGCGTATCGCTTTTGATCGCCACCGTACCGCTGTATCGTCTGGCCAGGCGGCAAAGAAACGACAAGTCGGATTCTTTAGACTGGTTTTCATGAACAATCGCGGTGTTGGCCAGCGAGTTCTCGATCGACGCCAGCAGGCTGTAGCGTTCCGCAATCGTCCGGGCGATGTCGCCCAGCGTGGTGGCATCGTATGAGCCATCACGCGGCGTGTTTAAATCGCCGCGAAAGTTCACGCTACGTGCGCTGAGGGTTATCCTGTCCGGCGCGCCGGAATGGCTGACCTGATCGACGATAAAGGTGCCTTTGTCGACCAGCGCCTTGCCTTTCCAGCCGATCCTGACGCTAATTTTTTCACCGCGCCTGGGCATCAGCACCTTGCCGTCGCTGTCATCGATATCCAGCGATAGCTGGTCGGATTCGAAGCCCATCACATCGTGTAGCGACAGTGAAATAAGCCGCTGGCTGAGATTGCGGGTCGTTTTGGCGTCGCCTGACGCCTCCGACAGCGTTACCTGATAATCCGGGGCGAGTTGATCGGCAATGCCGATGCGGTTATTCACTATCACGAGAATACTCCCCCGATGGCGGTTCTGGCGGATGAGATGGCCGGCGCGATCTGCTGGTTATACAGATCGGACGCCTGCTGGCTGAGGTCGCCGAACATTGCAATCAGCGATTCGTCAACGCGCGTCAGGTTCACCGAGAACTCAATGCGTTTGGCGCTGCCGTCGGAAAAGAATTCGGTGTTGGTATGTTGCAAACTTTCAATAACGTACATGCCGTAGATAGTGCCGCTGCCTTCGATCAGCGGCCAGGCACGCCCCATTCCCGCCATGAGCTCCAGCGCCGACAGCGAGAGTTTACTGAACTTACCGTTGACTTCCGGACACAGCACGCCATTAAGGCTGATGGATTCATTTCCCTGACCCAAAAACTGTTGTGCCGGGCGAAGACCAATACGGCCGTTGTTGGCCCAGCGGTAATTGACATTCCGACTGAGCGTACTGTAGGGCAGCGTTTGCAATTGAAAGACAAATAAACCAAGCGCAAGCATCATAATGGTTATCCTCACGAAATGAGATTAGAGGTCATGGAGTTGTAGGAGTACGTGCTGCTATTCGGGGTGTATTTTCGAAGTGCCTCGTCGATGTATTGTTTAATCACGTCGAGGTTGCTGTTCTCCGGCACGTTGATGGTGATGTTATTCACCACGCGCTGGTCAACATAACTTTGCTGTGATGTCGGTGCGAGGGCGTTGTAATGGCCGTTCATCATGTCAGACAGCGGATTTGACGGGTTTTCTGCACTGTTTTGACCGGTCAACGCTGACTGGCCGAGCAGTTGCATAGCCGGGCCTGAAATGGCTTGTAGCGCGTCAATTCCCCCGGTTGCGCCGTTGCCGTCGCCGCCGTCATCCAGGTCCGCATTACTTAATGCGGACAGCATCAAGCTGGTTTCTTCCACGCCGACGAACGATTCCTGCGCCGTTCCGGCCAGCGAGTTCAGTCCCTCCGCGCCCATTTGCGACGCGACGTCAGAACCTACGTTCGGCAGCAGGTTCGTCGGCAGGTTGAGGCGCTGTTGCGCCTGTAGCAACGATGCCACGTTGCCCGGCAGCGACGGTGCGGTGATCCCGGAAGCCCATTGCGCCGAAGGAACCAGCCCGGCGATACGCTGTTGCGCCTGCATGGCCGCCGTCGCGGACAGATAGATGCTGTTGACGCCGTCGCTTGCCTGAGCGATGAATGATTGCGTTGCGCCGGCGTCTGGGGACTGCCCGTTACGGGAGAGCGCTGCATTGTCCGCGGGTGAACGGTCATGCGCGGTTTTCAGGGCGGAAGAGGCCGGCGCCAGGATGGCGGTCAATGCGTCGAACCGTCTGGCGAGATTCCCCAGCGTTCCCAACTGCGCCGCGGCAGATTGTCTACCGCCTTTTTTTCCGCCGGTCGCGCTTTTTTTCGGTGAGCCGGCGGCGTTGAAAGCCGTCGCACCGTGAGCGATTTGACCGGCCTTACTCAAAAAATCCTGCAGTACACTGCTGATTTTATTCAGATAAACATTGTCCCCGAGCGGCGAGAAGATGCTGTTATCCCTGGCGTTTCCGCTTCGCCTGCCGGCGCCTGTCGTCGTCGCCCCATCCGGGGTGGTTGGTTGCTTAGGCACAGTTTTTTGCTTAGGCATAGTCTTGTCCACTTCGTTGTAGCGCCTTGGCGCGCCAGTTAATCAACTCGGCCAGGCTCATGGGGAAAAGTGCGGATGGCGGCCAGTGGAACACCACGGCGATATCCGCCATCAGGTCGTCAACCGTGAGGCTCGGCGGCAGCGTCAGCGTACCGAGCCCGGCGATAAAAAACCGATCACCTTGCCGGCGAATTCAAGCAGGTCAGGCAGTTCCAGTCCCGTGACGTCCGCTTCGGTCAGGGCAGGGTAGGTGATGCGCGGCAGCAATTTGATCAGCGCTTCCACATCGGCGCTCGCCAGCGCCGCCAGGCCGATGCCGCGCAGCGTGCCCGCAGTCGGCGTGAGCAGCGTGATGGTGTCAATCAGGGTTTCGCCGCGTTTGATCGGGGCATTCAGGATGATGACGTTGGGTTGTGTGGTTGTTTCAACCGTCATGATAAAAACTCCGGTGCTATCAATAAGAATGGCCAGCCGTAGCTGGCCATGAAGCGGTCGTTACAGACCGATATTGCGGCGGTGTTGTTCCAGACGGTCAACGCCGTTCACTTTCTCGATCATGTTGATGGTGTCGATTTCGATCATGTCGACGCCGTCAATGATCAGTTTGTAGTAAGTGCACTGGGTGGAGACACGCACGTCAGTCTCTTCGCCCTGCTTGGATTCGCCGCTGTCAATCGACTTGTGGCGGCCGCGCAGTACGATTTCGACGGCGGTGATGTCGCCGGTGTCGTCACGCTGGTAAGAGCCGGCGAAACGCAGCGGAACCGCATCGGCACCCGGCAGCGCGTACTGGCTCCAGAAGGCGCTGTCCGGCAGGCCGCCCATGTTCCATTCCATCACCAGCGCGTCGTTGTCCAGCCCGAAATCCACCGGCGCGGAGCCTTGCATGCCGCCGCCGCGGTAGTTTTCCAGTTTGCGGGTCAGTTTCGGCAGGGTGACGGAGTGCACCTGGCCCATGTAGCTCATACCGTCGTTGAACAGGTTGAGATATTTAAGTTTACGTGGCAGTGCCATGAGTCTGTCGCTCCTTAGCTGTTAACGGATGCGGCCAGGTTCACCAGATACTTGTCGGTGATACGCTGACGCAGCGTGAGGTTTTCCAGTGGCGGCACCGGGGTGTACTCGTAGTCGATGTACAGCTTGCCGGCCTTCAGCGTTTCCTTATCGTTGGCGCTTTCATCGAACCAGCAGTCGGCGTCGATGATGTAGCCGTTGGATTTCAGCTCGCGGAATTTGGCCTTGATACCCTCGATAATGTCGCGGATCAGGGTGGCGGTAACCGGTTTGTCGACGGCCCACATGTGCGCTTCAGCCATGGTATCGGCCAACACTTGCGCGGTGCGGGTGTAGTTTTCAAACAGGAACAGCGGATCGTCGGAACAGGTGCGGTTACCCCAGAAGCGGAAACCGTCCTTACGCACCAGCGTAGTCACGCCGGCTTCGTTCAGCAGGTCGGCGTCGCTGCCGATGGTCTGCAGGTCCCAGTACACGCTGGCGGAGATGCCGGTCACGCCGTTGACGCCGACGTTGGACAGGGTTTTGTGCCAGCCGGTTTCTTGGTCGATCTTGGCGCGCAGGCCCAGCGCACGCGCGGTGGCGTAGGCGGTGGCGCTGGCGTTGGTGGCGGTGTGCCAGGCGATAAAGTCCGGCCAGATCACCATCAGTTCGCGCTGGCTGAAGTTGCCGCGGTATTTGATGGCGTCGGACAGAGTCTTACAGCCATAAGCGCTCACGTAACCGAAGGCGCGCAGCGACTGACAGATGGCGGCCAGCGCGGTGGCGACAGGCTGGGAATCCAGCCCCGGAACGCCGAGGATACGCGGCTTCACGCCAGTAACGGCCTGGGCGTCCAGCAGGGCTTTCATACCGGTGTATTTGCCGTTGGCATCGGCACCGCCGATGATGTTGGACACCGTTTCAGCCTCGTTGGCGCCTTCGGCTACACGAACGACTACCGTTACCGGTTTGGTTTGGTCGCCGATGGCCTGCAACGCGGCAGCCAGGGTACCGGTTTTACCGGCTTTGCCTGCGGCGGTCAGTACATCGGTAATCAGTACCGGTGTATTCAGCGGGAAAGTGGCGGCGTCAGCGTCCGGTCCGGTACAGACCATACCGACGATCGCGGTTGATACAGTTGAAATGACGCGGGTACCGTCGTTGATTTCGACGACCTGCGTACCGTGATGAAAATCACTCATCAAGAATGTCTCCTGTTGTGGGGTGCGAGTAATAGTGCCTTGTCGGAAAACAGAAGGCATCCGAATGGAGTTGGGTATGGGATGGCACAACAGGAGAACGCGGATAGTGTTTTTATAATGATTAAAAACAATTAGTTAATTGAAATAAAAAACAGATGCCGTTGGGTGGCAACGGCATCTGTAGAGGTTTGGCGCATCAGTTCACGCCACCGGGAACGGCGAATCAGGCAGGCATGGTCGGCCAGTCGATAGCGGGCGCAGACGACACGTCCAACCGGCTTAACTGCACCATATAGGTTTTCCAGTTCTTCAGCGCCTGGGTTTCCTGCTCAGTCGCCATCTCCAGTTCCACCGCGTATTGCAGCACGGCAAGGCGCTTTTCCGCCTGGGCGAGATAGCTGGCCATCTGCTGTTGCGCCGCGCTGACCTGTGCGGCCTGCTGCGTTTTGGCATCCGTCACCCAGCCGTCGTTTTGCCAGACATCGTAGGCGGTAGCCGGCGGCAACAGCGTCAGGGTTTCGGGCAGATCGCCGGGCTGGGTAATGATGCTGGCCTGCCGGGTCTGCTTATCATAGGTGGTTTGGCCGCGATAATCGGCAACGCTGTCCCAGCCGGACGCATCGCTACGTCGCAGAATAGCCTGCTGCGGCTGCGTTTGCGGCGGGGCATCGAGAAAGCTGTGTGCCGGAATGCCGATGCCTTCCATCAGATATTCCCGGGTACTACCGATATATTCCCGTGACTGGGGGTCGATATGGTAAACCGTAATGTAGCCGGCGCTCAGGCTCAGCCCCTGTGCATTAAACTGAATATCAGTCTCGTTTTGCATTGCCATCATTAGCCTGCCTTGACGATATAGTTGAAGGCGACGTTGCGCGGGCGAACACTGATCCAGTTCGGTTTATTGCTGTTAAAGATAATATAGTTGGAGGTGGCGTAAACACCGTTATCGACGGCATTATTCTTGCCAATATCGGTGCCATTGGGCGCATAGGCTATTTCGTTAGGGGAAAACGTTGCCTTAACGCTGTCTGCATCGGAATATGCCATGCCAATATATACTTTGGTTTCATTGAGGTCGGAACCATTGTAATCGAGCATCGCCGTACGCAGATTGGTGGCGTGTTGTTTTGATAATAACTCGCGTCCGGTATCAATATTACCTTCATCATCCCAGCCACGAATAAACTCGCCGCGCAAATCCGGCAGCGTGCCGGCCGGGTATAATTTTGCCAGCTGCGGATATTTGGTGGCGTCAAACGCCTGCCCGTTGCATTTCAGCCAGCCTTCCGGCGCTTCCGCCAGTGGCCAGGGCTGCGGAATACCCACCAGATCTTTCAGGCTGCCGGCAGACGATGTGCCGGTAGATGCGGTGCCGTCAGTAGGGGAGGTTGATGTATTTTGCTGTTCGCCGCAGGCTTTATGGCAGCATTCGAGAGAAATGTTTTCAATATAAACATTATTATTTTTGTACAGGTTTTCTTTGCCAAAACCCAGTTCGAAAGCGTGAGGAATACCATGTTTTTTCATCTGTTTTTCTCAGCGTGAATGAAATAAGGATGCGTCATAACTTCTACGCGCCGATAGTATCGCCGGGAATGGCAGGCTATTCATTGTGAGGCGGTTGTATCATCAATGGCTGAGCAGTTATTTTTTAAAAATTGAAATGGAATAATGCAATGTGATGTATTTTTCCGCTTGTTATTCTATTTGTAGTTTCGGCAATGTTGCCGGGAAATATTTATAGATGGTTTTTTCCGATACGCCAATAATATTGGCGATTTGCCAGCGAGTCGCGCCATTGGTCAGCAGCGTTCTGGCGTGTTCGATGGCGTCTGGCGTCATGATGCGCCGACGACCGCCGATGCGGCCCGCTGCCCGGGCGGCCGCCAGCCCGGCGCGGGTGCGTTCGACGATCAGTTCTCGCTCCATCTCGGCCAATGCGCTCATCACATGGAAAAAGAAGCGGCCGGCCGGCGTTGAGGTATCAATCGCATCGGTCAGGCTGCGAAAGTGGATGCCACGCCCCTGCAGGTCCGACACCATGGTAATCAGGTCCCGCACGCTGCGGCCCAGCCGGTCCAGCTTCCATACGATCAAGGTGTCGCCGCGTTTGAGCTTGCGTAATGCCCGTTTCAGCCCCGGCCGTCTGGCGTTTTTACCGCTGGCCTGATCTTCAAAAATCAGTTCACAATTTGCGCCAACCAGCGCGTTTTTCTGCAATTCGGTATTTTGATCGCTGGTGGATACCCGGGCATAGCCAATAAGCATAACCTAACCTCCTGAAAAGGCTGATTGTATGTATCCTCAGGTCTTCTCGCAAACCTGGGTTTAAGCGACGTACTGAAAAGCGCCGACCTGGCCGGCATCCCGCTGCCCTGGCCGCAGGCGACGCCGCCGGCCGGCTGACTGAAATGCAACGGTCAGGCGTTCGACAAAAACGCCTTCCCCAAACTGGCGCTGGCGTACCCCGGCGGCGTCCTGCCGGATCTGCGCGGCGAATTTATTCGTGGCTGGGATGATGGGCGCGGGGCGGATGCGGGGCGAGCCTTAGGTTCAGTGCAAGCGGATGAACTCCGATCTCACAAACACCGTTTCATTAATGAATATGGCACACCGACAGAAGGGATCATTGCATTTAGCGATGAGAATAATGAAAAGATTGAGGTCACGCTCTCATCGGGAGCACGTGCGCATACATACATTTTTATGGAGAAAACGGGGGGAGTTGAAACCCGCCCGCGCAATATCGCCTTTAGCCATATCGTAATGGCTGCCTGAGGACGGGAGAACCTATCTGAAGTTGAGCCTGATGGGGCGCCAGATACCGGCGGCTTCCCGGATAAATCCGGAATATAACCGGTAAACTACCGCGCGGTGAGGAGACTCACCGCGTTTTTACACTGTGACCGGCAAGGTGATATTTCACCGTACTCCCGTTATAGTAGGCGGGTGGTTTGGATAAACGCGAGTGACATGATGAATCCTGATGAAAAAATGCTGTTTCTGGATGCCATGGACGATGTCAAACCGCTGAAGCCGTCCACTACCGTCGTTCATCTTAAGCCCGTCTCGGCGAAAACCGTCCTTCCCCACATCGATGAAACAGAGCCGGATAATTTTCTTATCACCGGTTTTCTCGATCTGTTTTCATGCGAAATTCCGCTGGAGTTCAGGCGGGAAGGTATTCAGCAAGGCGTGGTGGATAAACTGCGGCAGGGAAAGTATCCGCTGGATGCCAGCCTCAACCTACTCCGTCAGCCGGTTGATACCTGTCGGCAGCATTTGTTTGCGTTCATGTTGCAGGCTCAGAAGGATAACTTGCGTAATCTACTGATTATTCATGGCAAAAGTCGTCATGAAAAATCACACGCCAATGTCGTGCGCAATTACCTGTTCCGTTGGTTGCAGCAGTTTGACGCCGTGCAAGCCTTTTGTACCGCGCAACCGTTTCATGGCGGCGCCGGTGCCTGTTATGTGTCGCTTAAAAAATCCGACCAGGCTCGTCAGGATAATCGCGAGAGACACGCTAAACGCAGCCGTTGATCTTTCGCTCGCCAAAAGAAAACGCCCGGATAACCGGGCGT